>DASSQE010000044.1:0-93129 GCA_035702645.1 Gaiellaceae bacterium
CCTTCGACGGGACCGTGGGGACCGGGTTCCACGCCTACCTCGCTGCCGCGGGTAACAGCTCCTGTCCGAAGGCCGCCCGCTCCACGAACTGCCCTACACCGGGCTCGGCGACGAGCGCTCCGTTCTCGACGAGGACGTTCCCGCGCAGGAGCACCGTCTCCGGCGAGCCCGTCACCTCCGTGCCCTCGTACAGGTTGTAGTCGGACCTCGAGTGCTGGGTGTCGACGGTGATCAGATGCCGCTTCTCGGGGTCGAAGATCACGATGTCCGCATCCGAGCCGGGGGCGATCGTGCCCTTGCGGGGATACAGGCCGAAGAGCTTCGCCGGATTGGTCGAGAGGAGCTCCACCATCCGGTTCAGCGTGATCCGGCCCGTGCGAACCCCGAACTCGTGGATCATGTGCAGCCGGTTCTCGAGCCCGGGGGCGCCATTCGGGATCTTCGAGAAGTCGTCCTTGCCGAGGGACTTCTGCGTGTCCCAGCGGAACGCGCAGTGGTCAGTCGAGATCGCGGAGAGGACGTCCGACCGCACGGCGTTCCAGAGCAGCTCCTGGTTCTCCTGCGCCCGCGGCGGCGGGGTGTAGACGTACTTCGCGCCCTCGAAGCCGGGCCGCTCGAGGTACGTGTAGTCGACGAAGAGGTACTGCGTACAGGTCTCTCCCCACACGTCCCAACCCTCTTCGCGCGCGCGGGCGATGGGGTCGATCGCCTCACGACACGAGACGTGGACGACGTAGAGTGGGGCGCCGGCCACGCGGGCGAGCTGGATGGCGCGGTTCGTCGCCTCCCCCTCGAGCTCAGGCGGACGGGTGAGCGCGTGGAAGTGCGGCGCCGTGTTCCCCGCCGCGAGAGCCTGCTTCACGAGCACGTCGATGGCGTCACCGTTCTCGGCGTGGACCATGACGAGCGCACCCGTCTCCGCGGCCACCTCCATCGTCTTGAAGAGCGTCTCGTCGTCCACCATGAGCGCGCCCTTGTAGGCCATGAAGAGCTTGTACGAGGTGACGCCCTGCTCGGGCAGGCGGGCGAGCTCGTCGAGCGAGCCTCCTTCGCGGAGATCGGTGACGGCCATGTGGTAGCCCATGTCGATCATCTGCTTGCCGTTCGCCTTCTCGCGCCACTCCGCGAGCGCGTCGGCGAACGAGCTGCCCGGCGGCTGGATGACGAAGTCGACGTGGCACGTCGTGCCCCCGAAGGCCGCCGCCGTCTGGCCCGACTCGACGTCGTCGACGGTGGTCGTGCCGCCGAACGGCATGTCCAGGTGCGTGTGCGGATCGACGCAGCCCGGAAGCACGTAGCGCTCGCTCGCGTCGATCACGCGATCGGCGTCGACGTCGAGCGACTCGCCGAGAAGGGCGATCCGTTCGCCGTCGACGAAGACGTCCCCGACGTAGTCGTCCGCGGCGGTGATGATCCGCCCACCCTTGATCAAGACCGACATCTCGCCCCCTTCCGAGCGCGGGGCCGCCACGGTGACGGCCCCGCCTCGTTCTCGCTCTACTTCCCGCCCGGCGTCACCCGGACGGTGATCTTCTTCCAGCCCTTGCCGTCGACGTCGACGCCGGCAGCCTTGAGCTGCGCGAGCGCCTTCGCCGCGTAGGTGTAGTTGGTGGCCGCCTTGCTCGGCGCCTTCTTGATCACGCCGTACTTCTTCGCGATCGCCGCCGTCTGTGCGACGGCGCCCGTCGGCGGCAGGCCGATGCCTCTGGAGTTCGGCCACGTGAGCGCGTTGATCTCGTTCATCTGCCAGGTCTGGTGACCCCGCCCGAGGAGCGAGCCGTTCTTCAGCACGATGTTCACGCATGCGGCCTGGTGGTCACGGCAGTAGATCCAGCCCTGGAATGACGCCTTCAGGAACTTCACGGCCGTGTCCTGGTTGGCCTTGTCCTTGATCCAGTCGCCGCGGACGAAGACGTTGTCCTCGAGCATGCCCGTGCCCACTGACGGGCTCGCCATCTTGAAGACGTTCAGATCCTTCAGCGTGTACAGCTTCCCGGTCTGCGGGTTCTTCGTCTCGAGCACCTGCGCGAGCTCGTTGTAGGTCATCGCCGCAGCCGCGTCGACCTGGTGCTGCAGGAAGAGGTCCATCGTGAACGGCTGGTTGACGATCGTGACGTCGCTCTGGTTGTTCGGGTTGATCCCGTTCTTGTTGAGCGCTGCGAAGAGCTCGGGCTGGTTGCCGCAGCACCAGACGCCGACCTTCTTGCCCTTCATCTTCTTGATCGTGTTGATGCCGCTCGACTTCCAGGTGAGCTCGGTCATCCCGCTCCGCGCGAAGACCTGGGCGATCGAGACCAGGTCGGAGCCCTTCTCCCGTGTGGCGAAGAGGTTCGGCAGCCAGTCGAGGCCGAAGTCCGCCTGCTTGCCGGCGACGACGGTCTCGGGGGTGATGCTCGGCCCGCCGACCTTGATCTTGACGTTCAGGCCCGCCTTCGTGTAGTAGCCCTTCTCGAGCGCGGCGTAGTAGCCCGCGAACTGCGCCTGGGTCACCCACTTGAGCTGCAGGGTGACGTTCGTGAGCTTCTGCTCACGCGGAGCCGCGGAGGCGACCGCCGCCCAGACCGCGAGCCCCGCGACGACGGCAACAAGCGCCGCCGCTGCCCAGTGCTTCTTCCTCATGCACGATCCCCTTTCGATTCGCCCTCCGACCCGAAGGCCGCGTTGCCCGCCATTCTGACGCCTCTCACTCGCTGCTGAAAGAGCGCGCCGACGGATGCCAACGCGTCGCGTAATGCTCGGCGAGGGCCACGAGGCCGTACAGCGCGATCCCGAAGGCGCTCGCAAGGACGATTCCCGCCCACGCGCGCGGGAAGTCGAAGACCTGCGTGTCGTTCAGGATGCTCACGCCGAGCGCGTTCGTGGGGCCGCCGAAGTACTCCCCGACGATCGCGCCGATCATGGAGAGCACGGCCGCGATCTTGAGCCCGGTGAACATGAACGGGAGCGAGTTCGGGATCCGCACGTGGCGGAAGACCGCGGTCTGTCCAACCCCGTACGAGCGCATCAGCTCGATCGACGACGGATGCACGGACGTCAGCCCGCGGAGCGTGTTCACCATCGTCGGGAAGAAGCAGAGGACTGCGGCGATCGCCATCTTCGAGAACGGATTCAGGAGCCCGAACCAGTTGTTCGTGATCGGCGCGAAGGCGATGATCGGGACCGCGTTCGCGGCGATCGCGAACGGCATCAGTGCCGCGCCGACGTAGCGGAAGCGCGCGAGCACGAGGGCAGCGAGGATCCCGAGCCCCGAGCCGAGCGCGAACCCGCCAACCGCTTCCTTGAGCGTGTAGACCCCCGCATCCCAGAGCGCGGACTTGTTCTCCCAGCCGGACCTCGCGATCTCGCTCGGCTTGGGAAGGAGGAACGTCTGCACGTGGAATGCGGTCGTGAGCCCCTGCCAGAGCACGATCACCACGACGAACACGACGACGGCCGGCAGCCAGTCGCGCAGGCGCCGCCCGACACCGCTGGAGGTGCCCGCCGAAACGGCGACCGGTCCGACGAAGGTGCTCGTCAGTACACCTCCGGTGTCGTCGCGCTCCGCGCGGAGCTCTCCCGACCGTGTCCGACCGCGAGCGCCTCGCGCACCGTCGTCACGAGCTCGAAGAAGCGCGCGTCCTCTCGCGTCGCGACGCCTCTCGGCTGCGGCATGTCGATCGGGACGACCTCCGAGATGCGCCCGGGACGCGCCGACATGACGACGACGCGCGTCGACAGGAAGACCGCCTCCGGGATCGAGTGCGTCACGAAGACGATCGTGCTGCCGGCCTTCGCCCAGATCTGGAGGAGCTCGAGGTTCAGACGCTCGCGCGTCATCTCGTCGAGCGCCCCGAACGGCTCGTCCATGAGCAGGAGCGACGGGTCGAACGAGAGCGCGCGGGCGATCGAGACCCGCTGTTGCATCCCACCCGAGAGCTGCCACGGGCGGCTCGACTCGAACCCGCGGAGCTCGACGAGGTCGAGCATCTCCTCGACACGCTCCTTGCGGCGCGCGCGACTCCAGCCGAGGAGCTCGAGCGGAAGCGAGACATTTCGCGCAACCGTCCTCCAGTCGTAGAGCACCGGATCCTGGAAGACGATCCCGTAGTCGTGGTCGACCCGTGCCTGGTGCGCCGGCTTGCCGTTTACGAGCACGCTCCCCGCGCTCGGCTGAATGAGATCGCCGACGATGCGGAGGAGCGTCGACTTTCCGCAGCCGGACGGCCCGATCAGCGAGACGAACTCACCCGGCTCGATCTCGAGGTCGATGTCGGTGAGCGCGGTCGTCCCGGTGCGGAACGCCTTCGTGACGCCCCGGATGGACACGGCGCTCCTGGTTGCCGCCGCGTCGCTCATACGACGTTCTCCGGAGCACGCCGCACGACGATGTGCTCGGCGAGCACGACGAGGCCGAAGAAGAGGAGCCCCATCGCGGCGCAGACGACGTTCGTCGCCCACAGGAAGGTGGGCTGCAGCGAGTAGTACTGGTTGAAGTTGACGATCGCGCCGCCGAGCCCGTCCTGGATCGAGGCGGGCGTCTCCCCGATGATCGCGCCGATCACGCTCGCGGTGGCGGAGATCTTGAGCGCGGTGAAGATGAACGGCAGCGCCGCGGGCACGCGCAGGCGCCAGAGGATCGTCCACTGGCTCGCGGCGTACGACTCCATCAGCTCGACGCTTCGGCGCTCGGGCGACTTGAGGCCGCGGAGCGTGTTGATCGTCACCGGGAAGAACGTGAGCCAGGCGGCGAGGATCGCGACCGACTTCCAGCCCTGGATCCCCTTCGAGCCGAGCCCGATCACGACCATCGGCGCGATCGCGAGAATCGGAACCGTCTGCGAGCCGACGACGAACGGCTTCAGCCCGCGCTCGAGCAGCTCCACCTGGTTGAGCATGACGGCGAGGACGAATCCGATCACTCCCCCGAGTACGAACCCTGCAATCGCCTCCTTCATCGTGAACCACGCGGCGTCGAGCAGCGAGTGGATGAGCGGCGGGCCGCCGGTCGTGGTCGGCTGCCAGAACGCCTCGACGACGGAGTACAGGTGAGGCATGGTCGTGTCGTTCACGGGGAACGGCCAGCCCCAGCCGGCCGCCTGCCAGAGCGCCTTGTAGCCCTCCCAGAACGCGACGAGGACACCGATGACGACGAGGAACGTCGCCACGCGCCGGAAGACGACCGTCGCCCTGGCCTGCTCGTGCATCCCCGCCACCGCGGCCGCCTCCATGGCGCGTTGCTTACCACACTCGCGACGAAGGAGGGCACTAAGCTCCCTGGCGTGCCGCTCGACCCCGCACGCACGGTCGCCGAGCTCAAGGAGCTCCGCAACCTGACCGGGAACGAAGACGGCGCCCAACGCGTCGCCTGGACGGACACCTGGGAGGCAGCGCGCGCATGGCTGCGGGACAAGCTCGCAAGCACCGGCGTCACCGAGCAGATCGACGCTGCGGGCAACCAATGGTTCACGCTCGCCGGGGAGTCGCCGCGCACAGTGCTCATCGGCGGCCACATCGACTCGGTGCCGAACGGAGGCTGGCTCGACGGCTGCCTCAACGTCATGGGCGGCGTCGAAGTCGTCCGTCGCATCGCGGCAGAGGGCGCGCCGCCCGTCACCGTCCGGCTCGTCAACTGGGCGGACGAGGAAGGCGCCCGCTTCGGCCGCAGCCTCTTCGGCTCGAGCGCCGCCGCCGGCTCGATGGCCGACCAGGACGAGCTTCGCCAGCTCTCGGATCGCGACGGGATCTCGCTACCGGACGCGCTCGCTGCACATGGCGTCGACCTCGACCGAGCGCTCGACGCCCGTAGCGAGCTCGAGACGGCGGCCGCCTACCTCGAGCTCCACATCGAGCAGGGACCGGTCCTCGAGTCACTCGATCTCCCGCTCGGGGTCGTCCTCGGGACGTTCGGCGTCGAGCGCCATCGGATCACCTGGCGAGGGCAGGCGGCCCACGCCGGGTCGACACCGATGGATCAGCGACGCGACGCCCTCGCCGGAGCGGCAAAGCTCGCGCTCGCGCTCCGCGAGATCGCCGCGCGCACGGGCGACGGCGCGGTGTGCACGTCCGGCGGAGTCGTGTGTCGGCCGGGCATCGTCACGTCGGTCGTCGAAACCGCGGAGCAGCTCCTCGACCAGCGGCATCTCGACGCCGGGAAGCTCGCAGCCATGCTCGAGGACGCGAAGGAGTCGTGCCGGCGATTCGCGGAGGAGGAGCGCCTCGAGGTCGAGTTCGAACGGATCTGGTCGATCGAGCCGATCCTCTTCGACGACACGCTTCTCGGCTTCTGCGAAGAGGCCGTGCGCGAGGTCGCCGGCGCTGCGCACCGCCTGCCTTCCGGTCCACTGCACGACGCAGCCGAGGTGTCTCGTGCCGGCGTGCCGACGGTGATGCTCTTCGTCCAGAGCCTGCGCGGCCTCTCCCATACGAAGCTCGAGGACTCGAAGGAGGAGCACCTCGAGCTCGCGGTCGCCGCGCTCGACCGTCTGGCGTCGAAGACGGTCGACTGGGCATCGAGCGGAGGCGGGCGGTAGCGAACACCGTCGCAGCCGAGCTCCCGGCTGCCCGTCGGATCGGGATCGTCGCCGGCCTGGCGGTGGGCGGGTGCCTGACATGGAACGTCTCGAACGTCGGCGCGGTCGCGGATCCGCTCGCACAGACCTACGGAGTCTCGCTCGCCGCGATCGGGCTGCTGACGACCTCCCTCTTCGTCACGCACCTGCTCGTGCAGCTCCCCGCCGGTCACGGCGCCGACCGCTACGGGGCGCGGGCGGTCGCGCTCGCGGCCGTGGTCGCCACGCTCGTCGGGAACGCGCTGCTCCTTCTCGACCACTCGTTCACTCTCGGCCTCCTCGGACGGGCCGTCGTCGGGCTCGGTTCCGGAGCCGCCTTCGTCGCGGGTCTCGACCTCGTGCGGGCGGGAGGCGGAGGACCGCTGCAGCGCGGCCTGTACGGAGGAGCGACGATGCTCGGAGGAGGGCTCGCGGTGATGGTCCTCCCGGCGCTGACGGACGCGACGAGCTGGCGCGCGCCGTACTGGAGCGCGATCGTGCTCGCGCTCGCCGCGGCTGTCCCGCTGCTGGCGGCGAGCGGGCTGCCGCGAGTCGGGCGCACGAGGGCGAGAGTGGCGACGGCGCCCGGCCTCGTTCCGCTCGGGTTGCTCCAGGGGGCGACCTTCGGCCTCGCGGTCGTGGCGGGGAACTGGGTGGTTCCGCTGCTCGAGCGCCACGGCTACGGGGCGGTCGCGGCGGGCCTCGCCGGAGGGCTGATCCTGTCGGCAGGCATCCTCACCCGCCCCGTCGGCGGAATGCTGACGCACACGCGAGCGCGGAGCGTCGTCCTCGTCGGTCTGCTCGGGGTCTGTCTCGGATCCGCGATCCTCGCGCTACCCCTCCCGATCGGCGTCCTCACGCTCGGCGCTCTCGTCCTCGGGCTCGGGGCGGGCCTCCCGTTCGCGGTCATCTTCACGGGCGCTCAGCGGCTGCGGCTCGACGCACCGGGCGCGGCAGTCGGGCTGGTGAACGCGATCTCGATCGTCGTCGTCCTCGTTGCCACACCCCTCGCCGGGCTCGCGTTCGACCTCCCGGGCGACGGCCGTCTCGCGTTCGCCGGCATCGCCGCCTGCGCAGCGGCGGCTCTGTTGCTCCTGCGCAGAGCCGCCCTCGGGCGCGATAATCGACCTCCCGAGCACGCGTAAGGAGAGTCCCATGGCCCTGAGCTTCGGCGTCACCGTCCTCCCGGATCCACCCTCGAGCCGCCTCGTCGAGCTCATGCAGCTCGCGGAGGCGAACGGCTTCGAGTACGGCTGGACGTACGACTCGCACGTCCTCTGGCAGGAGTCCTTCCCGCTGCTCACGCTCGCAGCCCAGGCCACGACGACGATGAAGCTCGGCCACTGCGTGACGAATCCGGGGACTCGCGAACCGACGGTGCTCGCGAGTGGGTACGCGACCCTCCACGACATCTCGAACGGCCGGATGGCGATGGGCATCGGCCGCGGCGACTCCGCACGCCGCTACATCGGGCAGCAGCCCGTGAAGGTCGCCGAGTTCGAGCGGCGCCTACGGATGATCAAGGACTTCATGAACGGCCGCGAGGTCGAATGGAACGGCAAGGAGCTGCACCTCAAGTGGGTTCGCCCCGAGCTGCCGGAGATCCCGATGTGGGTCGCGGGCTACGGGCCGAAGGCGCTCGCGGTCGCTGGGCGTGTCGGCGACGGCGTCGTCATCCAGCTCGCCGATCCCGCGATCATCGGGTGGATCATGGACACCGCGCGAACAGCAGCAGCAGAAGCAGGGCGCGACCCCTCCCAGCTCCAGTGCATCGTCAGCGCGCCCGCCTTCGTCTCGGAGGACATCGCCCACGCACGAGACCAGGTGCGCTGGTTCCCGGCGATGGTGTCGAACCACGTCATGGACCTCGTCGAGCGCTACGGCTTCGACTCGGAGATCCCGCACGAGCTCACCGAGTTCGTCCGCGTCCGGAAGTTCTACGACTACGACGACCACTCGCGCGTGGGTGCGAAACACGGCGAGTTCGTCACCGACGAGATCTGCGACCGCTTCTGCGTCCTCGGCAACGCAGAGCAGACGACCGCGAAGCTGAAGGAGCTCGAGGCGGTCGGCGTCGACCAGTTCAACATCTACCTCATGACCGAGGGCCAGGAAGCCCTGCTGGAGACGTACGGGAAGGAGATCGTCCCGCAGTTCAGCGGCGTCGCCGCGTAGCGGGCTCACGACTGATGACCGCGGAAGAGCTGCGAGAGGGCTGGCGGGCCGTCGCCGCCGGGTGGGAGCGTCAGCGCGCCGCGATGTGGGAGACGACGCGGCCCGTGTCGGAGCGCCTCGTCGAGCTCCTCGCGCCCGAGCCGGGAGACACGGTGCTCGAGCTCGCGGGCGGCTCGGGCGACACCGGGCTCCTCGCCGCGGAGCGCGTCGGGCCGTCCGGAAGGGTGATCGAGAGCGACTTCGTGCCCGAGATCGTCGACTCCGCCCGGCGGCGAGCGGCCGAGGTTGGGGCCGAGAACGTCGAGTTCCGCGTCCTCGACGCCGAGTCGCTCGATCTTGCCGACGAGAGCGTCGACGGCGTCCTCTGCCGCTGGGGCTTCATGCTCACGTCCGACATGGCGACTGCGTTCGCCGAGACGGCACGCGTCCTGCGCCGCCCGGACGGGCGCGTCGCATTCGCAGTCTGGGGGACGCCGGAGGAGAACGCCTGGGCGTCGACGGTCGGACGAGTCCTCGTGGAGCACGGTCTCGCCCCGCCTCCGGCGCCGGACGGGCCCGGCCCCTTCCGCCTCGGCGACCGCAGCCGCGTGCGGGAGCTCGTGGAGGGCGCCGGCCTCGAGCTCGTCTCGAACGAGGACTTCCCGATCACGTTCCGGCACCGGAGCTTCGACGACTTCTGGGAGACGACCCAGGACGTGTCCCGCGCGGTCCAGACCGCGCTCGAGTCGGCCGACTCGGACACGATCGCGGGGGTGAAGACCGAGCTTGCCGACCGGTTCGCTGCGTTCGAGGACGAGGGCGGCGCGCTCACCGTGCCCGGCGTCACACAGGTCGTGCTCGCCCACCATCCGGCCTGAACCCCGCGAGCGGTTCGCACGGGTCACGCGAGCTACCCTCGTGGGGTGGCGCGGGTCCTGTTCGTCTGTCTCCACAACGCAGGTCGCTCGCAGATGAGCCAGGCGCTGTTCGAGCGCGCGGTGAACGGGGCGCACAGCGCGAGGTCAGCAGGTACGAGCCCCGCGGAAAGTGTCCATCCGAGCGTGGTCGACGCGATGGGGGAGATCGGGATCGACCTCTCTCGTCTAAAGCCTCAGCTACTCACCAGCGATGTGGCAGAGCAGGCAGACGTGGTCGTGACGATGGGCTGCGGTGACGCCTGCCCCGTCATTCCCGGCAAGCGCTACGTGGACTGGCGGTTGCCGGACCCGGGCGGGATGACGCTTGCCGACGTGCGCAACCTGCGGGACGAGATAGACGCGCGAGTCCGGGCGCTTGCCGCCCAGCTCGACCTCTAGATGATGGTCTTGCCGAGGGCGCTCGCGACGAGCTCCACCGCCGTGAGCGCCGTCGTGTTCTCCCGGTCGAGGATCGGGTTCACCTCGACGACCTCGAGCGAGCGGACGAGGCCCGACTCCGCTGCGAGCTCGAGCGCGAGGTGCGCCTCGCGGTAGGTGAGCCCACCACGCACGGGCGTGCCCACGCCGGGCGCGAGCTCCGGATCGAGAGCGTCCATGTCGAGTGAGACGTGGACGAAGCCCGGGCCGGCGACGCGGTCGAGTGCCTCGTGCGTCGCACGCTCGATTCCGATCCGGTCGATCTCGCTCATGGAGAGCACGCGGATGTCGCGCTCGCGGAGCAACCGCCGCTCCCCCTTGTCCAGCTCGCGGATGCCGAGGAGCGCGACGCGGCGCGGGTCGACCGCAGGCAGCGTCCACGAGTCGCTCTCGAATCCCGGGCCGGCGATCCCGAGCGCTGCTGCCAGCCCCATCCCGTGCACGTTTCCGCTCGGGCTGGTCTCCGGCGTATTGGCATCGCCGTGCGCGTCGATCCACAGGACGCCACCGGGCCCTTCCGCCGACGCGAGCCCGCCGAGCGTGCCGATCGCGACCGAGTGGTCGCCGCCGAGGACGAGCGGGATCGCCTCGCGTCCGACCTCCTCGACGACCTTCGCCGCGATCCGTTCGCACGTTGCCTTGATCTCGGGGAGGAAGCGTGCGCGTTCGTCGCGGAGCGCCGTCGCCTCGGGCACGGCCGTCTCGACGTTCCCGTGGTCGCGGACGTTGAAGCCGAGGCTCTGGAGCCGCTCCTCGAGGCCCGCGTAGCGGATCGCCGACGGGCCCATGTCGACGCCGCGGCGGCTCTGGCCGAGGTCGAGCGCCGCACCGATGATCGCGACTTCGCCCTGTCGGTCGCCCGGCACGACCCGGAACGCTATGCGATCCTCGCCGAGAGATGGCGTCGAAGCGCGACTGCTGGGCGGATTGGGTGTCGAGCATGCGTCCATGCGCGGACGCCCCCGATCACCCCCACTGGCGATGGCGTGATCGCGTGCTCGACAACGCCGGACCCATGGCGCACGAGACCACCGTGCTCGATGTCGGCTGCGGCGAGGGCTTGATCGGATTCGGAGCGCTCGAACGAGGTGCCGGAGACGTCGTCTTCAGCGACATCTCGAGCGATCTCCTCGGCGTCTGCCGCGCGAGAGCACTCGAGCTCGGTATCGCCGACCGCTGCCGCTTCGTCCAGGCGCCGGCCGAGCATCTCGGTCCGATCGAGAGCGAGTCCGTCGACGTGGCGGCGACGCGCTCCGTCCTGATCTACGTCGCGGACAAGGCCGCGGCGTTCCGCGAGCTCGCTCGGGTACTCCGACCGGAGGGACGCGTCTCGCTCTTCGAGCCGATCAATCGCTTCGCCCGGACGAGCGGCGATACGTGGGCGGGGTACGACCTCAGCGCGATTCCGAAAATCTCGCGCAAGGTCCGGGCGGTCTACGACGAGCTCCAGCCTCCGGACACCGATCCGATGCTGGACTTCGACGAGCGCGACCTGGTGCGGTTGGCAGAGGCCTCCGGCTTCTTCCCCATCCATCTCGAGCTCTCTGCGGAGATCGAACGAACGAAGCCGGTTGACTGGGACGATTTCGTCTCGCGGGCCTGGAATCCGCGCATCCCGTCGCTTCTCGATGTGATGGAGCAGACCCTGACATCGGGGGAGCGAGAGCAGCTGACAGCGCACCTCGGGCCGCTCGTCGAAGCGGGTGCCGGCGTCCACCGGATGGCGCTCGCACTTCTGTGGGGAACGAAGGCGTAGAGACGAGGCTAGACTGAGGCGCCGCGGCGAGGTAGCTCAGTCGGTAGAGCACACGGCTGAAAACCGTGGTGTCGCCGGTTCGATTCCGGCCCTCGCCATCTCGCAGCGCGTAGCCGTGTAGCGTCGCCTCATGGAGCTCCCGTTCGCGTCCGCGCTCGAGCAGGCACGGCTCGTCCGGAACGGCGAGGTCTCGTCGACCGAGCTCGTCGAGCTCTCACTGGAGCGGATCGAGCGGATCGATTCGGAGCTGAACGCGTTCGTCACCGTTTGCGCGGAAGAGGCGATCGCCGAAGCGCGCGCGATCGACGAGCGCGCTCGCCCGGACGAAGCGCCGTTTCGGGGAGTGCCGATCGCGGTGAAGGACCTGGCGGCAACGGCGGGCATCCGCACCACGTATTCGTCCCGCGCGTTCGCCGACTTCGTCCCCGACTTCGACACTGCCGTCGTCCGCCGGCTCCGCGAGGCCGGGTTCGTCATCGTGGGCAAGACGAACACGCCCGAGTTCGGAACGACGGCGTTCACGGAGTCGGAGCTGAACGGAGCCACGCGGAATCCGTGGAGCCCCGAGCGGACGCCCGGCGGCTCGAGCGGTGGCGCGGCAGCCGCGCTGGCGGCGGGTCTCGTCCCGATCGCGCACGGCTCGGACGGCGGCGGCTCGATCCGCATCCCCGCTTCGTGCTGCGGCCTCGTCGGACTGAAGCCGTCGCGCGGGCGGGTCTCGGCGGCGCCGTTCATGTCGTTTGAGGGGCTCTCGACATCGGCTCCACTCGCCCGTTCGGTCGCCGACGCCGCGGCGCTGCTCGACGTCATGACGGGCTACGAGCCGGGAGATCCGTGGTGGGCGCCGCCGCCGGAGAGACCCTTCCTCGCGGAAGCGCTCGTCCCGCCAGGCCGGCTCCGGATCGCGGCCACCTCCACTCCGCCGATGGACGTACCCGTCGACCGCGAATGCGTCTCCGCGCTGACGAGCGCCTCGGCCCTTCTCTCCGACCTCGGGCACGACGTCGTCGAACGGACGCCTCCGTGGAGGGAGCCCGACATCGCACTCACCTTCATCGGCGTCTGGCAAGTCGGCCCCGCACTCCACCCCGTCGAGGACCTCTCGCTCCTGACGCCGCTCAACCGCGAGCTGATCGAAGCCGCACACGCGACCTCGTCGGCCGATTACGCGCGTGCCGTGGTTCGGCTCCAGCTCTTCGCGCGGCGGGTGGTCGCGTTCTGGGAGGAGGTCGACGTCGTCCTCACGCCGACGCTCGCGCTGCCACCGGTCCCGATCGGCTGGCAGGAGAGGGGCGTCGAGGGAGCTGTCGAGCAGCTGCTGCGGAACGTCGAGTTCACGCCGTTCACCGCGGTCGCGAACGTCACCGGCCTCCCGGCGATCTCGCTTCCGCTCCACTGGACCGAGGACGGGCTCCCGATCGGGGTTCAAGCGATCGGCCCGCCGGGCGGGGATGCGCTCCTCGTTCGTCTGGCTGCACAGATCGAGGAAGCCCGGCCGTGGGCCGACCGGCGGCCGTCCAGCTCCTGAGAGTTCCCCGCGCCGGTGTCTACCGCGCAGGCTCCTCTCGGTCCGCACGCGCTGGGACCGCGTAGCGCCGCCGGTAGAGGACGTACGGCCGGCCGAGGTACTGGAACGGGATGCTCCAGGCGTGCACCAGTCGGCTGAACGGCCAGAGTGCGAACAGGAGCCACGCGACCGCCGCGTGCAGCTGATACACGACCGGCGCGTCCGTCATCAGCTCGGGCTGCGGGTCGTGGAAGAGCGAGCGGAACCAGGGCGCGACGGTCTCGCGATAGTCGTAGCCGGAGCCGAAGACGTTGTACGCGAGCACCTCGACCTCGCCCAGCACGATCATGGCTGCGAGCAGCACGTACACCGCGATGTCGGTGTTCGTCGTCGTCACCCGCACCCGGGGGACACTCGCGCGCCGGTAGACGAGAATCGCGAGCCCGGCGAGACAGACGAGGCCGGAGATGCCGCCGGCGATCCCCGCGAGGTGGTGGTAGGCGCTCTCCGAGATGCCGAGAGCCTCGGTCACGCTCTTCGGGACGAGGATGCCGAGGACGTGTCCCAGGATCACCGCGATCGCTCCCCAGTGGAAGAGATTCGAGCCCCAGGCGAGGAGACGGCTCTCGAGGAGCTGCGTTGAGCGGCTCGTCCAACCGAGCTGGTCGCGCCGGTAGCGCCACACGTGGCCGCCGACGAAGAGCGCCAGCGCGACGTACGGCAGGACGAGCCAGACGTAGAGCTGGGCTGCGTGGCTCATCGCCGGGCTCCGCCGACCGGCATCACCTCGGGCGGGGCGAACGGCTCGAGCCCGACCTGCTCCTCGGGCGGCCCTTCGGCGAGCAGCCGGCGGACGCGCTCACGCTCGAGCGCGACCAGGTGCGGGAGCCCGCTGGAGAGCCGTTCCAGGAGCGGCGCCCACGGGCTGTCGAGCTCCTGCAACCGCAAGCGGAGGAGCTCGATACCGATCCGGTGCTCCCGGAGCAGCGTCTCCCCGTAGCCGTCCGGAGCGCACGCCGCGAACTCGAGCAGCACCGGCAGGAAGTCCGGAAGCTCGTCGGCGTCGAGCGGGAGCCCAGCGGCCGTATACAGACGCTTGAGCCGGAGCAGAGCGAGACCGCGCTTCCGCGTGTCGCCGTGGAGGTAATAGGTGAGGTGCAGGCTCGTCCGGCGGTCGAGGTCGAACGTCTCCACGTACCTGCGCTGCCGCTCGGCCAGAGGCGTCTTCCGCCACCAGGTCCAGAACTGCTCCAGCCCGTCCCCACCATCGAGGGCAAGCGCAGCCGCCGCCTCGTCGAGCTCCCCGGTCGGGTAGTCGAGGAGGAGGGAGAGGAGCGCGTAGGGAGGCGCGGCGCGAGTCGCCCGCCTCTTCATCGCCCGTCTCCCACCATCTTCAGCCGCCGGCCTGAAGGTTGCCGCGCCGTCGGATACCCCACCGACCCCGCTCCACCGGGACCACCCTCGAGCGAGCAGCCTGCGTGCTCGGCCTCGAGCCGCGCGGCCAGCTCCGTGTGTGCCTTCGGGATGACGTAACGATCCTCGTACTTCGCGATCGCGAGCAGGCGGTACATCGCCTCGAGCTCCGACGTGTCGAGCCCGACGGAGCCGGCAAGCTCCTCGTCGCGCTCGCCACCGAGCTGGAGCGCGCGCATCACCCCGCGCATCGCCGCCAGCCGGCGCAGGACGCGCCGGATCGCCTCCGCGTCTCCCGCCGTGAGCAGGTTCGCGAGGTACTCGACCGGGATGCGCATGCGCTCGATGGCCGGGAACACGTCGTCGGGGTCGGAGTCGTAGCCCTCCACGGCGAGGGCACCGTCGATCGGGGAGAGGGGTGGCACGTACCAGACCATCGGCAGCGTCCGGTACTCGGGGTGGAGGGGCAGCGCGACCCTCCAGTCCACGGCGAGCTTGTAGACGGGCGAGCGCGCCGCCGCGTCGAGCCAGTCGTCCGCGATTCCTTGCTCGCTCGCGGCTCGCTGCACGTCCGGGTCCCGCGGGTCGAGGAAGAGCGAGAGCTGGGACTCGAGCAGATCCTGCGGATCGGTGACGGACGCCGCCTCGACGACTCGGTCGGCGTCGTAGAGCACGAGGCCGAGGTAGCGGAGCCGCCCGACGCACGTCTCCGAGCAGACCGTGGGGAGCCCGACCTCGAGGCGCGGGTAGCAGAGCGTGCACTTCTCAGCCTTGCCGCTTCGGTGGTTGAAGTACACCTTCTTGTAGGGACAACCGGAGACGCAGAAGCGCCAGGCGCGGCACTTGTCCTGGTCGACGAGCACGACCCCGTCCTCCTCGCGCTTGTACATCGCTCCCGACGGGCAGCTCGCGACGCAGCTCGGGTTGAGGCAGTGCTCGCAGATCCGCGGGAGGTAGAACATGAACGCTTCCTCGTACTCCATGCGGACGCGCTCCTCGAGACCGGCGAGGTCGGGGTCGCCGAGCGCATGCTCGGGAGCACCCGCGAGGTTGTCGTCCCAGTTCGGCCCCGACCGAACGCGCACGGGCTCGCCGGTGAGCTGCGAGCGCGGGGTCGCCACCGGGTCGTGCTGCGAGACGGGGGCGGAGATCAGGGTCTCGTAGTCGTAGGTCCAGGGCTCGTAGTAGTCGTCGATCGTCGGCAGGTCCGGGTTCCAGAAGATCGTCAGCAGCCGCCGCAGCTGACTGCCGCCCTTGAGGCGAAGCCGCCCCTTGCGATCGAGCTCCCAGCCTCCCCGCCACTCCTCGTTCGCCTCCCAGCGGCGCGGGTAGCCGAGCCCGGGCTTCGTCTCGACGTTGTTGAACCACACGTACTCCGTGCCCGGCCGGTTGGTCCACACCTGCTTGCAGGTCACCGAGCACGTGTGGCAGCCGATGCACTTGTCGAGGTTCATCACCATCGCCACCTGCGCGCGGACGAGCATCAGAACCGCACCTCCTGGGAGCGGCGCCGGAGGACGGTCACCTCGTCGCGCTGGGAGCCCGTCGGCCCGTGGTAGTTGAACGCGTACGAGAGCTGCGCGTAGCCGCCGACCAGGTGCGACGGCTTGAACACGATGCGGGTCAGCGAGTTGTCCGTGCCTCCGCGCTGACGCGAGGTCTCGGTCAGCGGCACGTTCAGGTGCCGGTCCTTCGAGTGGTACATGAAGCACGTTCCCTGCGGGATCCGGTGCGAGACGGCGGCACGGCACGCGATCACGCCGTTGCGGTTGACGGCCTCGACCCAGTCGTCGTCGGAGATCCCGAGCGCGTCGGCGTCCTCGCGGCTGATCCAGAGCGACTTGCCGCCGCGGAAGAGGGTCAGCATGTGCAGGTTGTCCTGGTACTCGGAGTGGATCGACCACTTCGAGTGCGGGGTGAGATAGCGGAGCGTCACCTCACGCTCTCCGTCCCGCGCGCCCTGGTCGCCGAAGTGGCGCCGGTAGGCGAGCGGCGGCCGGTAGACGGGCAGGCCCTCGCCGAGCTCGAGCAGCCAGGCGTGATCGAGATACAGGTGCTGGCGGCCGGAGAGGGTGTGCCAGGGCTTGTCCCGCTCGACGTTCATCGTGAAGGGGGAGTAGCGGCGGCCGTGCGCCTCGATCCCCGACCACTCGGGCGAGGTGATGACCGTGCGCGGCTGGACCTGTGCGTCTGCGAGCGTGATCCGATCTCCGCCGCGCGGTTCGGCGAGATCGGCGAGCTGGACTCCGGTCCGGCGCTCGAGGGCGCGGAACCCTTCCACCGCGATGCGTCCGTTGGTCGTGCCCGAGAGCGCGAGGATCGCCTCGCAGGCGTGCTCGACGCGCTCGAGCGACGGCCGGCCGTCGGCCGGGCCTCCGCGGACGACGCCGTTCGCGGCGCGCAAGAGCTCGACCTCCTCGAGCGGCTTCCAGGACGCGCCCTTCACGGCGGAACCGAGCTCCTCGACGAGCGGCCCGAGCGCGTGCAGCTTCGCCCCGACGGCCGGATAGTCGCGCTCCACGACGATCAGCTTCGGCAGCGTCCGCCCCGGCACGGGCTCGCACTCCTCGGCTCGCCAGTCCAGCACCTCGCCGAAGGGCTGCGCCACCTCGTCGGGAGTGTCGTGCGCCAGCGGTGAGGCGACGAGGTCACGTCGAACGCCGAGGTGCGTCTCGGCGAGCTCCGAGAAGCGCTCGGCGACGAGGCCGAACGCGTCCCAGTCCGACTTCGTCTCCCAGGGCGGCGTGATCGCCGCGTTGAAGGTGTGAACGAACGGGTGCAGGTCCGTCGAAGAGAGGTCCACCTTCTCGTACCACGTCGCCGCCGGCAGGACGACGTCCGAGAAGAGGGCGTTCGACGTCATGCGGAAGTCGATCGTCGTGAAGAGGTCGAGCTTCCCGTGGGGCGCCTCGTCGCGCCAGGCGACCTCGCTCGGCCGCAGCCCGGGCGGAGACTCCTTCGCCCGCACGGCGTCCTGCGTCGTGCCCAGCAGATGGCGGAGGAAGTACTCGTGTCCCTTCGCCGACGAGCCGAGGACGTTCGCCCTCCAGACGGTGAGGACGCGCGGCCAGCTCTCCGGGTCGTCCGGGTCCTCGCAGGCGAAGCGGAGACGCCCCTCGCGGAGCTCCCGGACGGCGTGCTCGGCGGGCTCGAGCCCCGCGGCCGCGGCCTCGTCGCAAAGGTCGAGGGTCGAGCGGTCGAAGCTCGGGAACGAAGGCAGCCAGCCGAGTCGTGCGGCGAGCGCGTTCAGGTCTGCGAGCGCGCGGCCGCGGAAGAGACCGCGCCCGAGCGGGGAGGCCAGCTCTTCGGTCCCGAAGCCCTCGTAGCGCCACTGGTCGGTCGCGAGGTAGAAGAACGGCGTCGCCGCCTGCTGGCGGGGCGGGCGGACCCAGTCGGTCGCGAACGCCAGCGTCTGCCACCCGGCGAGCGGGCGGACCTTCTCCTGGCCGACGTAGTGGGCCCAACCGCCGCCGTTCACTCCTTCGCAGCCGCAGAGCAGCACGAGCGCGAGGAACGAGCGGTAGACCTGGTCGGAGTGGAACCAGTGGTTGGTGCCGGCGCCCATCGCGATCATCGAGCGCCCCTGCGTGAGCTCGGCGTTGCGGGCGAACTCGCGCGCGACCCGGACGCAGTCGTGCCGGTCGACCGACGTCAGCTCCTCCTGCCAGGCGGGAGTGCAGGGGAGCGGATCGTCGTAGCCTTCGGGCCACTCTCCCGGTAGCCCTTCCCGCCCGACGCCGTACTGGGCCAGGAGCAGGTCGTACACGGTGGTCACGACCCGCCCGCCGATCTCGAGCGTCGGGACGCCGCGACGCATCGTCCCTCCCCCCTCGGTGTCGCCGATGTCGAAACGCGGAAGGTCGACCGCCGTCGCCGCGCCGCGCCCGTACAGGCTGAGCGCGGGCTCGACACCGTCGAGGCGAAGGTTCCAGCGACCCTCGTCACCGTCGGCATAGCGGTGGCCGACGGAGCCCGTCGGCACCACGGGCTCGCCCGTCCGCTCGTCGAGGAGCACGGGCTTCCACTCCGCCAGCTCCTCGTCCGAGCCGAGGTCGGAAGCGCGCAGGAGGCGGTCCGGGACGTGGACACCGTCCCGCTCCCTCAGGGTGGCGAGCAACGGCAGGTCGGTGAACCGGCGGACGTAGTCGACGAAGTAGGGAACCTGACGCTCGACGTAGAGCTCCTTCAGGATCACGTGGCCCATTGCGAGCGCGAGCGCAGCGTCGGTACCGGGCTGCGCCGGGAGCCACTGGTCGGCGAACTTGACGTGCTCGGCGTAGTCGGGCGAGACCACGACCACTTTCTGGCCGCGGTACCGCGCCTCGGTCATGAAGTGCGCGTCGGGCGTCCTCGTCGTGGGCAGGTTCGTCCCCCAGACGAGCAGGTAGCCGGCGTTCCACCAGTCGCCCGACTCGGGGACGTCGGTCTGGTCGCCGAAGGTCTGCGGCGACGCGACCGGCAGGTCGGCATACCAGTCGTAGAAGGAGAGGATCACCCCGCCGATGAGCGCGAGGAAGCGGGTCCCGGACGCGTACGAGGCCATCGACATCGCCGGGATGGGCGTGAAGCCGGCGACACGGTCGGGCCCGTAGCGGCGAATCGTGTGCACGTGCGCCGAGGCGATCAAGTCGACGGCGTCCTCCCAGGACGCGCGCACGAAGCCGCCCTTTCCGCGCTGCGACTGGTAGAGCCGGCGCCGCTCGGGATCGTCGGCGATCGCCGCCCACGCCTCGACCGAGTCGCCGAGTCGTGCGCGTTCCGAGCGGAAGAGCTCGAGCAGGCTGCCGCGCACGTACGGGTAGCGGAGCCGGAGAGGGGAGTACGTGTACCAGGAGAAGGACGCGCCCCTCGGGCAGCCCCGCGGCTCGTACTCCGGCATGTCCGGCCCCGTCGAGGGATAGTCGACTGCCTGGGTCTCCCAGGTGATGATGCCGTCCTTCACGTAGACGTTCCACGAGCACGAGCCGGTGCAGTTGACCCCGTGTGTCGAACGAACGATCCGGTCGTGCTGCCAGCGCTCGCGGTAGAACGACTCGGCCTCGCGCCCCTTCGAGACGAGCTGGCTCCAGCCCTCGGCCGAGACCGGCCCTCGACGGAGGAAGCGGTGTGCGGGGCGAAGCGTCGAACGGAGCGTGGCGTCGAGGGCGTCCTCGCCCGGGACGGGCTTGGCGCTGCTGACGCGGCGGGCCATGCTCCCGTCAGCCTACGAGACGCAGCTCGAGCTCGGCGGGAGAACCGGGCACGCAGCCCCGCGGCGACGCCTCCGAGTGACGGGCCGCGCCCGCGCCTCAGGGCAGGGGCGTGATCCGGATGGTCTGTCCGGGGCTCGCGTGGAGCATCCGGGCCGCGCTGCCGCGCGAGATCGCGACGGACATGTTCCGGTAGCTGTCCTCGTACAGGATCACGTCACCCGGACGCGCATCGGCGAAGGTCCTCGCCATGACCGCGTAGTAGCGCTCACCCGAGTGCTCGAGCTCGACCCGCGTCCCCGAGACGACGCCGACCCGCTCCACGTCGTCGCGCGTGAGGTTGAGCGCGATGTTCCCGAAGCTGTCCACATACAGGAGGAGCGCGGTGATCGCAGTGCCGTCGACGCGGGGCACCGGCACGTCGAGGTCGACGAGCGCGTCGGGATCGAGCGGGGGGCCGAGCTCCTCGAGCGCCACGCCGTTGGCGAGGTGAGCAGCCGCGGGGGAGAAGAGGTCGCGGCCATGGAACGTGCGCGAGATCGCATCCAGCGCGTACTCCGGGTTCGCGAGCTCGTGCGCCGCCGCGATCCCCGCCCGGCGGGCAGCCGGCAGGAGGAGGCCGTTGTCGGGGCCGACGTAGTGCCTGCCCTCCCGGTCGCGGAGCGCCAGCGGCCTGCGGGGACCGCCCACACCGGGATCGACCACCGCGAGGTGCACCCCGACGGGCATGTAGCCGATCGTGTTCCGGAGGACGAGCGCCCCCTGCAAGACGGACTGCGCCGGGATGCCGTGCGTGATGTCGATGATCTCCGCGTCCGGCGCGATGCGCTTGATCACCCCGTGACACGTGCCGACGAAGTCGTCCTTGAGCCCGAAGTCGCTCAGGAACGTGATGAACACGCGCGGGAGCCTAACGAGGTGGTTCGGCCGGGAGCGTCAGCGCGACGACTGCCGCGCGAGCACGCACGACTTCCTGCGTGCCGCAGCGACCGGTTCGCCGCAGATGCGACCGCCGCGCGGCCGGATGCGCACGAACGCCGTCGGAGCCTGGAGCGGCAGCGGCCTGCCGGCGAACGGCGTGCGAGTCATTACTAGGGCGTCCGTCCCGTGGAAGCCGTGTGCACGCGCGGAGCATAGTCCGGCTCCCGGCGGTTCACGCCTCGTGGAGCACCTCGCGCGGTCCGGCATCGGCCGTCTCACGGTCGGGCTGCTGTCGTCTCTGCGCAAGCCTCAGCAGCTCGGTCGTCTGGCGCTGGAGCCGAGCGAGCTTGGCCGCGATGATCGCCACGTACGCGAGGACGAAGACGAAGACGACCCCGTACGCCGCGGCGACGTATTGCCCCTGCGTCACTGGAGCGCCTCACGGAGCTCGCGGAGGTTGGCGTCGACGCGCTTCCCCGCAAGCTCGACGCGATACAGGAGATACGCGAGGAGCGTCACCGCCGCCCAACAGAAGCAGAACGCGGTGAACATCGAGCCACTCATCTGAGGCCCGTGGCGCGTGAACACGGTTGGATGGATGAAATCCTGGGCCATCCGGATCGCAAGAAAGCTGACCGGGATCAGTGCGACGCCGAAGAGCGCGTACACCGCGCAGGTCCGCCCCCGCTGTGGGCCGTCCTCGAGTGAGAAGCGGAGCATGAAGTAGGCGCAATAGAAGAGGAAGAGGACGAGGAAGAGGACGAGCTGATTCGAGCTCCAGGTCCACCAGATCCCCCACGACGCCTTCGCCCAGATCGAGCCGGTGAGCAGCGTCAGCGAGCCGAAGATCGTCCCCTGGTGGATCGCGACGTAGCTCTCGAGGTCGTACCGTTCGTCGCCGCGGGCGAGAAGCAGGAGGGCCTTCCACGCACCGAGCGCGAAGCAGAAGTACGCCGTCAGCGCGATCGGCACGTGGATGTAGAAGATCCGCTGCGACACGCCCTGGTCGGCGTCCTCAGGCGCGACGATGAGCGCGAGCATCAGCGCGACGCCCATCAGCAGGGTGGTCAGCGCAGCAAGCCCCGGAAGGCTGCGGACCGGCGCCAGAAGGCTCACAGAGGTTCTCTCACTCGGTGACGACGAACTCGAACGACGCCCACGAGAGTACCGCGAAGATCCCGTCGTACAGCGCCAGGAGGAGCAGGAAGCGGCCCTCCTCGGGCGAGATCGCCGCTCCCACTCCCCCGACAACGAGCGGAATCGTTAGGGGGAGGAGGAGCAGAGGAAGGAGAAGCTCGCGCGCGCGTCCGGCGGCCGCCATCGCCGCCACCAGCGAACCGACCGCGCAGATCCCGATGTCTGCGAGCAGCACGCCCGCGAGCGCCGTCGCGTCGAGGGGTGCGAAGAAGAGTGCGAAGATCGGGAGCGCGACGGCCTGCGCCGCGAGGAGAAAGGCGAGGGTGGCGAGCGACTTCCCGAGCCAGATCGCGCTCCGGTCGCAGGGAGCGAGCAGGAGCCCGTCGAGCACGCCGTGTTCGTGCTCGGGCACCCACGCGCGCGAGAGGCCGAGCAACGCGGTGAAGACGATTGCGATCCAGAGCAGCCCGTACGCCGCGTCGTCGCCGGTCTCCTTCGACAGCGCGAATCGGAAGACGACGAGCGTCGAGAGGACGAAGAGCAGCATCGCCGGGAGCGTGTCCCGTGCGCGCAGCTCGACCTTCAAGTCCTTCCGCGCGAGGACGGCCACGTCTGCGACGTAGCTCATGCGAGCGCCAGTCTGTTCGTGGCAAATGCCACGACCCGCTCGGGATCGTGAGTCGTCATCACGATGGCACGGTTGCCGACGAGGCCGGCGAGCTCGCGATCGAGCAGTTGCGCCCCCTCGTCGTCGAGTCCGGTGAACGGCTCGTCCAGGACGAGCAGCGAAGGCTCGTGGAGCAGCGCACGGCAGAGAGCGAGACGCTGGGTCATCCCCCGCGAGTACGTGGCGACCCGCTCCGCGCGTGCGTCCCAGAGACCGAACCGCTCCAGCAACATCCCGATGCGCTCACGGCGCTCGGGCACCCGGTAGAGGCGGCCGAAGAGGTCGAGGTTCTCGAGCGCGGTCAGCTCCCGGTAGACGAGCGGGTCGTGCGCGACGACGCCGATGTGCCCGCGCTCTGCCTCGACCTCGAGCGTCCCCCGCGTCGGAGCGGCGAGCCCCGAGAGGAGGCGGAGGAGCGTCGTCTTCCCCGACCCGTTCGGGCCGGTCACGAGCAGGAACCCGTCCGTCGAGAGGTCGACGTCCAGCCCTCGGAGCACCCGTCGACTCCCATAGCGCTTCTCGAGGCCGCGGGCGCGTATCACCCGAGCACGGTGTCGAGCATGACGAAGACGAAGAAGACCACGCTGATCACGCCGTTCACGGTGAAGAACGCGGCGTCGAGCCGTCTCAGGTCGCCCGGCCGCACGATCGAGTGCTCGTACCCGAGGAGCGCAGCCGTCGCGACCACTCCGAGCCAGTAGAAGACGTCGACACCGAGGCCCAAGCCAGCAACCACGAGGAGCGCGACCGTGAACGCATGGAACATGCGCGCGCCCCGAAAGACGCCGATCTCACCGAAGCGCGTCGCCCACGAGTGGAGGCCCGCTTGGCGGTCGTGCTCGGCGTCGAAGAGCGAGTAGAAGAGGTCGAAGCCCGCAACCCAGAAGAGCACCGCGCCTCCGAGCACCCACGCCTCCCACGGCGCCGTCCCCGAGATCGCGAGCCACGCCCCGACCGGCGCGAGGCCGAGGCACGCTCCGAGCCAAATGTGGCAGAGCCACGTCACTCGCTTGAGGTACGGGTAGACGAAGAACATCGCGACCGGAATCGGCCACAGCCAGCGGACGATCGGGTCGAGCTGGAACACGGCGACGAGGAAGACCACGAGCGCACCGACGCTCAGCGCGACGACCTGGACGGGACGCAATGCGCCGCTCGGAAGCTCCCGCGCCGCCGTCCGCGGGTTGCGGGCATCGAGATCCGCGTCGACGAGCCTGTTCAGCGCCATCGCCAGCGTTCGCGCGCCGACCATCGCGACCGTCACCCACACGATGTCGGCAAGGCCGGGCCAGCCGTCCGCCGCGAAGAACACGCCGACGTAGGCAAACGGAAGCGCGAAGACCGTGTGCTCGATCTTCACCAGCGAGGCGAAGCGCCGCGGAAGCGTGGCGATCGTCGTGCTCACGTCTGGCGGTGCGAGGTCGCGGTCTCGCCGGCGGCGAGCTCGAGGCCGTGGTGGAGAGCAGGTCTGAGAACGGCGAAGCCGTCGCGGCAGCCGCCGGGAGAGCCGGGAAGGTTCACGACGAGGGTCGCGCCGCGGAGCCCCGCGACGCCGCGGGAGAGCAAGGCGTGCGGAGTCCGGGCACGGGCGTCCGCACGGATCGCCTCGGCGATCCCGGGGGCCTCGCGATCGATCACGGCTCGTGTCGCCTCCGGCGTCCGGTCACGCGGTGCGAAGCCGGTGCCACCCGTGGTCAGGACGAGGTCGGCCTCGCTCGCCAGCGCACCGATCGCCTCCTCGATCGCCTCGCTCTCGTCCGGGACGACTCGGCGTACGACTTCGAACCCGTCCTCCGCGAGCATTACCTCGAGGGCATCGCCGCTCGCATCGTCCCGCACTCCTGCGTGAACGCCGTCGGAGATCGTGAGCACGCCCGCCCTCACAGGGGCTCCTTGGACTTGGAGACGAGGCGCACGGCGCCGATCTCCATCTCCCCGTCAACGGCCTTGGCCATGTCGTAGACCGTCAACGCCGCGACGCTCGCGGCGACCAGAGCCTCCATCTCCACGCCTGTCTGCGCGGTCGTCTCCGCGACGCTATCGATCTCGACTCCCTCGTCGCCGACCTCCAGGCGTACCTCCACGTGCGTCAGTGGCAGCGGATGACAGAGCGGGATGAGCTCGGCTGTTCGCTTCGCCGCCTGGATGCCGGCGATCTGCGCGGTCACGAGCGCGTCCCCCTTGGGCAGGTCGGACAGCGTCGCGACCGTGGCGGCCGCCATGCGGACGCTCGCGCGGGCATGCGCCTTCCGACGCGACAGCGGCTTGCCGCCGACGTCCACCATCCGCACTTCACCGGATGCCTCGACGTGCGAGAGGTCGCTCACGCGCAGATCGTAGACCGACGCGGCAGAGGGCTACGGACGACCGGCGTTTTCACGTGAAAACGCGGGCGCCGCGGTGGAACCGATGTCGGGAGGACCCTCTCCCACCAGGTCGAGCGTGAACACGGTCCTCCCCGGCCGCGATTCCAGGCGCACGGAGCCGCCCATGAGCCGGGCGAGCTCTTTCGCGATCGCCAGGCCGAGCCCGCTACCCGACGCGATCCCCCCCTCGACGCGGTAGAAGCGGTCGAACACTGCTTCCCGCTGGGTCGCCGGAATCCCGGGGCCGTCGTCGACGACCGACAGTTCGGCCCGTTCGCCCCGCCGCTGGACACGCACGGTCACACGTGTCCCGGACGGCGTGTGCGAGAGCGCGTTGACGACGAGCGCCCGGGCCACCTGGAGCACGCGCTCCTCGTCCCCGAGCGCCCAGACCTCGCCCTGCGCGTCGCTCTCGAGCACGTGTCCCGATGCCGCCCGCATCGGCTCGAGCTCGTCCACCAGGCTGCGGGCCAGCTCCCCGAGGTCGACCGGGTCCTGCGCCACCCGTAGCTGGCCCGCGTCCACGCGAGAGAGGTCGAGCAGGTCGGTCGAGAGCTTCGCGAGCCGTGCGACCTGCTCCTGCATCGTCTCGAGAAAGCGTCGACGGGTCTCGTCGTCGAGATCCTCGTCGGTGAGCAGCTCGAGGAAGCCTCCGAGCGAGAAGAGGGGCGTCCGGAGCTCGTGGGAGGCGTTCGCGACGAACTCCTTGCGCGCGGTGTCGAGCTGCGAGAGCCGGATCCGCATCCGGTCGAATGCGACGGCGAGCTGTCCGATCTCGTCGTCGCCTCGGTCGATGATCGGGACGTCGAAGTCACCACCCGCGATCCGCTCCGCGGCGTTCTCCAGCCGCCGGAGCCTGTTCGCGAGCAGCGCCGATGCGGAGAGACCGAGCGCCGCAGCGAGGAGGAGTGCGAATCCCGTCGCGAGGAGCAGTCGGCGTTCGACGAGGTGCACCGTGGCGAGCGAGTCGGCGAGCGGCGCCTCGAAGAGCAGCACCGAGCCGGACTCGAGCGGAACGGCGACGTTCGCGTAGTCCCCGGAGGACTCCACTACCCGGCCCGTCTCGACCTCGCCGCTGACGAGCGCACGCAGCGCCACCGGGTCGTTGGCGACGTCCCGCGAGCTGTCGCGCTGCGAGTCCGCGATCACTGCGAGCGCGGGCGGCGCTTTCGCGAGCGTCTCGAATGCGATCACACGCGCGTTCGTCGTAACCGCGTAGGCCTCGACCTTCTGCTGCCAAAGGACGTGGTCGGTCGGGAACGTCTTCGAGAGCGGGACGGCGAGCCCCTGGAGCTCCGCCGTACGCGCCTCGACGAGCCGGTGCTCGAGCGAGGGCACGACGATGACGTACGCAGCCCCGAGCGCCACCGCGACGATGGCAACCAGGGCCAGCGCGATGCGGACCCGGATTCCGCCCGGAATCCTCACTCGGGCTTGAAGCGGTAGCCGGCCCCCCGGATCGTCAGGATCAACTCCGGGTCGCCCGGATCGCGCTCGATCTTCTCGCGCAGGTGTCGTACGTGGACGTCGATCGTGCGCGGCTCTCGGTAGTCCGCGCTCCCGCGCAGCCGCTCGAGGAGCTCGCGACGCGAGAACACGACCCCCGGCGACGAGGCGAGCAGGACGAGCATCTCGAACTCGATGAACGTGAGCTGGACCGCCTCGCCGCGAACCTCGACGGTGCGGCGCGGGACGTCGATGCGCAGCTCTCCGCGCTCGACGACCTCGAGCCGCTCGCGTCCGAGATGAGGCGTGACAGCGCGTCGCAGGAGCGCCCGCACGCGACTCCGGAACTCTCGGATGGAGAAGGGCTTGGTGATGTAGTCGTCGGCGCCGAGCTCGAGGCCGAGCACCTTGTCGAGCTCCTCGCCGCGCGCCGTCAGCATGATGATGGGCACGCTCGATTCGGCACGCAGACGCTTGCAGACCTCGAGGCCGTCGAGCCGCGGGAGCATGACGTCCAGCACGACGAGGTCCACGTTCTCCTCTTCGAAGCGGCGGAGCGCCTCGTCACCGTCCCGCGCCTGCACGACCCGATACCCATCCCGCTCGAGCGGGTAGGTGAGCAGCGTCTGGATCGATTCCTCGTCGTCGACGAGGAGGATGGTCGAGGAGCTCGGCATGAGAGAGCGATACTGGGCCGCGAGGCCGCCTGCGCGCCTACTATAGCCCCGCGATGGAAGCGGCTCGGCCCCCGAGGGGCAGGCGAAGACCGCGTCGCGGCACCGTCGATAGACCGCTCAACGTCCGCCTCGTTCGAGTCGCGTCGCTCGTCGTCCTGCCTGCTCTCCTGGCTCTTCTATTCTCCATCTCGACAACGGGGCGCCTGCCCCGCCCGACCCTCCAGCCACTCTTCGACGCCGACGCAGCCGCGACGCTCGCGGCCCAGCTGTCGAGCGAGTATCCGTCCCGCGTACCGGGCAGCCTCGGCGCCGCTGGCGCAACCCGCTGGTACGCGCAGACGATTTCCGCGAGCGGGCTCGACGCGCACGAGGACTCCTGGCGCGCCGACCTCCCCGACCTCGGGACCGTCGAGCTCCACAACGTCGTGACGGTCATCCCGGGACGGTCCTCCCAGGCGATCGTCCTCCTCGCCCACCGTGACAACCAGGGAACCGGCTCCACGTTCGGCCAGAACGCGTCTGGGACCGCCGCTCTCATCGAGATCGCGCGCGGGTTCGCGCCCCAGGAAACGGTCGAAGCGGCGAAACCGAACCGGACGCTCGTGCTCGTCTCGACCGACGGCGGGGCGTACGGCGGCGCGGGCGCCTACCGGTTCGCGAGGACCTCGCCGTACGCCCGAGATGCTCTGGCGGTCGTCGTGCTCGACGGCATTGGCGGCTCGGGGCCACCGCGGCTCGCGATCGCGGGAGACGAGTCTCGAACCCCCGCGCCCACGCTGGTCAGCACGGCCGCTGCGCGTGTTCGCGAGCAGACGGGAGTCACGCCCGGCGTTCCGTCCGTGCCGACCCAGCTCGTCGATCTCGGGATCCCGTATGCAGCCGGTGAGCAGGGGCCGTTCCTCGCCCGTGACATCGCTGCCGTCACGCTCACGACAGCCGCGCCGGGCTACGGGTCGATCCCCTCCGGAGACGGGAGCTCCATCTCCCGAGAGCGCCTGGGTCAGCTCGGGCGCGCCACCGAAGCGCTCGTCGACTCCATCGACGCCAGCGTGGGCCGAGCGTTCCGCGCACCGGACATGCTCTTCTTCCGCGGCCGCGTAGCGAGCGGGTGGGCCGTGCGGTTGACCCTCATCGTCGCGGTCGTGCCCTTTGCGCTCGGCGTCCTCGACCTCCTCGTCCGTGGTCGGCGCCGCGGTCTTCCATTCGCTCCCGCGCTCAGGGCGCTCAGAGCCCGTGTCCTCTTCTGGCTGTACGCAGCTCTCCTCATGTGGATCGGCGCCCGGATCGGCGTCTTCCCGACCGGCGCCGCGCTGCCCCTCCCGCCGACCTCGTCGTCCGTCAACGACTGGCCGGTGGCGGGGCTCGGGCTCCTCGGAGTGGCCCTCGGGCTCGGCTGGCTCCTAGGGCGGCGCAGGCTCGTCCCCTCGGCAGCAGCATCCGTCGAGGAGAGGCTGGCCGGCTACACCGTTGCCCTCGCCTGGCTCGGGATCCTGGCTGTCGTCGTTGCGCTCGGCCACCCGTACGCTCTCGTCTTCGTCCTGCCATCGCTGTACGCCTGGCTGTGGCTGCCCCTCCAGTCGCGCCTCTGGCCACGGGCGGTCGTCTACTGCATCGGCCTGATCGGACCAGCCCTCGGCATTGTGGTCCTCGCCCGGGAGCTCGGGATCTCAGTCGGAGACGCGGCGCTCTACGTCACCGGGCTCGTGACCGTCGGCTATGTCTCGCTCGGCTCCGTCCTGTTCGCAGTCGCCTGGCTCGGCGCGGCCGCGCAACTGGCTGCGCTCGCGTTCGCGAGGTATGCGCCGTACGCGGGAGGCGCGGAGCCGCCGCCACGGGGCGTCGTGAGGGAGTCGGTGGCGACCGTCGCACGGCGGGAGCGCGCGCGGCGCTATGCGAGAGCCAGGTAGCGGACGGCGGATCCGGCCGCGATCTCGCCCCTGCCCCGCGGCACGTGGACGAGCGCGTCCGCGGATGCGGCGCGCACGATCATGTGCGACTCCTGGCCGGCGACCGGATCGACCACCACTCCGTCGTCCTCCCACCTGCGGCGAGCGCGGATGAACTCGTCGCGACGCTCGTTCCGATCGAGCGCCCGGACAGCCCGCGCGACCTCGTAGCGCGGGCCCGGGTCCGCCGCGCCCTGAATCGCGAGCACCGCAGGCACCACGAACAGAAGCGCTGCCACGAGGGTCGACACAGGGTTTCCCGGCAGCCCGAAGACGAGCGTGCGCTCGCGGACGCCGAAGGAGAGCGGCTTCCCGGGCTTCACGGCAACACCCCAGAACACCTCCTCGACGCCGAGCTCCGACTCGAGCTTCCGGACGAGATCGTGAGGACCGACGGACACGCCGCCGGTGGTCACGAGCATGTCTGCCTCGAGCCCATGGGCGAGAGCGTCGCGGTGGGCAGCCTCGTCGTCTGGCACGGTCGCGAGCACCTCGACCTCCGCACTCGCCGCGCTGAGGAGCGATGCGAGCATCTGCCGGTTCGACTCGAAGATCTGGCCGGGCTCGAGATCCTCGCCGGGCGCTCTGAGCTCGCTCCCGGTAGCGAGCACGGCGACGCGGGGCCGCCGGGCGCACTCGACCTCCGAGACGCCGGCTGCCCCGAGAGCGCCGACGTGCCAGGCGCCGAGCCGCGCTCCCGAGTCCACGACGACGCTCCCCGCCGTGACGTCGCCCCCTCGGGGCCGGACATGGGCGCCTGCTTGCACAGCCTCGGAGACCTCCACCCGCCCGTCGGTCTCGACCACGTTCTCGATCGGGACGACGGCATCGGCACCGTCCGGGACGGCCGCTCCAGTCGAGATCTCCGCCGCCGTGCCCGCCGCGAGAGGGGCGGACGCAGGAACGCCTGCCGCGATTCGCTCCACGATCGGGAGGACTCCGGGGGTCGCGGAGGCGAGAACCGCGAACCCGTCCATCGCCGAGCTCGGGAAGGGTGGGAGGTCGATGCGTGCCCTCGCCGGTGACGAGAGCACCCTGCCCGTCGCAGCCCCGATCGGAACGAGCTCGGAAGCAAGGGGCGATGCATGCTCGAGCACGGACGCCAGCGCCTCGTCGATCGTCTTCAACGACGCCATCGGAGAACCGTAGCGAGGGACGATATCGGCCTGGCCTCTCGGTACCCTCGTGGCGTGATCTCCGTCGTCGTCCCGCTCTACAACGAGGAGCAGACGCTCGAGGAGCTGTACGGCGAGATCGCAGCGGCTCTCGAGCCCCGCGACGAGCCGTTCGAGGTCCTGTTCGTCGACGACGGGTCCACCGACGCGAGCTTCTCGGTCGTCACGCGGCTTCACGACACGACGCCGAACACCCGCGGCGTGCGATTCCGCCGTAACTTCGGGAAGGCGGCCGCGCTCCAGGCGGGATTCCTCCATGCCCGCGGAGACGTCATCGTGACGATCGACGCCGACCTCCAGGACGATCCCGCGGAGATCCCGATGCTCCTGGCGAAGCTCGACGAGGGCTACGACCTCGTCTCGGGATGGAAGTCGCAGCGCCGTGACCCCTTCGTGCGCAGGTTTCTCTCGAAGATCTTCAACTGGCTCATCGTGCTCCTCTCGGGCGTGCACCTGCACGACGTCAACTGCGGGCTCAAGGCGTACCGCGCCGAGGTCGTCCAGGGAATGCGGATCTACGGCGAGCTCCATCGCTTCATCCCGGTCCTCGCCCACTTCCGCGGCTTTCGCATCACGGAGGTCGCGGTGAACCACCGCGCTCGCGTGCACGGCCGCTCTCGCTACGGGCCCGAGCGCTACGTGCGCGCGTTCCTCGACCTGCTCACGGTGACGTTCATGGGCCGCTACCGGTACCGGCCCCTGCACCTGTTCGGAGGGCTCGGCATCCTCCTCGGGGCCGTCGGGTTCATCGTCCTCGTCTATCTGACCTCGCTGAAGATCAACGGGCAGGCGATCGGCCAGCGGCCGCTGCTAACGCTCGGCGTCCTCTTCGTCGTCGTGGGGATCCAGTTCGTGTCGCTCGGCCTCCTCTCGGAGCTGATCACCTCGCAGCACGAGGAGCGCGTCCCCGAGGAGCGTCGGATCGAGGACCTCGTCGGCGACGTGCTCGACTGACGGCCGGCTACGGGGTCGCGCCGATCCCGCGTGTCGTGGTCGTCGGTGACGTCGTCGTCCCGGCGGTCGTCGTCGCCTGGGTCGTCGTGGTCGTGTCGGTCGTCGCGGGGTGGGCGTTGGGGTCGTACGTGAGGGCATAGCGCCCGCGCGTGAACGCCTTCCAGACCGGCCAGCTGTCGGGCTCGGGGAAGGGGATACGCTGGGTGCCTGCGAGCGCGGGCTGCATGAAGAGCCGCCAGATCTCCGCCGGGAACGTTCCGCCCGCGACCGCGATCCCGTGGACGTTCTCCATCGGGATCTCCCCGCGCGTGTACCCAACCCAGACCGTCGTCGCGAGCGCGGGGGTGTAGCCCGCGAACCAGGCGTCTTCGTGGTTCTCGTTCGTGCCGGTCTTCCCGGCTTCCGGATAGCCGAAGTTGGCCTGGGTGCCGGTTCCGTACTGGACGTTCTGCTCGAGGATCCGCGTCACGACAGCCGCGACGCCCTCCGAGATCGCACGGCGCCGGACCGGTCGGCCCCAGCCCGCGTCGGTGTCCACCTTCCCGTCGCGGAGGACGACCTTGCGGATCGCCATCGGCTGCGTGTAGACGCCCTGGTCGGCGAAGGTCGCGTACGCGGACGCGAGATCGAGGGGCGACACGGCGATCGAGCCGAGCCCGATCGACGGCACGTATGCGCCGTTGACGTCCAGCCGCGACTGCACGCCCATGCGCCGCGCAACGTCCGCGACCCGCTTGGCCGTGACGTCGAGGGTGAGTTGCGCGAAGACGGTGTTGTCCGAGCGGATGGTCGCGCTTCGGATCGAGCTCCACCCGGAGTAGGTGTTCTCGTAGGTATGGACGCACCACCAGCTTCCGTCCTCGCAGTTGCCATTCGTCACCGGCTTGTACGTGAACGGTGCGGACACGTAGTACGTCGTGTCGGGGTTGATGCCCATCTCGACCGCGGCGGCCAGGACGAAGGCCTTGAACGTCGAGCCAGGCTGGCGGCGTGCCTGAGAGAGAAGGTTGAACTCGTTCTTCGGCTGGTTCGGGATGACGGCGGTCATCGCGCGAATCGCTCCCGTCCGCGGGTTGATCGAGATGAGCGCGGCGGCCGGATCGCTCTTCAGATTCAGCGTCTGCTTTATCGCCTGCTCGGCCAGTCGCTGATAGCGGGGGACGATCGTCGTGTACACCTGCAGCCCGCCGGAGCGCACCGTCTCGGCGCCGTACTGCTCGATCAGCTTGTCCCGCACGTACCCGAAGAAGTACGGCTCGCGAATCTCGCTGTAGAGCCTCCCGCGCCTCAAGACGATCGGAGCCGCGACCGCCCTCCGATACCGCCCCGGCGTAATCGTCTTCGTCTCGAGCATCGCCTGGAGCACCTCGTTCCGCCGGGCGAGCACCAGAGCGGGAGCCGTGAACGGGTCGTACACCGACGGCGCCTGCGGCAGGCCTGCGAGCATCGCCGACTGACCGAGCGTCAGGTCCTTCGCGTGCTTCGAGAAGTACGTCTCGGCGGCCGCCTCGATCCCGTACGCCTGGTTTCCGTAGTAGACCTGGTTCAGGTAGGTCGTGAGGATCCGCTGCTTGGACCACGCGTTGTCGAGCTTCGTGGCGAGGCAGGCCTCCTTCAGCTTCCGCTGCACGGTTCGCTCCCGGGACACGTAGAGGTTGCGGACGAGCTGCTGCGTGATCGTCGACCCGCCCTCGACGACGCGGCGCGCCTTGGCATCCGCGACGGCAGCGCGGGCGATCCCTTCGAAGTCGAGACCGCCGTGCTCGAAGAAGCGCCGGTCCTCGATCGCGACCGTCGCCTTCCTCACGGTGAGCGCCATCTCAGCCGCGCTCACCGGCTGTCGGTTGCGCTCGGCGGGAATCGAGCCGAGCAGGCTCCCGTCGGCCGCGTACAGAAACGAGTTCCTCGCGTCGGTGGAGGCCGCCGGCCGAAGTGCATCGAGATCGCACGACGAGCCGTAGGCGAACACGGCGGCGCTCGCACCAAGCCCGATCGCGGCCAGCAAAGCAAGCACCCCGACGATCGCGACGACGAACGCGTTGCGACGACGGCGGGCCCTCGCGAGCCGCTGCTGGCGGCCGCGTGGGAGCAGCGTGATCGGATCCAGCTTGGAGCGCCTGCCGCTGCCGCGGCTCATGGGCGGATGCTAGCCGTCATCTCCACGCGGGTTCGACGCGGCACCGCCAGCTCCTCAGAGCATCGCTCGCGGGCGCGCATGGTGGAATACGCGCGATGGAGACCGCGGTCGCTGCTCCCTTCGAGCGCTGGCGCCTCGTCGCGTGGCTCGTCTTCGCCTTCGGGCTCGCGGGTCTGGCGTACGCCGCTCGGGCCGGAGGAGGGAGCGCACCGAACGACCTCGCCTATCGCTGGTCGTCGTCGATCGCCGCGCTCCTCCAGTACGCGGTCATGCTCGGCCTTCTCCTGCTCTTCACGAAGGGCCTCGACCGAAGGGTCGCGTTCGCGCTGCGCCACCCCACCTCCTGGCCGCGTGCCGTCGGGCTCGCGGCTGCGGGGATCGCAGCGATCTGGGCAGTCAGCGCCATCCTGTCGCCGTTCCTCGACGCCACGAAGGAGCAGGGCCTCGTCCCGAAAGGCTGGGACGGAAGCCGCTGGGCGCCGTTCGTGGCGTTCTTCGTCGTCGTCACCTTCGTCGCTCCCGCGGTCGAGGAGCTGACGTACCGGGGCCTCGGCTTCACGCTGATCGCCCCGTTCGGCGTCTGGATCGCGATCGTGTCCACCGGGTTGCTCTTCGGCGCCGCCCACGGCCTCGTCGCAGGGTTCCCGGTCCTCGCCTTCTTCGGGATCGCGGTGGGCTGGCTCCGTGCGCGTACCGACAGTGTCTATCCGGGCATGCTCTTGCACGCCACGTTCAACGGGGTCGCGCTGATCCTCTCGGTGACGATCGTCCGCTAGAGCGAGCCGAGCCTAGGACTCGTCCTCGTCGTCTGCATCGGGATCGTCGACGTCTTCGGGATCGTCGACCTCCTCGAGCTGCTCGCTGAGGCTCGTCGCGAACTCCTCCGGTGTGACGGTCTCGAGGAACTGGCGGAACTCCGCGGGATCGAGATCGGCCAGGTTGGACGCCGTGACGAGGCGAGGCTGCTCGTCGTCGTCGGCCTGGAACTCGATCCCCGACTCCTCGACCACGTCGTCGTCGGCGAAGATCTGCGCGTCACAGCGGACGGCGAGGGCGATCGCATCCGATGGCCTCGAGTCGACGTCGACCTCGCGTCCGTCCTGCACGATCGTGATGCGCGCGTAGAACGTATTCTCGCGTAGCTCGGTCACCGTCACGCGGATGATCTCGCCCTGGAGCTCGGAGATGACGTCGGTGAAGAGATCGTGCGTCATCGGCCGCGGCGGGCTCGCGCCCTGGAGCTTCATGAGGATCGCAGCCGCCTCCGCGTGGCCGATCCAGATGGGGAGGAACTTCTCGTCGTCCGCGGTCTTCAACAACACGATCGGCTGCTTGCCGATCGGCTCGAAGCTGACTCCGTAGAGCGTCATCTCTCGCATCGCCAGGCCCTCGCCCATCTTAGACGCGAGGGCGTCCGCTACAGTTGCGCCCCGTCGGGCGATTAGCTCAGTCGGTTAGAGCGCCGCTCTGATAAGGCGGAGGCCCCTGGTTCGAGTCCAGGATCGCCCACCTCGACGCGGTCCCAGCGCCGGGCGTCGCGGTTGCTACGCGAGCGCCTCGAGCGCCTCGACGAGCTCGGCGAGCTTCGTCTCGTCTCCGAAGCGGATCTGGAGAACACCGTCCGCGACACGCGCGGGGAATCCCGTCAGCCGAGTCGCCGCGGCAGCCGCACGGTCGGCGAGAGCCGGATCGACGGCGAGCTTGCGGCGCGGACGCCTGCGCGCTCCCCCGTCCTGGGCGGCGCGTTCGGCCGCGCGGACGGTCATTCCCTCCTTCGCGATGCGGCGAGCGAGCCGGCGGCGGGCGTCGTCGTCCGGAAGCGAGAGGACGGCGCGGGCGTGACCCTCCGTCATGTCGCCGCGGGCGAGCATCCACAAGACTTCCTCGGGGAGCTCCAGCAGCCTGAGGCGGTTCGAGACCGCGGACTTCGATCGTCCGACGCGGTCGGCGACGTCGCCCAGGGAGAGCTCGAACTCGTCGACGAGCGACGCGTACGCCCGCGCTTCCTCCACGGGCGAGAGCTGCTCACGGGCGACGTTCTCGACCAGGCCGAGCAGGAGCGAGTCGCGGTCGTCGGCGTTCCGGACGACCGCTGGCAGCGTCGGCACGCCGGCGGCGCGAGCCGCACGCCAGCGGCGCTCGCCCGCGATGAGCTCGAACCCGCCTTCAGCTCGCCGCCGTACGACGATCGGCTGGAGCACGCCTTCCAACCGGATCGAAGCAGCGAGCCCCGCCGACGCCTCCGGCTCGAACCTCCGTCTCGGCTGCCTCGGGTTCGGATGGACCGTCTCGACGGGGAGATGGAGGAGCTCCGGCTGACCTCCCTCGCCGAGGAGCACCTCGAGGCCGCGCCCGAGGCCACGCCGTTCTCTAGCGACGCTCGACAAGCTCCATCGCCACCCTCCAGTACGCCTGCGCGCCGGTGGACCGGCGGTCGTAGGCGATCGCGGGGAGCCCGTGACTCGGCGCCTCGGCGAGGCGGACCGAGCGCGGGACGATCGCGGTGAACACGAGGTCGCCGAAGTGTCGACGCAGCTCCGACTCCACCTCGGCGGCCAACCGTGTCCTCGCATCGGCCATCGTCAGCAGGATCCCTGCCACCGCGAGGTCCGGGTTGAGCCGTGCCTTCACGAGATTCACCGTCCCGAGAAGCTGCGAGAGCCCCTCGAGCGCGTAGTACTCGGCCTGCACGGGCACGATCGCGCGGCTCGCGGCGGCGAGCGCGTTCACCGTCAGCGGGCCGAACGAGGGCGGGCAGTCGAGGAAGACGAAGGAGTACGGCTCGAGGCTCGCCTCGAGCGCCTCTGCCAGGTAACGCTCGCCGCCGGCGCGGGACGCGAGCTCGACGGCAGCGGCGGCGAGATCGCTCTTCGCCGCCACGAGATCGAGGTTCGGAAACCCCGTCGGGCGGGTCAAGGTCGAGAGCTGCGCGCCGTCGAGGAGATCGAGCGTGGACGTGCCGTTCACCCTCACACCCAGGCCCGAGGTCGCGTTCGCCTGCGGGTCGAGATCGATGAGGAGCACTCGCTCGCCGGCTTCGGCGAGGCAGGCGCCGATGTTGACGGCCGTCGTCGTCTTGCCGACCCCGCCCTTCTGGTTCGCGACGGCATACACCCGCGCGGGCATCGGACAAGACTAGAGAGGGGGGCGGCTAGAGTCGGAGACGATGCGAGATCCTGCGCCGCCCTACGCCTGCGAAGGCGCACATGCGCTGTGGCACGTCAGCGAGAACGCCTCGATCGCGCGCTTCGAGCCCCATGTCAGCCGCACCGCCGAGACCTCGGAGCCGCTGGTCTGGGCGGTCGACACACGACATCTCCCGCTCTTCTGGTTCCCGCGTGAATGCCCTCGCGGGACGTTCTGGGCGACTCCTGACACGACGGCCGTGGACGCGGAGCTTCTCGCGGGCGCAACACGGGTGCACGCGGTCGAGGGAGCGTGGCTCGAGCGCATCCGGGCCGCGCAGGTCGTCGCATACCGGCTGCCCGAGGAGACGTTCATCCGTCACACGGAGGTCGGCGGCTACTGGATCAGCCGCGAGCCCGTCGTCCCCGAGGAGACGACCGAGCTCGGCGACCTGCTCGAGCTCCATGTGCGCGCGGAGATCGAGCTACGCCTGGTCGGGAACCTGTGGCCGCTCTGGAATCGTGTCTGCGAGTCGACGCTCGAGTTCAGCGGAATCCGGCTCCGGAACGCAGCGTCCGTCCCCGTTTCGTAGAGGCTCGACACGACGCTGGCGCGCGCCCGTCCAGCCTCGGCCTACGCGAGCGGGCGCTTCTTCGCGACACCCGGGCGCCGCGGGAAGCCCTCGGGCGTCACGCGGACCTTGCGGAGGACGAGCAATCCGTCCTCTTTCGACTCGACCGTGCCCCCGACACGCTCTGCCGCCGCAGCGCCCGCCTCGGCGTCCGCGCCCGGGCTGACCCAAAGAATCGCGATCCCACCGGGACGGACGAGCGGGAGACAGAGCTCGGCGGCGACCGGGGGCTTCGCCAACGCCTTCGCAAGTGCAACGGTGAACGTGTCGGTCGCCTGCGACTCTGCGCGACCCCACACGACGTCGACGTTCGGAACCGAAGCCGTGGTCCGGCGGAGAAACTCGCAGCGGCGTCGCTGGGAGTCGAGGAGGACGAAGGTCCGTTCGGGAAGCGCGAGCGCGAGCGGAATCCCGGGCGACCCGCCTCCCGAGCCGACATCGATCACCGGGCCTTCCGGAGCCGAGGCGACGACATCCGCGGCTCGCAGCGCGTCTGCCACGAGCATGCGACGTGCCTCTTCCCGATCGCGGATCGCGGTCAGTCCGGGCGTCGCGAGCACGTCCTCGAGCCAGTGCTCGAGGACGCTCGCCGTCATGTCAGTCCGCGCTGCGAGGGAGCACGACGACGTAGCGGTTGGGCTCCGAGCCTTCGCTCATCGTCTCGACCGCGGGGTCGTCCTTGAGCGCCTCGTGGACGATCTTCCGCTCGACCGCCGTCATCGGCTCCAGCTCGACGCGGTCGTTGAGCGCCGCCGCTCGTTGCGCCGAGCGGTGCGCGGTCGCTTCGAGCGAGGCCGTCCTCCGCGCGCGGTAGCCGGCCGCGTCGACCACGATCTCGTGCTCTCCGCCCTCCGCTCGCACGACTGCGTTCGCGAGGTACTGGATCGCATCGATCGTCTGACCGTGCTTTCCGATAAGGAGCCCGAGATCTTCCCCGCTGCAGGTCACGACGACGACGCCCTCCCGCTCGACCGCGACGGGTGTGACGTCCGCTCCGATCGCGTCCACGACGCGGCGCACGAACTCTCGTGCGCCCTCCGCAGCGTCGCTTTGCTCCCCGTTCGCACCCGGCTCGCCCGCGCTCGCATACGCGACGACTCGCGCCGGCGTGTAGCCGACTCCCAACAGCCCCCGCTCTCCTTCAGACAGCACTTCGAACTGGACGGTGTTCCGGTCGAGGCCCGGCACGAGCTGCTCGAGGTCTCGGAGTGCCGCCCACTTCGCCTCTCCGACCGTCTCGCCGGTCGCTTCGACCTGGACGCCCCGTGTGCCGCTCACCGCTTCGGCCTTCCGCCGCGCTTCTTCTTCACCCGCCTCGGCGCGCCCGAGCCTCCGCTGGCGCCTGACTGCTGAGTCGTGGTCGCGGGCTGCTGCTCCGCCTCATCCGCCGACGGTTCCCTCGGCGGAGTGCGGCTCGAGCGCTTGGGCGGCACGACCGCCCTCGGCATGAGACGCCGCGTCACGATTCCCTGCCCCGTCGTCCACAGGTTCGTCGTCACCCAGTAGAGGACGAGACCGGTCGGAAAGCGCACGATGAACGGGATGAAGGCGATCGGGAGGACCATGATCATCCACTTCTGCGCCGCGCTCTGCATCTGCGTGGACATGAGGTACGTGGAGAGGAGCTGGCTCGCGACGTAGACGACGACGAGGGTCGGGCCCCATCCGTCCTTCACCGGCTCCGTGATGTTGACGAGATGGATCCAGCCGAGTGCCTGGTCGGTGGAGTGCTTGAAGAGGTGCTTCTCGGCGTTCTTCAACACGAAATAGAGGGAAAAGAAGATCGGAATCTGGAAGACGATCGGCAGGCACGGCGCGTACGGGTTGATCTTGTTCTCCTTGTAGAACTTCATGAGCTCTTCCGACTGCCTCTGGCGGTCGCCCTTGTAGCGCTGCTGGATCGACTTCATCTCGGGCGCGTGCAGCTGCAGGCTCTGCATGGAGTGAATCTGGCGCAGCGCGACCGGGACGAGCAGGATGCGAACGATCACCGTCAGGGCGACGATCGACCACGCCCATGAGAGCCCGACGGTTCCGTGCAGCCAGATGAGGACGTCGCTGAGGACGTTTTCGATCGGGGTGAGGATCCCCGCGACGATCACGTGCGGGCCCTCGGCGAGCGGCGGAAGAGCGGGAAGAGCGTCTGGTCGTGCGCGTAGTCGACGCCTCCGTGGCTCCAGGGGTTGCAGCGAAGCAGCCGCCACCCGGCGAGGATGGTCCCGCGCACGAGCCCGAACTCGTCGAGCGCGTCGAGCGCGTACTGCGAGCAGCTCGGGTGGTACTTGCACGTTCCGGGCGGTGTGAGGAGGAGCCCGAACGTCCCCCGCCACGCGTGGACGAGCACGATGCCGAGGTACTTCACCGCCTTGCCCTCCCCAGCACCTCGCCGATCTCCGCCAGCAGCCATTCCCGCCCCCGGGCCTCGGCCGGCTCGGCCAGCCCCGGGCGGGCGACGAGTACGTAGTCGCGTCCTCGCGGTACCTCCGGCAGCAGCTCCCGCCACGCCTCTCGCAGAAGGCGCTTCATGCGGTTGCGGACGACCGCGGTGCCGACCGTTCGAGGCACCGCCAGCCCGAGCCGCGGTGTGTCGTCGGGATCGTCCTCTCGAGCGAACCAGTGGAGGACGAGGTACCTGGTCGATGCAGACGTGCCGCGGCGGTAGACGGCGTCGAAATCCCGTGAGCGGGAGAGCCGGTGACGGCGCTGCACGGGTCGAGCCTTCAGGCGGAGAGGCGCTTACGCCCTCTCGCGCGACGGCGCTTCAGTATCGCGCGACCCCCACGCGTCGACATCCTGGCGCGGAAGCCGTGGCGACGCTTCCGTCGCCGAACGTTGGGCTGGTAGGTGCGTTTCACGTCGGGTCGGCTCTCGACAAGGGGGCCGGGCGAGCCGAGCGGGCAGTATAGATGACTCGTCTGCGGGCCTGGTTTTCCACAGTGAGCCGTGGTCGGCAAGGAGTCGAATCCGCTGCTCACGGACAGAGTTCGTTGTCGTATACGAGAACGGCATGCCCATCTTCCACACCTGTGGACAGGCATGTGGGAAGAGGAAAAATACCTGCAAAATGGCGCGTTTTTTCACCCAGAAGGGGGTGGATCACTCCGTTGAGGTGACGTGGAAAGGGTGCTATGCTCGCCCCCTTCCGCGACGACCTTCGACCTCGACGAGAGGGTGGAGCAGACGACACGACCGACGGCCGAAGGGCTCTGGGACGCGCTCACGCAACGGCTGCGCGAGACCCTCGGCGACGAGTTCGAGAGGTGGTTCGCGTACGCGGAACCACAGTCGCTGTCCAACGGCACACTCCTCGTCTCGCTGCCCAACGACTTCACCCGGCAATGGGTCGAGGGGCATTTCCGCAGCGCGGTTGCGAGCGCGGCACGCGACTCGCTCGGTCGCGAGCTCTCGGTCTCGTTCGGCGTCTCCGAACCGCGCTCGGCCATCGGAGTCGTCTCACCGCAGCCCGTCCCGGCTGCACCCGAGCGGCCGCCCGAGAGCGACCGGCCGTATCGCGACGCGGACGAGGACCTGAATGCGAAGTACACGTTCGACCGCTTCGTCATCGGCGAGTCGAACCGGTTTGCACACGCGGCCGCGCTCACCGTCGCCGAAGCGCCGGCGCAGGCGTACAACCCCCTCTTCATCTACGGGGAGACCGGCCTCGGGAAGACGCATCTGCTGCAGGCGATCGCCCACTACGTCCGTCAACACTCGCGTCGTCTCACGAACCGGTACGTGACCTGCGAGAAGTTCATGAACGACTTCATCGAGGCGGTTCGCGATCGCGGAGCGAGGATCGAGGGCTTCAAGCGCCGCTACCGGAACTACGACGTCCTGCTCGTCGACGACATCCAGTTCCTCGAGGGCAAGGAGCGGATCCAGGAGGAGTTCTTCCACACGTTCAACTCGCTCTACGAAGCCGGCGCGCAGATCATCATCTCGTCGGACCGGAAGCCACGGGAGATCGCGACGCTCGAGGAGCGTCTCCGCTCGCGGTTCGAGTGGGGCCTCATCACGGACATCCAGAAGCCCGATCTCGAGACGCGCATCGCGATCCTCCTGAAGAAGGTGAAGACCGAGGGAATCGCCGTCGACGACCCCGAGGTGCTGACGTTCATCGCCGGTCGTGTCTCCTCGAACATCCGTGAGCTCGAGGGAGCGCTCACGCGCGTCGTTGCGTTCTCCTCGCTCACCAATCAGCCGATGACCGTCGCGCTCGCGGATCACGTGCTGAAGGACGTGTTCCCGCAGGGCGACGCAGCGCCCGAGGTGACGATCGAGCTGATCCAGGACGTCGTGTCGCAGCGGTTCGGCGTGACGCGCGACGAGCTGATCAGCCCTCGTCGATCGCAGGCGGTGGCATATCCACGGCAGGTCGCGATGTACCTCTCACGCGAGCTCACGGACGCGTCGCTTCCTGCCATCGGGCGGGAGTTCGGCGGCCGCGATCACACCACCGTCATCCATGCGAAGGACAAGATCACGCGCCGCATCCGCGAAGATCGCTCTGTGTACAACCTTGTGCAAGAGCTCACCGCGCGCATCAAGCAGGTTCGGTGACGTTGGGGGTCCTGTGCACTCGGTCGAGCGCGCCTGTGGAAGTCGCCCTGGTTCTCCCCGGACGGACCAACATGCGTTTTCGCCGCACTTCCGAGACAATCGCCTCGTCTTCCCCGTGATCCACACTCCTACTACGACTACGAGGTTCTTTCTCTAAGTTCCCAGTCATGGACACAGACCTCGCCACAGCCTCCGAACTGAGCGTCTCGATCTCGCGGGACGACCTCTCGGTCGCCGCTGGCGTCGTTGCGCGGGGGCTCTCGAGTCGAAGTGCCGTCCAGGTCTTGACAGGGATCCTGATCGAGGTCGAAGACGGTCGGCTGACACTGGCCGCGACGGACATGGAGGTGTCGCTGCGAGCGACGGTTGCCGGTGATGTCGCCGGTCAGGGGAAGGTGGTCGTTCCGGGGCGCCTGCTGGCGGACCTCATTCGACTCCTCCCGGACGATCGCGTCTCGCTCTCGTACGAGCCGGGCGAAGGGGTCCTCGCGGTCTCGTCCGGGAGCTACGCGTCACGCGTGAACGTGTTCAGCGCCGAGGACTTCCCGCGTCTCCCCTCGCTCGAGATCGCGCTCCACACGATCGACGCCATTGCGCTGCTCGGCACGATCGAGAAGGTCGCGCGAGCCGCCTCGCGTGACGAGTCCCGACCCGTCTTGACCGGAATCCTCGTCCGCTTCGAGGGATCGCAGCTCGTGATGGCTGCGACCGACTCCTACCGACTGTCGGTCAAAGAGACGGAGCTCTCCGAGTCGGGGCCAGAGCTCGAGGCGATCATTCCTGCCCGCGCGCTGCAGGAGCTCGCCCGCCTCGCGGCGGGCAAGGACACGGTCGAGCTCGGTGTGCACGAGAACCACGTCGTCTTCTCGACCGGTGACGTGTGGCTGACGAGTCGCCGTATCGACGGACAGTTCCCGAACTATAAGCAGCTCCTGCCCGAGACCTTCGAGGCAGAGCTCACGGTCGATCGCGAGCCGCTTCTCGAGGTCGTCCGCCGGGCGGCGGTGCTCGCTCAGCGCAACCAGCCGCTCCGGCTCCGCTTTGCCGAGGGTGAGTTGACCGTGTCCGCGCAAACGCAGGACGTCGGGGAGGCCCGCGAATCGCTTCCCGTCGGCTATACGGGAGAACCGCTCGAGATCGGCTTCAATCCCGACTTCCTGCGCGAGGGGCTCGAGGCGATCGCCGGCGACACGGTGCAGCTCAAGTTGATCAACCCGTTGCGACCGGCGGTCATCGCGTCCCCGGACGAGAGCTTCTGGTACCTGATCATGCCGATCCGGCTTCCGGGCTGATCGTCGGCGAGGTCTCGCTTCGCGACTTTCGCTCGTACGCCCGCCTGGAGCTCGAGCTCGCGGCCGGCGTCGTCCTCGTCACGGGCGCAAATGGCGCCGGCAAGACGAATCTCCTCGAAGCTCTCCACCTCGGGACCCAAGGCTTCTCCCCACGTGCCCGGACCGACGCACAGATGGTCAGGTTCGGTGCCGAGGGCGGGAAGGTCGCGCTTCGAGGTCACAACGCCTCGACGGCCTACGAGAGCGAGGTCGTGTTGAGCACGAACGACGCCCGACGCGCACGGTTGAACGGAAGCGCGCTTCGTTCTGCCGAGCAGCTCCGCCAGAGCTTCCGGACTCTCGTCTTCACCCCCGACCGCTTGGCCGTGGTCAAGGGGGCGCCCGCGACGCGAAGGGCGTACCTCGACAGGGCTCTCGGGCGTCTGTTTCCGAGCCGCGCCTCGCTCCCGGTCGAATATGCCGGAGCGGTGGGTCAGCGGAACGCGGCGCTTCGCCGCATCGCCGCGGGCACCTCGTCACGCGATGCCCTCGGCCCGTGGACCGAGGCGGTCGCGCACCTCGGCCGCGAGCTCGTGGAGGCGCGCGTGCAGGCGGTCGACGTCCTCGGCCCCTGCTTCGTGGAGTCCGCGGGCACGCTGTTCCTCGCCGAGGCGACGCTCGCGTACGAGGGAGACGTCGCGACCGTCGACGACTACGAACGGCGACTGCAACGTGACCTCGATCGCGGTGTGACGGGGATCGGGCCGCACCTCCACGACGTCCGGATCGAGGCGAGCGGCCGCGATCTCCGCAGCTTCGGATCACAGGGCGAGCAGCGGGTGGCGGTTCTGGCTCTCGTCCTCGCCGAGGCGCGCGCCCTGGCGGAGCGGGACGGCGTGCGTCCACTCGTGCTCCTCGACGACGTCCTCTCCGAGCTGGACGAATCGCGTCGCATCGCTCTCGCGGACCTCATCTCGGCCGGGGGGCAGACAGTCGTCACGGCGACGTCCACCGCGGCGCTGCCCTCGGAGCCCGCGCTCTCGCTGGTGGTCACGCCGGGGACCGCGAGGAGCGTCTGATGGAACGCATCGGGAGCGAAGTCGAACGGACGCTCCAGCAGACGGGCGGAGGAGTCGGTCTCGCGCTTTCCGAGATCACGCGTGTGTGGCCAGAGGCGGTCGGAGAAGGAGTGTCGCGGCAGGCGTGGCCGGCGCGTGTCGGCCGCGACGGCACCCTGCACGTGGCCGCGTCGTCGGCCACGTGGGCCTTCGAGCTCGACCGCCTCTCGGGTGAGATCGAGCAGCGGCTGCGAGAGGCGCTCGGGAAGAACGCCCCCGTCCGGCTCCGGTTCAGGGTCGGTCCCGTCCCGGAGCCGGGAGCGGGCATTCGTCCGCCCACTGACGTCCCTCGCGAGACGTTCCCGAGCTCGCCCGAGACCGACGCGGAAGCGGCTCGTGTCGCCTCGGAGATCGAGGACCCGGAGCTGCGCGCGATGGTCGCGAGAGCGGTACGTGCGAGCCTCGCCAGGGCCGGGGTCCGGCCGCCGTTTCTGGTAGACTGATTCGCGCCCGCAAAACCGCGATTTGCAGGGCTTTTTTAATGGCCGAAGCAGCCTATACCGCAAAGGACATCACCGTCCTCGAAGGCCTCGAGCCGGTCCGTCTCCGACCCGGGATGTACATCGGCTCGACGGGCTCGCGGGGACTCCACCATCTGGTCTACGAGGTCGTCGACAACGCCGTCGACGAGGCTCTCGCGGGGCGCAACGACCTCGTCGACGTGACGATCCACCCGGACAACTCGGTGACGGTTCGCGATGCGGGTGCCGGCATCCCGGTGGACGTCATCCCGGAGCAAGGGCTGCCCGCTCTGACGGTCGTCCTCACGAAGCTCCACGCCGGTGGGAAGTTCGGCGGCGAGGGCTACAAGGTCTCGGGCGGGCTGCACGGTGTCGGCGTCTCGGTCGTGAACGCTCTCTCCGAATGGCTCGTCGCCGACGTCCGTCGCGACGGGAAGGTGTATCGCCAGGAGTTCGCTCGCGGTGAGCCGACGACCGAGATGCAAAAGGTTGGTGTCGCCGGGAAGGGCGAGTCCGGGACGACGATCTCGTTCCTCCCAGATCCCGAGGTCTTCGACGAGACGGAGTTCTCGGCATCGACGCTGTCGCAGCGCCTCCGGGAAACCGCCTTCCTCACCCGCGGGCTTCGCATCGTGCTCAGGGACGAACGAGCAGGCGGCAAGACCGAGGAGTTCCACTACGAGGGTGGGATCCGCGACTTCGTCGCGCACGTGAACGAGTCGAAGGATCCCGTCCACAAGCACATCGTCTACTTCGAGGGCGAGAGCGGTGAGGGCCAGGTCGAGGTCGCGATGCAATGGAACGGCTCCTACGTCGAGTCGGTCTTCTCGTTCGCGAACAACATCAACACCACCGAAGGCGGCGCTCACCTGCAGGGCTTCCGCTCCGCGTTGACGCGCACTCTCAACCAGTACGCGCGCCAGGAAGGGCTGCTCAAGGAGAAGGAAGACAACCTCGAGGGCGAGGATACGAGAGAGGGGCTGGCTGCGGTCATCTCGGTCAAGCTGCGCAACCCGCAGTTCGAGGGCCAGACGAAGACGAAGCTCGGCAACCCCGGGATCGCGGGGCTGGTGGAGCGCGTCGTCAACCAGAAGCTCGCCCAGTTCCTCGAGGAGAACCGCACCGAAGCTCGGCAGATCGTGCAGAAGGCCGTCGCCGCACGGAATGCGAGGCAGGCGGCGCGGAAGGCGCGTGAGCTCACACGCCGTAAGAGCGCACTGGACTCGAACTCGCTGCCCGGTCGCCTCGCCGACTGCCAGATCTCGGATCCCGAGTCCGCCGAGCTCTTCCTCGTGGAGGGCGTCTCGGCCGGCGGTTCGGCCGTCGACGCCCGAGACCGGAGCTACCAGGCGATCCTGCCCCTCCGGGGCAAGGTGATCAACGCCGAGAAGAACCGGATCAACAAAGTGCTCTCGAACGAGGAGATCCAGGCCATCATCACGGCCATCGGCACGGGCATCGGCGAGGAGTTCGACGTCGAGAGGCTCCGCTACCACCGGATCATCGTGATGACGGACGCCGACGTCGACGGCGCCCACATCCGGACGCTCATCTTCACGTTCCTCTACCGGCAGATGCAGCAGCTCGTGGAAGGCGGCTACGTGTACATGGCGGTGCCGCCGCTCTACCGCGTGAAGATCGGGACGCAGGAGCGCTACATCGAGAAAGAGGCTCAGTTCGAGGAGCTCCTCGCCCGCGAGCGGATCAAGGACATGGACGTGACGGATCGCCACGGCGAGACGCAGAAGCTCACCGAGGCGCGATACGGCAGGCTGGTCAGAGTCCTGAACGAGTTCGAAGGCTGGGTCTCGCGGTTGCGCGAGGACTTCGGCGCGTCCGCCGCCAACTTCGTCGTCGACCACAGGCTCGTGGAGGCGGACGCCGAGAGCGTCGAGGCCGCGCTCGAGACGCGCGACGCCAACGGCTACGAGGTCGCCGTCCTCGAGTCCTCCGAGGACGGGACGCACGTCAGGGTCGTCGAGCGCGACACCGGCGCGGCATCGAGCGTCGTCGTCCCGAGCACGCTGCTCGCGTCGTCGATCTACGCGAACGTTCGCAAGACGTACGCCCGGCTCGTCGAGATCGCCGGACACCCGCCGTTCGACATTGCGCTCGGCAAGAAGACCCGTCACGCGGACACGTTCGGGCAGCTTCGAGAGGCGGCGCTCGAGCTCGCGAAAGAGGGCATCCAGGTGAGTCGGTTCAAGGGCCTCGGCGAGATGGATGCCGAGGAGCTCGCCGACACCACCATGAACCCCGCCAACCGCACTCTGGTCAGGGTCGAGGTGGAGGATGCAGCCGCTGCCGATCAGACCTTCTCGATGCTCATGGGCGACCAGGTCGAGCCGCGCCGCGCCTTCATCGAGCAGAACGCGCGCGAGGTGAGGTTCCTCGATGTCTGACGTCCTCGAGCCGCTGGGCGCGGGCCGCATCGAGGAGCGCGAGCTCGAGCAGGAGATGCGCTCGAGCTTCATCGACTACGCGATGAGCGTCATCGTCTCGCGCGCGCTCCCGGATGCCCGCGACGGCCTCAAGCCGGTGCACCGCCGGGTGCTCTACGCGATGCACGAGGCCGGCCTGCAGCCGAACCGGCCGAGGCTGAAGTCAGCGCGCGTCGTCGGCGACGTCATGGGCTACTACCACCCGCACGGCGACCAGTCGATCTACGACACGCTCGTGCGCATGGCGCAGCAGTTCTCGCTGCGTTACCCGCTCGTCGACGGCCAGGGGAACTTCGGGAACATCGACGACTACCCGGCCGCAGCGATGCGATACACGGAGTGCCGGCTCACGCGTCTCGCGACCGAGATGTTGCGGGACATCGACATGGACACGGTCGACTTCGTCCCGAACTACGACGAGTCGCGCCGAGAGCCCTCGGTCCTGCCTTCGCGCTTCCCGAACCTTCTCGTCAACGGCTCTGCCGGGATCGCGGTCGGCATGGCGACCAACATGCCGCCGCACCGGCTCGGCGAGGTCGTCGACGCGATCGTGCAGCTCATCGACAAGGCGGATGCGAACGTCGACGACCTGATGCGGCACGTCAAGGGCCCCGACTTCCCGACCGGTGCGATCGTGGTCGGCCGCTCGGGGATCCGCGATGCCTACCGGACGGGGCGCGGCCGCATCGTGATGCGTGCCCGTGCCCACGTCGAGGAGCTCCGTGGCGGGAAGAACGCGATCATCGTCACCGAGCTCCCGTACGGCGTGAAGAAAGGCGGCGACTCCGGCGTGATCAAGAAGATCGCCGACCTCGTGAACGACAAGGTCCTGACCGAGATCTCCGATGTGAAGGACCACTCGGACCGCACCGGGATGCGGATCCAGATCGATCTCAAGCGCGAGGCGATCCCGCAGGTCGCCCTCAACAAGCTCTTCAAGCACACGGCGCTGCAAACGACGTTCGGGTACAACGCGGTCGCTCTCGTCGACGGCGTCCCGCGAACGCTCTCGCTGCTCGAGCTGGTCACGCACTATCTCGACTACCAGAGGGAGATCGTCACTCGGCGGTCGAAGTACGAGCTGCGCAAGGCCCTCGACCGCGCGCACGTGCTCGAGGGCTACCTCATCGCGCTCGACAACCTCGACGAGGTCATCGAGCTCATCCGCAACGCCGAGGACACGGACGCGGCGCGGGCGCAGCTCATGGCCCGTTTCGAGCTCTCCGAGATCCAGGCACAGGCGATCCTCGACCTGCGACTCCGCCAGCTGACCGGGCTCGAGCGAAAGCGGATCGAGGACGAGCACGCGGACCTCCAGGAACGCATCGCGGAGCTCCGCACGCTGCTCGGCGATCCCGGGCTCGTCGACGGCGTGGTGCGGGCCGAGATCCTCGAGTTGAAGGACTTCTACGGAAAGTCGGACGAACGGAGGACGGAGATCGTCGCCGGAGACTCCGAGCTCGAGCTCGAGGACATGATCGCGGAGGAAGACATGGTGATCGCGATCACCAAGTCCGGGTACGTCAAGCGGCTACCGGTGACGGCATACCGGGAGCAGCGGCGCGGCGGAGTCGGCGTCATGGGGATGGACCTCAAGGAGGACGACTACATCGAGCACCTCTTCGTCGCCTCCACGCACGACTACATCCTCTTCTTCACGACTGTCGGCAAGGTGTATCGGCTCAAGGTGCATGAGCTCCCGCTCGGCGCGCGGCAGTCGAAGGGCCGCGCGATCGTGAACCTCCTGCCCTTCCGTCAGGACGAATACGTCCGCGCGGTGATCGCGACGCGCAACTTCGAGGAGGCGAAGTACCTCGTCTTCGCGACGAGGAAGGGGATCGTGAAGAAGACCGAGTTCCTCGCCTACAACACTCCGCTGAAGGCGGACGGGATCATCGCCATCAAGCTGCGCGAGGACGACGAGCTCGTCGGGGTGAGGCTTGCGGAGGACGGCGACGACGTGCTCATGGTCTCGCGCATGGGGCAGGCGGTCCGCTTCCACGGAACCCAGGCGCGCGCGATGGGGCGCGACACCTCGGGCGTGGCGGGGATGAGGCTCCGCTCGGGGGACGAGGTGATCGAGCTCGACATCGCCGACGACGACGCAGACCTCCTCGTCGTGACCGAGAACGGCTTCGGAAAGCGGACGCGGGTTGCCGACTACCCGGCGAAGGGACGGGGGACGATGGGGGTGAAGACCGCCCAGCTCGTCGAGGGCAAGGGCCGCCTCGTCGGTGCGAGGATCGTCCGCGAGGGCTATCAGGTCATGCTGATCTCGACCGGCGGAACCGTCATCCGCATGCCTGTGGACGGCATCCGCCGCGCAGGGCGAGCGACCCAGGGCGTGATCGTGATGCGGCTTCGAGAGGGCGAGCAGGTGGCCACGCTCGCGCCGGTCATCGGAGCAGACGCGGAGGATGTCGACACGGCCGGTACGGATCCGGTGGTCGGAACGGCTCCGGACGACGAACCCGTGGTCGGCGAGACCACCTGAGCGTTTCGTCTGCGCCGAGCGCCGTGGGCATCTGAGCCCACCAGCCGGCTCGCTACTTCGATTCGGCCTCGGGCAGGCTCGCCATCTTCGAGAGGGCCGTGAGGATGTCGATCGGGATCGGGAAGACGATCGTCGAGTTGTTCGCCGAGCCGATCTCGAGGAGCGTCTGCAGGTAGCGGAGCTGAACCGTGATCGGCTCCTGCGCCATGACGGCCGCTGCGTCCTTCAGGCGTTCGGACGCCTGGTATTCGCCTTCGGCCGAGATCACCTTGGCACGCCGCTCGCGTTCGGCCTCCGCCTGGCGTGCCATCGCCCGCTGCATGTCCGAGGGGATCTCGACGTCCTTCACCTCCACCACGGACACCTTGATCCCCCACGGCGCAGTCGCCTCGTCGATGATCCCCTGCAGGATCCCGTTGATCTTGTCCCGCTCCGAGAGGAGCTCGTCGAGGACGTGCTGGCCGAGTACCGAGCGGAGCGTCGTCTGCGCGATCTGCGAGGTCGCCACCATGAAGTTCTCGACCTGGACGAGCGACGCGTTCGCGTCGACGATGCGGAAGTAGGCGACGGCGTTGACGCGGACGGGGACGTTGTCCTTCGTGATCACCTCTTGCGGAGGCACGTTGAGCGTCACCGTCCGCAGGTCGACGATGGTCACCCGGTCGACGAAGGGGATGATGAGGAAGAGCCCCGGCCCTTTCGGCTCCGGCAGCAGGCGCCCGAGCCGGAACACGACGCCGCGCTCGTACTCGCGGGCGATCTTGACTGCGAGGAACAGGAGCAGGACGACGATCACCACGATGGCGGCGAGCACGATCAGCGCGATATCCATCAGCTCGGTTCCTCCTGGGTTTGGGCTGACAGGGATCCTACGAGCAGGCGCAGGCCGGGCTCGACGTCCTCGACTCGCACGCGGCTTCCGGGCACCAGCGGCGCGTCGTCAGCGGCGTGCGCGCGCCACAGCTCCCCGTGCAGCGAGACCATCCCACTCTGTCGCACGACGCCCTCCTCTCCGACGAGGCGGTCGGCGCCGACGAGCACGGGATTCCGACGAGCGCGAACGACTCTCGTGACGGCGAAGCCGAGCAGGAGCGCGAGCGTGCCGGCAATCGCCAGCGCGACGGGAAGCGACACCTGGTAGCCCGGGCCGGCCGGGTCGAACAGCATGAGCGCGCCGAGCACGAACGTCACCCCGCCCGCGACCGCCAACGCTCCGTGCGCGGGGACGAAGGCCTCGGAAACCAGGAAGGCGGCCGAGAGGAGGAGGAGCAGGACGCCCGTGGCGGAGACGGGGAGGATCTGCAGCCCGTAGAGCCCGAGGATCAACGAGATCGCACCGACGGTCCCCGGGAAGATCAGCCCGGGGTGCCAGAGCTCGACGACGATCCCGATCAGCCCGATCGAGAGGAAGAGCGCGATCAGGTTCGGATCGACGAGGAAATCCCGGACGCGCTGGAAGAACGTCATGTTCACGTTCTCGATCTCGGCGTCGGCCGTGTGGAGGACGTAGCCCTTGGGGACGGTCTTCGCGCCGTCGACCTCCTTCAGGAGCGCGGGGACCGTCGGTGCGACGACCTCGACGAGCCCGATCTTCTTCGCTTCGCGCGCACCGTAGTTGGTCGCCTTCGTGACCATGAGACGGGCGGCGCGGGGGTTCCGATCGTGCTCGCGCGCGAGCTCTCCGACGTAGGCGGCTGCGTCGTTGACGACCTTCCGCCGGAGATCGCTGCCGATGTTCTGACCCCCCAGGTTGATGGGCGTCGACGAGCCGATGTTGGTCTGCGGCGCCATCGCCGCGAGGTCGGACGCCATCGTGATCACCGCCCCCGCGGAGTCGGCGCTCGATCCGGGCGGTGCGACGTAGACGATCACGGGGACCGTCGCGGACAGGAATCGCTTGACGATTCCGCGCATCGACGAGCTCAGTCCACCGGGTGTGTCGAGGACGATCACGACTGCGGCGTCGTGATCACGCTCCGCCCGGTCGATCGAATGGTCGATGTACTCCTGCGTCACGGGGTTGATGTCGTTCGAGAAGTGGACGGCGAGCACGTGGGGACGCTCGCTCGACGCTGCGTGAGAGACGGAGGCCGCGAGCGCGAGTGCGAGGAGCGCCGTGAACAGGCCGATCGCGCGCAGCGGGAGACGCTTCCTCACCTTGTAAGGATTGCATCAGCGCAGGGTTCCGGGTCTTGCGCGCGAACTGCGATCTCGCCACCCTGGCTCGCATGCGCCGCCTGGTCCTCGCCCTTCTCGTCGTCGTCTCGGCGATCGTGCTCGCCCCGAAGGCGCTCGCGGGATCGCCGGCGAGCATCACGGCGGTCGATATGCCGCTCGCGGGCCAGCGAGTGCTCGCCGACGCTTCGGCGACTCACCGCTTCACCCTCGTCGGGGTGCACTGGCGCGGCTCGGGAACCGTGCGCTTCCGCACGCGCTCGGTGAGCGGTCAGTGGAGCCCGTGGCGAACTGCCGCGCCCGAGGCCGACGACGCTCCAGACGCGGGGTCGGCCGAAGGGCGGGCAACCGCCGGCTGGCGGATCGGAAACCCGTTCTGGGTCGGCGACTCGGACCGGATCGAAACCAGGACCGTCGGCCGCGTCTCTCGAATCCGGGCCTACCTCGTCTGGAGCCCGGTGACCAGGGTCCCGTATCGTGCTCCGGCGCAGGCGGGCATGCCTCCGATCGTTCTGCGGCAGGCGTGGGGCGCGGACGAGTCGATCCGGCGGGCGCCGCCTCAATACGCGTCCTCTGTGCGGTTCGCGATCGTCCACCACACGGCGGGCCAGAACGACTACACGCGGTCCCAGGCACCCGCGATCGTCCGTGGGATCGAGCTCTACCACGTGCAGGGGAACGGCTGGAACGACATCGGCTACAACTTCCTCGTCGACCGCTTCGGCACGGTCTACGAAGGTCGGTACGGCGGCATCGACCGGAACGTGATCGGCGCCCACGCTCTCGGGTTCAACACCGGTTCCGTGGGAGTCGCGGTACTCGGGACGTACGGATCGAGGGCGCCGTCTCAGGCAGCGCAGGACGCTCTCGAGAAGCTGCTCGCCTGGCGCCTCGACGTCGCGCACGTGAACCCGCTGGGTCTTCTCACCGTCATCTCGGGCGGGAGCGAGCGCTACGCAAAGGGGATCCCCGTCACGCTGCGCGCCATCTCGGGTCATCGGGACACGGGGTTCACGGAGTGCCCGGGGACCGCGCTCTACGCACGCCTCGACGGGATCGCGGCTGCCGCCGCCTCCATCGGCGGTCCCAAGATCTATGGGCCTCGCGTGGACGTGAACGAGGTCGGCGCTCGTTTCCGGGCAACCCTATCGACCTCTCTCTCCTGGACGGTCTCGATCACGAGCCCGACCGGAGCGGAGGTCGCACGAGGCACGGGCATCGGCAAGGGCGTCGACTGGACCTGGGACGCCAGCGGCCTGCCCGCCGCGACCTACTCGTGGTCGATCCGTGCCGGGACTGCCAGGCCCGCCACCGGCAAGCTCAGGGCCGGAGGGAACGCGCCTGCGCTCGCGATCGAGGAGCCTTCTGCCAATCCCGCGGCGATCAGCCCGAACGGCGACCAGCAGGCCGACACGTCACTCGTCTCGTTCACGCTCTCGATTCCCGCGAACGTGTCGGTCGAGGTCGTGTCAGCGGAAGGTGCGGTCGTTGCCACGGTCATCGATCGCGTGTTCATGGGGGCGGGGCTCCACCAGGTCACCGTCGACGGCTCCGTGCTCCCAGACGGTGACTACACGGTTCTCGTGTCGGCGCGGACGGGTGCCGGCGAGTCGGTGGAGGCCTCGGTCCCCCTTGCTGTCAGCCGAACGCTCGGCACGGTCTCGGTCGCACCGGCCGCGTTCTCTCCGAACGGCGACGGTCGGCTCGACCGGCTGACGATCGACTTCACGCTCGCGAACCCGGCGGACGTGCGCATCCGGATCGTCCGAGACGACGGCACGTGGGTCGCGACGCCAATCGTCACCGAGAGCCTTCCTCTCGGGCCGCAGCGATTCACCTGGGACGGCTCACGTCTCGGCGGCGGCATCGTCCACGACGGTTCGTACGAGGCGGTCGTCGACGTCACGGACGCCGTTGGCACGGTTTCCTTCGCGACGCCGTTTGTCTCCGATACGACCGCTCCCGTGGTTCGCCTCCTGCCGGGTACGCCACTGCGGGTCTCGGTCAGCGAGCCGGCCGTCCTGACGATGCTGATCGACGGCCATACCCTGCGGCGTGTGGTGAAGACGGCCGGCACCGTTCGAATCCCGTGGTCGGGACCGGCGAAGCGCGTGCGGGTCGTCGCCTGGGACGTAGCGGGGAACAAGAGCGCGCCGGTGCTGCGGGTCGCGGGGCCGGGTTCGCGCAGACCCGGGCAGTAGACTCGCGCCGTGAGCGCGCCGATCCCCGTGGCGCCGTTCGGGCAGGACGAGATCGAGGCGATCCTGCCGCATCGGCCGCCGTTCCTCCTCCTCGACGAGGTCGTCGAGCTCGAGCCCGGGCTCCGTGTCGTCGCGAAGCGGGACGTGCGCGCCGACGACTGGTGGTTTCCCGGGCACTTCCCGGACCGTGCGGTCATGCCGGGGGTGCTCATCGTCGAGGCGATGGCCCAGGCGGGGGCAGTCGCGGTGCTGGTCGAGGAGGAGAACCGCGGCAAGCTCGCGTTCTTCGCGGGCATCGACGACTGCCGCTTCAAGCGCGTCGTCTCGCCGGGCGAGACGCTCACCCTGAGGTGTGAGATCGACGCCGCCCGCGGGCCGATCGGCCGTGGGAAGGCGACTGCGCACGTCGGGGACGAGCTCGCCGCCCGCGGCACGTTGACCTTCGCGGTGGAGCGATGATCGGCTCGGCCAACGGCGTCCGCATCGGGATCACCGGCCTCGGCACGCACGTTCCGGAGCGGATCGTCACGAATGACGAGCTCGCGGCGATCGTCGACACCTCCGACGAGTGGATTCGGGAGCGCACCGGGATCCGGGAGCGGCGAATCGCCAAAGAGGAGGAAGCGCTCACGGACATCGCGCTCCCCGCGGCCCGGGCCGCGCTCGAGGACGCCGGCGTCGACCCCCAGGACGTCGACCTCCTCGTCTGCGCCACCGTCACCCCGGACATGATGTTTCCGACCTCGTCCGCGCTCCTCGCGGACGCGCTCGGAATGCCCCGAGCCGCGGCGTACGACCTGCTCGCGGGATGCACCGGGTTCGTGTACGCGATCGCCCAGGCGTACGCGATGCTCGCGTCGGGTCTCGCCCGTCGCGCGCTCGTCGTGGGCGGCGACGTGCTTTCGAAGATCCTCGACTGGGAAGACCGCTCGACGCTCGTCCTGTTCGGCGACGGAGCCGGCGCGGTCGTGCTGGAGCCGGTCGACCACGGTGGCTTCCTCGGGTTCGAGCTCGGCGCGGACGGCGGCGGCGGCGAGAACCTCTGGTATCCCGGGTCCGGCTCCCGCAAGTTCGACAACCCTTCGAGCTACGTGAAGATGAACGGGCGCGAGGTGTTCAAGTTCGCGACGCGGATCATGGTCTACTCCGCGGAGCAGATCCTCGCCGAATGCGGCAAGAGCGTCGAGGACGTCGACGTGTACGTCCCGCACCAGGCGAACAAGCGGATCATCGACTACGCGCTCGGTAAGCTCCGAATCCCCCCGGAGAGGACAGTCGTCAACGTGGACCGATACGGAAACACCTCGTCTGGCTCGATCCCGCTCGCGCTCACCGATGCGCGGGCCGAGGGACGCTTGCGCGACGGCGCGCTCGTGCTCATGACCGGCATGGGAGCCGGGCTCACGTGGGGCTCGGCGCTCATCGAATGGACGAACGGGAGATCCACATGACCAAGGTCGCTTTCTGTTTCCCCGGGCAGGGGTCGCTCGAGGCGGGGATGGGCAAGGAGATCGCCCGGGCGTTCTCGTCGGCGCGAGAGGTCTACCGCGTGGGATCCGAGGCGTCGGGGCTCGATCTCGAGCGCCTCTGCTTCGACTCGCCCCTCGAGGAGCTCGTCGACACGGAAGTGCAGCAGCCGGCCCTCGTTGCCACCAGCCTCGCGATCCTCGCGGCGCTGCGAGAGCGCGGGCTCGAGCCCGATGTCGTGGTCGGGCACTCGGTGGGCGAGTTCGCCGCGCTCGCTGCTGCGGGCGCGATCGGCACCGGCGAGGCGATCGGCCTCGTCCGTGAGCGCGGGCTCGCGATGGCAGAGGCGGCCCGGCAGCGGCCCGGGACGATGGCTGCGATCCTCGGCCTCGCCGACGAGGAGGTCGAGAAGCTCTGCCGCAAGATCGTCGGCGTGTGGCCGGCGAACTACAACTGCCCCGGTCAGATCGTGATCTCCGGCGAGCACGAGGCCGTCGAGGAGTGCTGCGCCGAGGCGGAAAGCCTCGGCGCTCGACGAGCCGTGCGGCTCAAGGTCTCGGGCGCGTTCCACAGCCCTCTCGTCGCCCGGGCGGCGGACCGGCTGAGGCCCGCGGTCGAGCGTGTTCGCTTCGGAGAGCCTCTCTCGCCGTTCATGTCGACCGTCACCGCCAAGATCGAGCCCGCGAAGGAGCTCGCCACGCTGCTCGTCGACCAGCTCACCGCGCCGGTTCGGTTCACGCAGGCTGCGACCGAGCTGATCCGGAGCGGCGCGACGACGTTCGTCGAGGTCGGCCCGGGCAGTGTGCTCTCGGGTCTCGTCAAGCGGATCGACCGCGGCGTGAAGACGATCTCGGTCAATACCGTCGAGAGCCTGGAGCGCGCCCAGGAGGCGCTCACGCGGTGAGCTCCGCCGCCTTCGGCTCCCTCGAAGGGAAGACGGCACTCGTCACCGGAGCATCACGCGGCATCGGCCGGGCGATCGCCGTCGAGCTCGCGTCGGCCGGCGCTTCCGTCGTCTTCTCCTACAACACGGGCGCCGAGGAGGCGAACGCGCTCGTGGACGAGATCGGCGGCCGCGCGGTCCAGGCGGACGTGTCCGACGCGGCCTCGGCGCAGGCGCTCGTCGAGGGAGCCGGGGACGTCGACGTCCTCGTCAACAACGCTGGCGTGACACGCGACGGCCTCCTCGTGCGCATGTCCGACGAAGACTGGGAGACCGTGATCGACACGAATCTCGCGTCGTGCTTCTACACCTGCCGCGCAGCGGTACGCGGGATGATGAAGCGGCGGGCAGGGGCAATCGTGAACGTGTCGTCCATCGTCGGCATCCACGGGAACTGGGGCCAGACGAACTACGCGGCGTCCAAGGCCGGGATCATCGGCTTCACGAAGGCGCTCGCCCGCGAGCTCGGGAGCCGGAGCATCCGGGCCAACGTCGTCGTGCCCGGGTACGTCAAGTCACGGCTCACGGACGTGCTCCCCGAGGATGCGACGGCCGCGATGCTCGAGAACACACCGCTCGGCCGGCTGGGGGATCCGGAGGACGTCGCGGGAGCGGTACGGTTTCTGTGTTCCGACGAGGCGTCGTTCGTGACGGGCGCGGTGCTCCTCGTCGACGGCGGGCTTGGGATGTAGACGTGAGCGAGGCGACATTCAACGGCAGGCGGCGCGTCGTGATCACAGGCGTCGGGATGGTTACCCCGCTCGGCAACGACGTCGAGACGACGTGGGAGAACCTGGTCGCAGGGGAGTCGGGCGCAGGACCGATCACCCAGTTCGACACGACCGGCTACCCCGTGCGGTTCGCCTGCGAGCTGAAGGACTTCGACCCCACGACCTGGATCGAGCGCAAGCAGGCGCGGCGCATGGACCGGTTCTCGCAGATGGCGCTCTCGGCCGCGCGGATGGCCGAGCGGGACAGTGGGATCGAGATCGCCGACGAGTCCGACCGGGTGGGGGCGGCGGTCGCGACGGGGATCGGCGGCCTCGGCGCCTTCGAGGACTGCTTCCAGGGCTTGCTCGAGCGCGGTCCCGACCGGACGAGCCCGTTCTCGATCATCCAGATCATCCCGAACATGGCCGCGGCCTGGGTGTCGATGGAGCTCGGGACGCAAGGGCCCCTCGCGACCGAGACGACGGCGTGCGCCGCGTCGAACATGGCGATCGGAGACGGGCTCGACGCGATTCGCCTCGACCGCGCCGACGTGATGCTGTGCGGCGGGACCGAGGCGCCCGTGACACGGGTCGGAATCGCGGGCTTCAGTGCGATGCGAGCGCTCTCGCAGCGCAACGACGACCCGAAACGCGGCTCGCGGCCCTTCGACGCAGATCGCGACGGCTTCGTCATGGGGGAGGCGGGAGCGATGCTCGTGCTCGAAGAGCTCGAGCATGCGCGCGCACGCGGTGCGAAGATCTACGCGGAGGTGCTCGGCTACGGCACCTCGTCGGACGCGGCGCACGTCACCGAGCCGGACCCGTCGGGGGCGAATCCTGCCCGCGCGATGCGGATGGCGCTCGCGGACGCCGGGGTCGAAGCGGAGGCCGTCGGCTACGTGAACGCGCACGGGACCTCGACGCCTCTCGGTGACCCAGCGGAGACCCGCGTGTTGAAGATCGCCCTCGGCGACGAGCATGCGGCCCGCACGCCCGTCTCCTCGACCAAGGGGGCGACCGGGCACTGTCTCGGGGCTGCTGGCGCCGTCGAGGCGATCTTTTGCGTCCTCGCGCTCGAACACGGAACGTTGCCGCCGACGATCAACTACGAGACACGCGATCCCGCGTGCGACCTCGACTACATCCCGAACGAGGCGCGGCCGCAGCAGGTCGAGGTTGCGGTGTCGAACTCGTTCGGCTTCGGCGGCCACAACGCGTGCGTGGTCTTTCGCCGCTGGAACGGGGGACTGTCCTAGAGCCTGAGCTCGAGCAGCAGCGTGTCGCGCCAGACGCCGCCCAGCTGGGCGATGCGCTCCCGGCGTCCCACGACCCGGAAGCCGAGGCGCTCGTGGAGCGCGATGCTCGCCTCGTTCTCCGGAAACATTCCGGCCTGGATCGTCCAGATGCCGTCGCCTCGTGCGCCCTCGATCAGCGCCTCCATCAACGCCAGCCCGACACCGCGGCCGTGCGCTCGCGTCGCCACGTAGACCGAGCTCTCCACGACGCCTGCGTAGCACTGCCGCGCCGACGTCGGTGCCAGTGCCGCCCAGCCGACGACAGCCACGTCTTCGGCCACGAGACGGCGTCCGGCGAGGTGACCCGCGTCGAAGCTCTCCCAGGTCGGCGGGGCGGGCTCGAACGTCGCGTTCCCGCCTGCGATCCCCTCTGCGAAGATCGCCTCGACGGCGAGCCAGTCGCCCCGCGTGAGCGGTCTGATCAGCGCCACTGCCAGAGACTAGGCTGACGTGATGAGCGAGCGCTGGGCGACGTTCGACTGCTACGGAACGCTCGTCGACTGGAACGACGGGATCGGCGCCGAGCTCGAGAGCCTCTTCGGCGTCGAGGACCGCGACAGGCTGCTCGACCGCTACCACGAGCTCGAGCGAGAGATTCAGGCAGACAGGCCCGACGTCTCGTACCGGGAAGTCCTCACCCTGGCGCTCGAGCGGCTCGCGCAGGAGGAGGAAATCGCTCTCCCCGAGGGTGAGGCGAGCGCACTCGCGCGCTCGCTGCCCAACTGGCCCGTCTTCCCGGACGCCCGCCCGGGCCTCGAGGAGGCGAGGAGTCGTGGGTGGAAGCTTGCGATCCTCTCGAACACCGACCGCGACCTGATCGACGCCTCGATGTCCTCGATCGGTGTGCCGTTCGAGCTCGCGGTCGTCGCGGGCGAGATCGGCTCGTACAAGCCGGCGCACCGGCACTGGGAGGTCTTCCGCGAAACGACCGGCGCCGATCCCGATCGACACGTCCACGTCGCGCAGAGCGTGTACCACGACATCGCCCCGACGACGGAGCTCGGTATCCGCTCGATCTGGATCAATCGGAGAGGGGAGCCGGACGATCCCCGTCCGGCCGCGACGCTGACGGATCTCGCGAGCCTCGCCGACGCGCTCGACGAGATCGTCGCGTGAGCTCGCTCCGCGCGCGCTGCCCGGACTGCCGGACGTTCACCGCCGTCGCTCTGGGCTCCGGGTACGAGTGTCACCGGTGCGGGAGGTCGTTCGCCGCTGGGCTGATTCGCGTCCCGCGCGCGTGGGGCAGCGGCGGCGATGCGATGGCCGAGGCCGCGTCGCTCGAGCTCCCGTATCCGGAGACGGGAGTCATTGCCGAGGGGAGCCTCGACGGCCAGACCGCGAAGCTCGCCGCCTCGCTTCCGGAGCGACCGCTCGTCCTCGGCGGGTGCTGTTGTGCGCACGTCGGCGCCGTCACCGGGCTGGCTGCCCGTGGAGGACGGTTGGCGGTGATCTGGCTCGATGCGCACGGAGACCTCAACACGCCCGAGAGCTCGCCCTCGGGGAACCTCTGGGGAATGCCGCTGCGGATGCTGCTCGACGGCGACGTCGTCGAGCCGGCCGACGTCGCGCTCGTCGGTGCGCGGAGCCTCGATCCCGGCGAGGTCGACTACCTGGCTGGATCGGGCATCGACGACTCCCTCGAGCGGGCGCTGGCTGACGTGGATGCCGTGTACGTCGCTCTCGACGTCGACGTCCTCGCGCCCGATCAAGCCGCGTGCTTCGTGCCGGAGCCGGGCGGGCCGTCGGTCGCCGAGGTCGAGACGACGCTGAAGGAGGTCGTGTCGCTCGCTCCTCTGGCGGGGATCGGTCTCACGGGCCTGGTCCCGGATGCCGGCAACGGCCCGGTCGTGACGCGGCTCCTCGCCGCCGTGGGCCTCTGAAGCAGGGCCTCTAAGATCCAGCCATGTCTTCCGGGCAGGGTCGTGTCGACGTCGAGGTCGAGAGCAAGCAGGCGGCGGAATCCTCGGCGAACGACTCTCATCCGAACACGTGCCCAGGGTGCGGCTCGCACTACCGCGACGACGAGCTGACGGCCACGTTGCGCGTCTGCCCACAGTGTGGGCACCACTTCCCGGTCCGGGCGCGCGAGCGGATCGAGCAGGTAACGGATCCAGGCTCGTTCTCGGAGGAGGCCGCCGAGCTGCGCTCGGCGGACGTTCTCGAGTTCTTCGACCTCCGTCCCTACACCGAGCGGCTCGCCGAGGCGGAGGTCACGACGAGGCTCGGTGACGCGATGGTGATCGGCAGCGCGCAGATCGAGGGCGAGGAGTGCCGGCTCGCGGTCATGGACTTCGCCTTCATGGGAGGCTCGATGGGCAGCGTCGTGGGCGAGAAGTTCGGGCTCGCCTGCGACTCCGCCGCGGAGGCGGGGATTCCGCTCCTGTCGATCTCCGCCTCGGGCGGCGCCCGCATGCAGGAGGGGATCTTGGCGCTCATGCAGCTCCCGAAGACGGTCTGCGCGATCGAGGAGCTTCACGAGGCCGGCGGCTCGCTCGTCTCCGTCCTCACGCACCCGACGACGGGCGGCGTGCTCGCGAGCTTCGCGAGCCTCGGCGACGTCGTGCTCGCGGAGCCCGGCGCGCTCATGTCCTTCGCCGGCCCGCGCGTGGTGGCTCAGACCACTCGGGAGAAGCTCCCCGACGACTTCGGCCTCGCCGAGTCGAACTTCCGCTTCGGCCACCTCGACGCCATCGTGCCCCGCGGGGAGCTCCGCCCGACGCTCGCGAAGCTCCTACGCCTCTTCGGGCCGGCGTAGGTGGCGAGTGCCGCGGAGATTCGGCTGCGCGAGCGGCTTAGTAAGCTCGGCGGCATGAAGCTCCTGCGCGGCACCAAGGTCACCGGCGAGCTCGGGCGGCTCCAGGACCAGCTCGACCGGATCCGAGAGGAGCCGACGGCAGAGGAGATCTGGCGCTCGGTCCAGCTGGCTCGGCACCAGGACCGGCCGTACACGCTCGACTACGTCGAGCGGATCTTCGACGACTTCTTCGAGCTCCACGGCGATCGGGGCCGCGCGGACGATCACGCGCTCGTCACCGGCGTCGGGAAGCTCGACGGGCGGACGGTCGTCCTCGCCGGTCACCAGAAGGGGCGGGACCTGAAGGAACGGACCGTCCGCAACTTCGGAATGGCCTATCCCGAGGGGTACCGGAAGGCGATTCGCGCCATGACGCTCGCCGAGCGTCATGGCTTCCCGCTCGTGACGATGATCGACACGCCCGGCGCGTATCCGGGGGTCGCTGCCGAGCAGCACGGACAGGGCGGCGCGATCGCACGCTCGCAGGCGGCGATGGCGCGGCTTTCGATCCCGACGGTGGCCTGCGTGATCGGCGAGGGCGGATCGGGAGGCGCGGTCGCCATCGCCGTGGCGGACCGCGTGCTGATGCAGGAGAACGCGATCTACTCGGTCATCTCCCCGGAAGGCTGCGCGGCGATTCTCTGGCGCGACGCGGGAGAGGCGCGCAAGGCGGCTGCGGCGTTCAAGCCCGATGCCGCGCATTGCCTCGAGCTGGGAGTCGTCGATGCGGTGGTTCCGGAGCCGGAGGAAGGTGCGCACACGGATCCCGACGAGGCAGCGAGGCTCCTGGAGGAAGCGATTTTCGCTGCTCTCGCGGAGATCGACTCCCTCGATCCGCACGAGCGGCGGCGCACCCGGCGGGCGAAGTACCGCGCGATGGGCGTTCTCGCCCACGTTTGACGCCCGGCACAGCTATCCACAGGTTCCACAGGCTTATCCCCGGTCCCGGAACGTCGTCTGAGCAGGGGAATCTTCGAATCTGCAGCCGGTTGGTAAAGGAAACGTTGCGATGCTGGCGACAATCCACAGGTGAGCCTCGGCGAGTACGAGCGGAAGCGGCGGCGCGGTCGCACCCCTGAGCCGTTCGGTGACGCGAAAGCCGGCGACGCCCGCCCGCGGTTCGTAGTCCAACGCCACGCTGCACGTCGGCTCCACTACGACTTCCGGCTCGAGCGGAACGGGGCGCTCGCGAGTTGGGCCGTGCCGAAGGGTGTGCCGCTCCGCCGCGGCGAGCGGCATCTCGCCGTGCACGTCGAGGACCATCCGCTCGAGTACGCGGACTTCGAGGGGACGATCCCGGCCGGGGAGTACGGCGCCGGGACGGTCGAGATCTGGGATCGCGGGACCTACGACCTGCTCGAGGAGAAGCGGAACGGCGGCCTCACTGTGCGGCTGTACGGGGAGCGGCTCGACGGCACCTGGACGCTGATTCCGGCGCGGCTGGACGGCGATCCGAAGAACTGGCTTCTCCTGCGCAAGGATGCGGCGGGAGGTGACGGCCGTCCGTACGCGCCGATGTTCGCATCGTCGTCCGAAGCCCTGCCCGTCGGGGCGGACTGGGTGTACGAGCCGAAGTGGGACGGCTTTCGCGCGCTCGTGACCGTTGCGGGTGGAGAGGTCACGCTCATGAGCCGGAACGGGAACGACCTGACCGAGCGCTTCGCCCCCGTTGCGCGTGCCGCGAAGCTGGCGCTGCGCAGCGCCGACGCGGTCCTGGACGGGGAGATCTGCGCGCTCGACGCCGGCGGGAACTCGCGCTTCGGGCTCCTCCAGCACGGCTCCGGGACGCTCGTGCTCGTTCTTTTCGACGCGCTCGAGATCGACTCCGAGTCGCTCGTCGACCTCTCGCTCGTGGAACGCCGCCGACGGCTCGAGCGGATCGTCGATCCGTCGGTCGGCGGCATCCTCGTGTCGCCCCGTTTCGAGGACGGGCAGGCGCTCCTCGCCGCGGCGCGCAAGGAGGGGCTCGAGGGCGTCGTCGCGAAGCGCAAGGACTCCAAGTACCTGTCCGGCCGGCGCGGGACCGAGTGGCGGAAGGTGAAGGTGCGCGCCCGCCAGGAGGTCGTCGTCGCCGGCTACACGCGCGGGCAAGGGCGGCGGAGCTACGGCTTCGGTGCGCTGGTGGTAGGCGTTCACGAGGCGGGCGGGCTGCGGTGGGCGGGGAACGTCGGCACCGGGTTCTCCGACGAGGAGATCGACCGTCTGCTCACGCTGATGCGTCCGCTCGAGCGGAAGGACTCGCCGTTCGCGGAGGTCCCGAAGATGCCCCGCGTCCGCCGCGGCGACGTCGTCTGGATCGAGCCGACGCTCGTGGCGGAGGTCGAGTTCGTCGAGTGGACGCGCGAGGGACGGCTGCGTGCGCCCGCGTACGTGGGCCTCCGCGACGACAAGCCTGCGGCGGAGGTTCGTCGTGAGCGCGCCGCCGTGCCGGACGTCGTCGAGCGGGGTCACCGCGAGCTCCGCCTGAGCAACCTCGACAAGCCGTTCTGGCCTGACGAGGGCATCACCAAGGGGGACCTCGTCTCGTACTACCGGGAGATCGCAGAGGTGCTCGTCCCGCACCTGCGCCGCCGCCCGTTCACCATGAAGCGCTACCCGGACGGCTGGCAGGGCAAGCACTTCTTCCAGAAGCAGGCGCCGTCCCACATGCCGGCCTGGATCCAGCGGGCGCCGTTCCCCGCCTCCACGCGCGAGGGAGAGAAGAAGGTGATCGACTACGCGCTCGTCGACGACGACCTCGCGCTCTTGTGGATGGTGAACATGGGCTGCATCGACCTGCACGCCTGGTCGTCGCGCGCCGATCGCGGCGACCGCCCGGACTGGGTCATGTTCGATCTCGACCCGTCCGAGGGAGCGACGTTCGACGACGTGGTGAGGGTCGCGCGGCTGGTGAAAGAGACGCTCGACCTGCTCGATCTCGAGGGCTGTCCGAAGACCTCCGGCTCGCGAGGGATCCACGTCCTCGTCCCGATCGCTCGCCGCTCGACGTTCCCCGCGGCGCGGGAGTTCGCCTCGATCGTCGCCGGCGCGCTCGAGCGCGCTCATCCCGATCTCGTGACCACCGAGTGGTCGAAGAAGAAGCGCCGCGGCGTGCTCGTCGACGCGAACCAGAACCGGCAGGGGGCGACGAACGCGACGGTGTACTCGGTTCGCCCGCGCGCCGGTGCGCCGGTGTCCACGCCTCTCCGCTGGGAAGAGCTCGTGCCGGGCCTCGACCCGGCGGCCTTCACGATGGATGGGGTGCTCGACCGTGTCGCACGAGACGGCGATCTCTTCGCGCCCGTGCTCGCAGGCGGCCAGTCGCTCTCGAAGGCGCTGAAAGCGGTGCGGTAGGCCGGCAGGATCGGAAGGTCCGGCCCCTACGGATCGACGACGTCCGGCTCTTGGTCGAGCCCGCGCGGGTGCCCGAGCATCGAGAGCTCGACGATATCTCGGCGGAAGAGGAGCGCGACGGTCCAGTCCGTGACGACGCGCAGCTTCCTCGAGAGCAGCGGGAGCTGGTACAGGTGGTACGTCCGCGCGACGAACCAGCCGAGGAAGCCGTGCAGTCGCATCCCGGGAATCTCGGCGATCCCCTTGTAGCGCCCGAGCGTCGCCACCTGGCCGAGCATCCGGTAGCCGTATGGCTGGGGCGTGCTCCCCACCAGGTTCTTCGCCAGCCGGCGAGCCTGGCGGAGCGCGTGCTGCGACGTGGGCGGGTCGGTTCGACCCGGCGTGCGTGTGTTCGGCACAGCCGCGCAGTCGCCGAGCGCCCACACGTTCTCGCGTCCCTCGACGTGGAGGAACGGATCGACCCGCACGCGCCCGCGCTCGTCGAGCGGCAGCCCGAGCTCGCCGAGGAGCGGGTTCGCGCGCACGCCCGCGGTCCAGACGAGGGTTCGAGCGGGCACGGCGACGCCGTTCGAGAGGGTCGCCACGCGCCCGTCGTAGGAGGAGAGCGTCGTCTCGACGTGGATCTCGATCCCCCGGGTCTCGAGGTAGCGGGCGGCGTACTCACCGAGCCGGCGCGGGATCTCGGGGAGGATCTTCGGTGCGGCGTCCACGAGGACCCAGCGCTGGGGAACGTCCCGGAGGCCCGGATAGAAGCGGAGTGCTGCGTGCGCGAGGTCGTTCAGCTCGGCGAGCGCCTCCACGCCCGCGTATCCGGCGCCGACAAAGACGAAGCCGAGCTCCTCCGGGAGCTCGGGGCGGATCGCGGCCCGCTCGAGCTGCTGGAGCACGCGATTGCGGAGCGCGATCGCGTCGGCGAGGTCCTTGAAGCCGACTCCGTGCTCGCGCAGGCCCGGCACCGGGAAGACGCGCGTGATCGAGCCGAGAGCGACGACGAGGTGCTCGTACCGGATCTTCAGTTCGCCCGCGAGCGTGTCCGCGCGCACCACGCGGCGTTCCTCGTCGAGACCCGTCGCTCGGCCGAGCAGGAGGTCGGCGTGCGGGCACATCTGGCGCAGCGGAACGACCACGTGCCGCGGCTCGAGCGTCCCCGACCCAGCCTCCACGAGCAGCGGTGTGTACAGCACGTAGTTCTCGGTCGAGAGGATCGTCGCGCCTCGCTTGCCCAGCAGGCGGGCCACGTAGCCGCCGGCGAACCCGCCGCCGACGACGAGGGTGCCGCCGCGTGCCTCCCGAGCCTCCACGCGGCATGCTTACCACGGTCGTGGCGGTGCAGGTCTCGGTCATCGGGAGCGGACGGGAGCAGGAAGCTGCTGCCGAGGCGGTCGGGCGCCTTCTCGCCGAGCGCGGGCTCACGGTGGTGACGGGAGGTCTCGGCGAGGTGATGGCCGCCGCGCACCGCGGAGCCAAGGAGGCGGGCGGCACGACCATCGCGATCCTCCCCGGCGAGCGCCGGGAGGACGCGAATCCGTGGGCCGATCACGTCGTCGTCACCGGCATCGGGCATGCGCGCAACCTCGCGGTCGCCGCCTCCGGAGACGCCGTCGTCGCAGTCGGGGGGAGCTACGGAACGGTTGCGGAAATCGCGTTCGCGCTCCGCCTCGGCCGTCCCGTGATCGCGCTCGCCGGGGCACCCGAGGTCGACGGTGTCGAGCGCGCGTCCACGCCTGAGGAGGCCGTCGAGCTCGTTCTACGCCACCTCGCCTAACCGGCGTTCGAGGTACCGGCGCTCCGGCTCGTTCGCGGTCATGGCGATCGCGCACCGGTACTCGCGCGCTGCGTCGTCGCCTCGACCGAGCCGACGGAGCAGGTCGGCACGCGCGGCGTGCAGGAGGTGGTACCCGTCCAGGTCACCCAGCTCGCCGAGCTCGTCGATGATCGCGAGCCCCTCCTCGAGATCGCCCGCGAGCGCGATCGCGACCGCGCGGTTCAGGGAGACGACGGGCGAGGGGTCGATCTCCGCGAGGCGGTCGTACAGCACCACGATCTCGTCCCAGGGGCGACTCTCCGAATGCGCGCCGGCGATCGCCGCCTGGAGCTGGTACGGGCCGACTCGCCGAAACGCGGCCGCGCGCTCGAGGACACGCAGGCCTTCGTCGATGCGGTCGCGGTCCCAGAGTGAGCGATCCTGGTCCTCGAGCAACACGAGCTCGCCCTCCGTGTCGACGCGTGCCCGGCGCCGCGAGTCCTGGAAGAGCATGAGCGCGAGGAGCCCCAGAGCTTCGGGCTCGTCCGGCATCAGCACCGCGAGCAGCTTGGCGAGGCGGATCGCTTCGTCACAGAGCTCGCCGCGCACGTGGTCCGCGCCCGCGGTGGCGGCGTACCCCTCGTTGAACACGAGGTAGAGGACCGCGAGCACCGGCCGCAGCCGCTCCGGCAGCAGGTGGTCCGGTGGGACCCGGAACGGAATCCCGGCCGTCCGGATCTTCCGCTTGGCGCGGACGAGGCGCTGGGCCATCGTCGGCTCGGGAACGAGGAACGCTCGGGCGATCTCCGGCGTTGCGAGGCCGCCGACCTCGCGGAGCGTGAGCGCGATCCGGCTCTCGGGCGCGAGCGCCGGATGGCAGCAGGTGAAGATGAGCGCGAGTCGCTCGTCTGGGATCGCGCTCACGTCCTCCTCCTCGGCCGGGAGGGCCTCGACGCGTGCGAGCTGCTCGGCCTTCTGCTGGAAGACGCGGTCCCGCCGGATCCGGTCGATCGCGCGGTTGCGTGCCGTCGTGACGATCCACGCACCCGGATTACGCGGTGGACCGTCGCGCGGCCAGCGCTCGAGGGCGGTTGCGAAGGCGTCCTGAACCGCGTCCTCCGCGAGCTCGAGGTCGCCGAGCGCCCGGGCGAGGATCGCGACCGCATGGCCCCACTCCTCTCGGAACGCGTCCTCGACGACATCTGCCACTCGGCAGCGGCTCCTCAGACGACCAGCGGCCGGATCTCGATCGCTCCCGTCTCTGCGGTCGGGATCAGCGACGAGAGCCTGATCGCCTCGTCGAGGTCGGGCACGTCGATCACGAACAGGCCGCCGATGTACTCCTTGGTTTCCGCGAACGGGCCGTCGGTGACGACGCGCTCGCCGTCCCGAACGCGCACGACCTTCGCCGTCCGCCGCTCGTCGAGCTCCTGGCCGCCGACCTCCGGATCGGATCTCCGCAGCTCCTCGAAGAGCTCGTACCAGCGTGGCAGCACCTCCGCTCGACGCTCGACCTTCTCCTCGTCGGACAGATCGGCCCAGCCCGTGTCGGTTCCGTAGATGAGGAGCGCGTACTTCACAGCTGCTCCTCCGCCGTGTCGAGGTACACGGGCCTCACCTCGACGGCGCCGTCCTCGGCCGCCGGGATGCGTGCCGCCCAGTCGAGCGCGTCGTCCAGCGAGTCGCACTCGAGGAGGTAGTAGCCGCCGAGCGCCTCCTTGACCTCGGCATACGGGCCGTCGACGACGAGCGTCTCGGCGTCGCGGACTCTGACGCTCGTGGCGTCGCGGGTCGGCGTTAGCTGGTTCGCGTCGGCGTAGACGCCCGCCGCGCGCATCTCCTCGGTGACGGATCTGTACCGCGCGATCAGCTTCGAGCGCTCCTCGGGGGAGCGGGTCTCCCAGCTCGTCTCGTCGCCGTAGATCAGTGCGATGAACTTCATCGATCCTCCTCTCGCCGGTTCATCCTGACGACGAGCGGCCGCCGCGGGAATCGACATCCGTGCCGAGCATCCGTGCGAGAAGCGTGCGGGCTCCGGCCTTGTCGAGCGGCTCGTTGAGGTTGCCGCACTTCGGGCTCTGGACGCACGAGGGGCAGCCGCTCGAGCAGGGACAGCGCTCGAGCAGCCGGAGCGTGTCCTCGACCCAGCCGTCGAACCGCTCGAAGCCGCGGGCTGTGATGCCGACGCCGCCCGCGTGGCCGTCGTAGACGAATATCGTCGGGCGCCCGGTCTGGTAGTGGACGTTCGTCGAGAGGCCGCCAATGTCCCAGCGGTCGCACATCGCCTGCAGCGGGAGGAGCGCGATCAGCGCGTGCTCGGCGGCGTGCAGCGTGCCGAGGAGCTTCGGCATCTGCTCGAGGCCCGCGAGGTGCGGATCCGTCGGCGAGAACCAGACCGCCTCCGTCTCGAACGTCGTCTCGGGCATGAGGAGCGGGACGACGTCGATCGTCGATCCGTCGCGAATCGCCTTGCGCGCGTAGGCGACGACCTGCTCGGAGACGGAGACTCGTCCGAAGCGGAGCTCGACGTCGAGTCTCGGCTCGACCCGCTCGACCTCCTCGATCGTCGTCTCGGATTCCTTTTTCACCTGCGTGTACCAGTCGACTCCCGCTGAGACGACGAGCGCGACGCGGCCCTCGTGGTCGAGCTCCTCGACCAGGTACTGCTCGCCGAGATGGAGGTACACCGCGCCCTCGTGGACGGTCGAGTACGCGCGCTCCCGCTCGACGAGACCGAGGAGTGCCCCGCTCTCGCGCTCGACGACCATGAACGCGTCGGCGTCGCCGGAGCGGAGCGACACACGCGCGGCAGGGTAGTCGCGTCCTTTCCAGACGTATCCGGCCGACGTGCGCTCGAGCTCCGGGAGCTCCGCGGCGCGCTCGAGCGCCTCGGGTCCGAGCTCCGCCGCGTCGGTCTCGTCGAGCGGTGCCTCGTAGGCGGCCGCGTAGACGTGCGGATCGAGGATCCGCGGGTTCGTGTGGTCGAGGATCGCGGCCTCGACGCGCCGCGAGAGGAGCGCGTCCGGCTCGCGTGCGAAGAACTGGTCGAGCGCGTCCTCGCTCGCGACGAGGACGGCGAGCCCGCGCTCGCGGCGCCCGGCGCGACCCCATTGCTGGCGGAGCGAGGCGATCGTTCCGGGGAAGCCGACCGAGATCGCGCAGTCGAGCAAGCCGATGTCGATCCCGAGCTCGAGTGCGTCGGTCGCCGTCACGCCGAGGAGCTCGCCCTCCACGAGCCGCCGCTCGATGTCGCGCCGCTGCTCCGCGGTGTAGCCGGCGCGGTACGGCGCGAGGCGGCGTGCGGTCTCCCCGTCCACGCGCTCGACGGTGAAGCGGTGGATCAGCTCAGCAGCTTTGCGGCTCTTCGCGAAGCAGATCGTCCGCAGGCCGCGGGAGGTGAGGCTCGACATGATCCGCGCGGCGTCGCCGAGCGTGCTCGCTCGCTGGCCGAGGTCGGCGTCGAGGAGCCGCGGGTTCCAGATCGCGATCTCGCGCTCGGCGCTCGGCGAGGCGTCACGCTCGACCGCGGTCGCCGGCTCGCCGGTCAGCGCGAGCGCGAGCTCGCCGGCGTTCGCGATCGTTGCGGTCGCGAGGAGGAACCGCAGGTCGGCGTCGTAGATCCGCGCCAGCCGGCGCAGGCGGCGGAGGACGTTCCCGACGTGCGAGCCGAAGACCCCGCGGTAGACGTGCGCCTCGTCGACGACGACGAAATGGAGGTTCGAGAGCACGTCGCCCCAGCGATCGTGGTGCGGGAGGAGACCGACGTGGAGCATGTCCGGGTTCGTCAGGACGAGGTTCGACCACTTCCGGATCTGCCACCGCCGCTCGCCCGGCGTGTCCCCGTCGTAGATCGCCGGCTTGAGCCCCTTCAGGCGAAGCTCGGAGAGAGCACGCAGCTGATCCTGGGCGAGCGCCTTCGTCGGGTAGAGGTAGAGCGCACGCGTCTTCGGGTCGCGGGCCACCGCGTCGAGGACGGGGAGGTTGAAGGCGAGCGACTTCCCCGATGCCGTGCCCGTCGTGACGACGACGTTCTCGCCGCGCTGCGCTGCTTCCCACGCCTCGGCCTGGTGGCGATACAGGGCGGTGACACCGTTCGCGGCGAGCGCGGAGGCGAGGACTGGATCGAGATCGTCCGGCAAAGGCTCGGTCCGCGCGACCCGAGCCGGCTCGAGCCCGCGGTAGGCGATCTCCTCGCCTTCGAGCAGGTCGGCCCAGCCGGCTGCGACCTCGGTCGCCATCGGCGCAGTGTCGCAGGCACTCGGTCAGCCGAGATACGGAGCGAAGGCGGTCTCGTAGTGCGAGCGCTTGTGCGCCCCGTACACGGTCGCGCGCGCTTCGCCGCCCGAGAAGAGGGTCACCGTCGGCAACGAGAGGACGCTGTACCTGCTCGGCACGGCCAGGTTTGCGTCGACGTCCAGGCGGACGAGCCGGACCCGCCCCGCGTGCTCGTCGGCGATCGTCCGGAGGTGCGGCTCGATCGCCTCGCACGGCCCGCACCAGGGGGCCCAGAAGTCGACGATCACCGGGACCGGCGAGGCGAGCACCTCGTCGTCGAACGTCGCGTCGGTGACCTCGTCCATCACAAGCGCCCCGTGAGCGCGCGGAAGCGCAGTCCGGGGACCTTCCACATCGCCTCCGCGACGATCGCGCGCGTCATCTTCGACTCGCCGACCCGTCGATCGACGAACTGGATCGGCACCTCGACGACGCGGAAGCCGGCCCGGATGACGCGATAGGTCGTCTCGATCTGGAAGGCGTAGCCTCGCGCAGACAGCTCGTCGAGGTCGATCGTCTCGAGCACCTCGCGGCGGAAGCACTTGAACCCGCCCGTGAGGTCGCGGATGTGGACGCCGAGGATGAGCCGAGCGTAGAACGAGCCGCCTTTCGAGACGAACCGCCGACCGAGTCCCCAGTTCCCGGTGCCGCCTCCTTCGACGTAGCGCGAGCCGAGCGCGAGATCCGTCTCGTCACTCGTCGTCGCCGCGATCAGCCTCGGCACGTCGTTCGGGTCGTGCGAAAAGTCGCAGTCCATCTCGAGCACGAGCTCGGCTCCTCCGGCGACGGCGTGACGGAATCCCGCGATGTACGCGGGGCCGAGCCCCTCCTTGACCGGCCGGTGGAGGACGTCGACCCAGTGGAGCTCGTCCGCGAGGCGGTCCGCGATCTCGCCCGTACCGTCCGGCGAAGAGTCGTCGATGACGAGCACGCGGTCCCGTGAGGTGTCCAGCACCTCGCCGAGCGCCCGCACCATCGGCTCGATGTTCTCCCGTTCGTTGTAGGTCGGGAGACAGACGACTGCGCGCGGGTGGGTCGTGGGCGTGTCCTCGGGCATCGTCGGGGCGGTCGCGGCGGAACCCGGGGTTCCCCCGCCCGATCTCCCTATCATCGCGACATGGCGACGACGCTGCCTCGGAACGCCGACGTCGCCGACCAGCTCGACCTCCTCGCCGACCTCTCCGAGATCCTCGGCGAGGAGTCGTTCAAGATCATCGCCTACCGCCGGGCGGCGACGCGGATCCGCGAAACGCCTGCGCCGGTCGCCGAGCTCGCGCTCGAAGGCAGGGCGAAGGAGCTGCCCGGCGTGGGGAGGACGATCGAGGGGAAGGTCGTCGAGATCGTCGAGGAGGGCGAGATCCAGGCGCTCAAGCGTCGCCGGGAGCGGGTTCCGGAGGGCGTCGTGGACTTCCTCCGGCTTCCGGGGGTCGGCCCGAAGACCGCAGCCCGGATCTGGACGGAGCTCGGGATCACCACGCTCGACGCCCTGCGGGCGGCGGCGGAGGAGCAACGCTTGCGGGAGCTCTCCGGGATGGGCGCGACGAGCGAGGAGAAGATCCTGCGCGCCCTCGAGGCGGGGGCGGGTCAGCAGAAGGAGAAGCGGGGCCTACTCGGACGCGCGCTCCCGGCCGTGCATCGTGTCGTCGCCGAGCTGCAGGCGCATCCGGCCGCGATCCAGGTATCGGAGGCCGGGAGCGTGAGGCGCCGCCGCGAGACGGTCCGCGATCTCGATCTCATCGCGACCTCGAGCGACGCTCCCGCCCTCATCGCCGCCTTCTGCGAGGCGGCCTGGGTCTCCGAGGTCGTCGTCCGCGGCGACACGAAGGCGACGGTCGTCAGCCACGACAGCCTGCGCTTCGACCTCCGCGTCGTCGCGCCGGAGTGCTTCGGCAACGTCCTCCAGCACTTCACCGGCTCGAAGGATCACAACATCGCGCTCCGCGAGGAGGCGCAGCGACGGGGCCTCTCCATCTCCGAGTACGGCGTGACCACCGCGGAGAGCGGCGAGGTGGTCACGCACCCGAGCGAGGAGGAGCTCTACGCCTACCTCGGATACGCCTACGTGCCGCCCGAGCTCCGCGAGTCGAGTGGGGAGATCGCCGCCGCCCGCAGCGGTGAGCTTCCGGAGCTCGTCGAGCTCTCCGATCTCCGCGGCGAGCTGCACTGCCACTCGACCTGGTCCCAGGACGGGAAGGGGACGATCGAGGAGATGGCGACCTCCGCGGCGAGCCGCGGCTATCGCTATCTGTGCCTGACCGACCACTCGCACTACCTCCGCGACGGCCGTCTCGAGCAGCAGTGGCGGGAGATCGAGCAGGTCAACCAGCGGCTGAAGCCGTTTCGTGTGCTCCGAGGGATCGAGGTGAACATCCGCGCGGACGGGATGCTCGACGTCTCCGACGAGGTGCTCGCCGAGCTCGACTGGGTGGTGGCATCGCTCCACACCTCCTTCGAGCGGTCGCCGACCGAGCGCATCCTCGCGGCGATCGACAACCCGCACGTCGACTCGATCGGCCATCTCACGGGTCGCCGGCTGACACGTCGCGAGGGTGCGCACATCGATGTCGAGCGCGTCGTCCAACAGGCAGCTGAGACGCGGACTGCGCTCGAGATCAACTCCCAGCCGGACCGGCTCGACCTGCGGGACACGCACGCGAGGCTCGCCGGCGAGGCCGGCGTTCTCGTTCCGGTGACCACGGACGCCCACTCGGTCGGCGCGCTCGGCTACGCGGAGCTCGGCATCGGGCAGGCACGCCGCGCTTGGCTGACGAAGGATCAGGTGCTGAACACGCGCTCGTGGCGCGACGTCCAGCGGGCAATGAAGCGGTGAGCACGTTCCGCGAGGACGGGGCCGCGGCGCTCGACTGGGTCGCCTCCTACCTCGAGCGCGTGCCCGAGCTTCCGGTCTTGTCGCAGGTCGAGCCCGGCGCGATCCGCAACGCGCTGCCGGCGTCGGCGCCCGACGAGCCCGAGGCGTTCTCGGCGATCCTCGCCGACCTCGACACCGTGCTCATGCCGGGGTTGTCCCACTCGCAGAGCCCGCGCTGGTTCGCCTACTTCGCGATCACCGGCTCCGAACCGGGCATCCTGGCGGAGCTCCTGATCGCAGGGCTCAACCAGCTTGGAATCCTGTGGCGGACGTCGCCCGCCCTGCAGGAGCTCGAGGAGGTCACGCTCGACTGGCTCGCGCAGCTCCTCGGGTTGCCGGCCGGCCTGCACGGGCATCTCGAGGACACGGCCTCGACGAGCACGCTGGTCTCGCTCGCGGTCGCTCGGTCGCTCCGCCCTTCGGACCGCGGCGTCCTCATCTCCGAGCAGGCGCACTCGTCGGTGGACAAGGCCGCAAAGCTCCTCGAGCTGGAAGTACGCAGGGTCCCGGTCGACAGCGACTTCCGGATGCGCCCGGAGCTCCTCGATCTCGACGGCGCCTGCGCAGTCGTAGCCACGATCGGAACGACGGCGTCCACCGCGGTCGATCCGGTGCCCGCGATCGCCGACGCGTGCGCCGAGCGCGACGTCTGGCTCCACGTCGACGCGGCGTACGCCGGCTCGGCGGCGATCTGCCCGGAGTTACGGCACCACTTCGCCGGGTGGGAGCGCGCGGACTCGATCGTGGTCAACCCCCACAAGTGGCTCGGTACGCCGATCGACTGCTCCGTGCTCTGGACGCGGCGGCCGGACGTCTACCGCAGTGCGTTCAGTCTCGTGCCCGAATACCTCCGCGCCGCCGAGGACGTCGTCAGCCTGAGCGAGTACACGCAGGCGCTCGGCCGGCGCTTCCGGGCGCTCAAGCTCTGGGCGGTGCTGCGCTGCTTCGGGCGCTCAGGGTTGCAGGGGAAGCTCCGTGAGCACTTGAGGCTCGCGGCGCTCTTCGAGCAGTGGGTGCGCGACGAGCCGGGCTGGGAGGTGGTCGCGCCACGCCACTTCTCGCTGGTCTGTTTCCGGCTCGAGGCGACGGACGAGGAGAACGAGGCGCTCCTCGAGCGCGTCAACGCGTCGGGCGAAGTCTTCCTCTCGCACGCACGGCTTGCAGAGCGGTACGCGCTCAGGCTCGCGATCGGGAACTTCCGCACGACCGAGGACGACGTGCACGTCGCGTGGGAGGTGCTCCGCCGCGAGGCGGCCTCGCTCTATGCAGCTCGCGTGTAGAACTGCGAGGCTACGAAGACCCGGCCGGCGCCGGCCGGCCCGGCTCTCGGGACGACGACTACCCGCCCCGCGGTGATCAGTCCACCGGTCGCGATCAGCGCGAGCGCCCGGTTCCGCTCTGGCGTCGTCGCTCCGACTCCGGCGAGCCCGACCCGTGAAACGGACACCTTGCCGGTGCGGTTGAGCACGAGCGCGTCCGTGGAGAAGCACGGCGCCGCGATGCAGCGCATCCCATTGTCGCGGACGCGCCGGAAGGTTCCGGTCGGCGTCCGAGAGGAGCTCGATGCGAGCCAGACCTCGCTCGCAACGAGCGTGTCCAGTTGCGGGAATCCGGGGACACGGCCACGAACGAGCACGCCGCGGATGAGCGCGCGGCCGGCGGAGATCGACCCCCTCAGCGCCGCGCGCTGCGTGTCGGAGACGTCGAGCTTCCCGAGATCGGCCGCCGCCACGTAGCAGGAGGGCCGACGCAGGCCGTCTCCGCAGATCGTCCGCGAGCGGTTGACGAGGTGGACGAAGAGGCCGCCGCACACGGGTGAGGGGCACAGACGAGGGTCTCCGCGAGCGAGGTAGTACGGGGCGACGGGCACCTGCCCCGCGCCGTCCCCGGGCGTCGCGAGGGAGAGCACGGCGGCCGCTGCGGCGAGCCCCGCGATCGAGAGCCGACGTCCCACCTTCGTAGGATAGGTCGGTGCGCCTCGTGGTCATCGGCCTGGTCGCGGGCCTGTTCTCGGCACTCTTCGGGGTCGGCGGCGGGATCGTCGCCGTCCCGCTGCTCATCCTCCTCGCACGCTTTCCGGAGCGGGTCGCGACGGCGACCTCGCTCGGGGCGATCGGGATCACGGCGATCGCCGGAGTCACCGTCTACGCGCTTCGCGGTGAGGTGGACGTAGGCTATGCCGCGCTCGTCGGGATCCCGGCCGTGCTGGGCGCGCTGCTCGGAACCTCGCTCCAGCAGCGCGTCACGACGACGACCCTCACGTACGGGTTCGCAGCCCTGCTGGTCGGTATCGGCACCTGGTTGGTCTGGCCCTGACGTGACGACGATCGTGCTGGCGCTCGCGCTCGGCCTCGCCGCGGGCCTGCTCGCGGGCCTGTTCGGGGTCGGAGGGGGAGTCCTGTTCGTCCCGACGCTCGTGGCGCTCGGGCTCGGTCAGATCGAGGCGCAGGCCACCTCGCTGCTCGCGATCATCCCGACAGTGGCCGCGGGCGCCTGGAACCAGCGCCGGTACGGCCACCTCCGTGCGCGGAGCGCTCTCGTGATCGGTCTCGCCTCGGTCGTAGGGGTCGAGGTGGGCGCGCGAATCGCGACGGGGATCTCGGAGGACCTCCTCAGGCGCCTGTTCGGCGTCCTCCTGTTCCTCGTCGCTGCACAACTCGCGATTCGGGCGTACGCGAAGGCCAGGCGCTACCCTGATTCGCCGTGACCCGCCTCGTCGCGCTCGCCTGCGCGGCTCTCGCCGTGTCGGCCGCTCTCGCGCCGGCCGCGGCTCCCCCACGGGACGCGTCCACCGGCGCGTCGGCGACGATCGTCGAGATCGACGTGCCCGACCAGAGCTCGGTCTCCCTGGGCAACGTCGACTGGCCGTCGAAGGTGAGCGCGAACGTCCAGTCCTTCGTCTACCCGAACGACGGCTCGATCGTGAGCATCTCGGGCTCGCAGACGAACGTCTCGGCGCAGACCGGCCGCGCCGCCGCGGCGCAGTCGGTCTCCCAGGCGAGCGTCGTGTCACTCTTCGGCGGAGAGATCGTGGCCGGCCAGGTCACGGCCCAGGTGAGCGCGGGAGCAAGCACACACTCCGCCGGGGTGGACGTGACCGGCTCGAGCGTCCAGGGGCTGCGGGCGCTCGGTCAGGACGTCTCGACGACCCCGGGAACGACGGCGTCGCTCGCCGACTGGGGATCGCTCCAGGTGCTCTCGCGGTCGACCGAGAGCCGCCGTGGCCACTCGCCTGCTGCGCATGGGACCGTCGTGGCTCTGCGGGTCCGGCTCTCGGCAGCTCACGGCGGCCTCTCCGCCGGGAGCGAGATCGTAATCGGCAGCGCCGATGCGACTGCCGTCGCGGTGCCCTCGGCCAGCCCAGTCGCGACCCCGCATGGCGCCCAAGTCGGCGGTGTCGCGCCGAATGCGGGCGGTGGGCTCACGAGCCCGCGTCCGCCCGAGCTGGAGAGCCCGGGTGGGACGATCCCGGGCGGTCCGGTGCGCGTCTCGCCGGCGGTGACCGCGCCGCTCACGGTCGGCGGCTACGTCTTCCCCCTCTTCGGAACCGTGTCCTTCGGCGACAGCTTCGGAGCCCCGCGGCCCGACGTCCAGGGGGGTTGGCATCACGGCGAGGACATCTTCGCGCCGTACGGGACCCCGATCCTCGCCGTCGCCGACGGGACGCTGTACTCGATCGGTTGGAACCGGATCGGCGGCTACCGCCTCTGGCTGCGCGACCGGTCCGGCAACCAGTTCTACTACGCCCACCTGTCCGCGTACTCCACGCTCGCCGTCGAGGGCCAGAGCGTGAAAGCCGGTGACGTCATCGGGTTCGTCGGCGCGACGGGGGACGCCGACGGCGGACCGCCGCATCTCCATTTCGAGATCCACCCCGCCGCGATGATCGGCCTCGGGTACAACGGTGTCGTCGCGCCCTACCCGTTCCTCGTGGCCTGGCGGCGCGCAAAGGACATCTCGTTCGCCTCGGGGCGTGTCTACGTGCCGGCAGGTGGATCGGGGCTGCCCGCGCTGCCGCAGCCGGGAGCGTTTCTCCTGGAGGCGGACGACATCGCCGCCACCAGCGGGCTCGTGCCGGGAGCGCTCGAGAAGGCGCTCTCCCGGCACGCCTCACCCTGACGCGGGCTACTCCGTGTCGCTGACGGACGCGTCCCCGACCGGGGCGCTGCCGTTCCCGGGCGCTGCGCCCTCGGTGTCGAGCTCGTCCGCGAGCATGTCGAACCCGTCACCGTTGCCGCCCGCGATCCGCTCCATGATCCACTCGCGGGTCGCCTCGCCCGTCCACGGGTTGTAGAGGACGCCGAGCGTCACTCCCGTGAGGAGGATCACGCGGTTGCGCGTCTTGTGCGACTTCTTCTTCGCCTTGCCCTGGAGCCGCTCCGTCGCGGTCGAGAGCTCGGAGACGAGATCGGCGATCTGCTCCTGGAAGTCCTTCTCGGAGACTTTCGCGGCTTTCGCCTTCATCCCTTGCCGCTTGGCGACCTGGCCGTAGAGGCTACGCGCCGCGACGAATGCCGCGAGGAGGTCCTCGCGCAGCTCGGGATCCGTCATCGCCCTCGTGACGTACGGGCGCAACGTCTCCAGTGCGACGAGCTCGTTGCCCTTGGTCTTCGCCATGCCTTCACCACCCTTCTCGCGTCGACAACCTCGGAAGTATGTCGGCTACTGTCCGCCGGGTGCGGACAGCACTGTTTCTCCTCGCGAATCCCAAGCGGCTGCTCGCGATCTTCCTGTCGGCGATCGGAGCGTTCCTGTACGTGTGGTTCGCCGCCGTTTGGGCCGTACCGGGCGTGAAGCGACGCAAAGCCGCTCTGCGCGCGTCGCGCCTCCGCCGCTCGGGCGCCTGATCTCGCGCATTCGGCCATTAGCATCCGGCACGTGAAGGCGAAGGGCCTCATCTGCGCGGGCGGCGAGGCGACACGCCTCGGCGAGCTGACTCGCGTCGCGAACAAGCACCTGCTTCCGGTCGGGCACTGGCCGATGATCTACTACCCGCTCCAGCTCCTCCAGCTCGCCGGGATCCAGGACGTCCTGCTCGTCACCGGGAAAGGGCACGCGGGCCAGATGATCGATCTGCTCGGGGACGGCCGCCTCGCGCCGCGGGGAGGCGGTGACCCGATCCTCGAGCTCGATCTCACCTACAAGGTGCAGACGGAGCCGGGTGGAATCGCACAGGTGGTCGGCATGGCCCACGACTTCGCCGGCGGCGCACCCCTCGTCGTGGTCCTCGGCGACAACATCTTCGAGTTCTCGCAGAGCCACGCGATCGCGGAGTGGGCCGAGCGTCCTGCGGGCGCTCAGATCTTCGTGAAGGAGGTTCCGGACCCCGAGAACTTCGGGGTCGTCGTGTACGACGAGGACCGCGTCGTCGACATCGTCGAGAAGGCCGGGGTCGTCGACGAGCGGTTCTCCGAGCCACCGTCCGCGTACGCGGTCGTGGGCCTCTACTGCTATCCACCGGACGTCTTCTCCGTGATCGCGATGCTCGAGCCTTCGAGCCGCGGTGAGCTCGAGATCTCGGACGTCAACCGCTACTACGCGCTCCACGGTCGGCTCGACGCGTTCCAGGTGCAGGGCTGGTGGGAGGACGCCGGAAAGCACTGGCAGCATCTCGCCGACATCGGCCGCCGTATCGGCGAGACCGGCGCCAACAAGGCGACGGTGCGGTGATCGACGGCATCCTCCGGTTCCCGCTCGAGACCTACGAGGACGAGCGAGGGTCGTTCTGTGAACTGCGGCGGGACAGCCGGCTACCGGCGCGGATGGCCCAGACGAACGTGGTCTTCTCGAGGGCGGGAGTCGTCCGGGGCCTCCACTACCACGAGCGGGGGCAGTCGGACCTGTTCACGTGTCTTCGCGGCTCGGCTCGCGTCGTCGTCCTCGATCGCTCGAGCGGCGAGACCTTCGCCGAGGACATCGGGGACGAGAACCCGGTCTCGATCTTCATCCCCGGCCACCACGCACACGGGTACGAAGCGCTGACCGACGTCCTCTTCTGTTACCACGTCACGCACGAGTACGACCCGGCCGATCCCGACGAGCTGACGATTCCCTGGAACGACTCCCGCGTCGCGCACCTGTGGAAGACGACCGCCCCGATCCTCTCGACGCGGGACGCCGGCGCCGCGTCCTGATCACCGGCGCGGGCGGTCAGCTCGGGCGGGCGCTGGCGGCGAGCTTCGCGTCGGACGACGTGGTCGCATTGCGCCACGAGGACTGGGACGTGGCGTATCCGGCGAGCGAGGGCGTGCGCGAGAGCGGTTTCGATCTCGTCCTGCACGCAGCGGCGTGGACCGACGTCGACGGCGCCGAGGCCGATCCGCAGGGCGCAACTGCCGTGAACGTGGGCGGGACCGCCAACGTCGCGGCGCTCGGCGCTCCCCTCGTCGTCTTCTCCACCGACTACGTGTTCGACGGTCGCAAGCGCGAGCCGTACGTGGAATCGGACGGGCCGAGCCCGCTGTCGGCGTACGGGCGCTCGAAGCTGCACGGGGAGGCGGCCGCCGGCGACGCCTGGATCGTTCGCACCTCCTGGCTCTTCGGCTCGACGAGCCACAACTTCCTGCGGACGATGCTCCGGCTCGGCGCAGAGCGCGACGAGGTCGCGGTCGTCGACGACCAGCGCGGGTGCCCCACGTTCGCCGGCCACCTCGCTGCCGCGACGCGGGAGCTCGTCGACTTCGACCTTCCGCGTGGCACCTGGCATCTCGCCGCCGCCGGCGACTGCACCTGGGCGGACTTCGCGGAGGCGATCTTCGAGGTGGCGGGGATCGATTGCCGGGTTCGTCGCGTCACGACCGAAGAGCTGGGACGCCCTGCCCCGAGGCCGGCGTACGCCGTGCTCCGCAGCGAGCGGGAGGGTGCACCCGTTCTCCCGCACTGGCGAGACGGGCTGAGGGCATGCCTCGCCGAGATCGGCCGCTGACCATCTAGCCTTCGAGCCGCCATGCGGCTCCTCGTCACCGGCGGGGCCGGGTTCATCGGCTCCAACTTCGTCCACTACTGGGTCGATCGCTACCCGGACGACCACCTCGTCGTCTACGACCTACTGACCTATGCGGGGAACCGCGCGAACCTCGTCGACGTCGAGGGCCGCACCGTGTTCGTCCAGGGCGATATCGGCGACAACGAGCTCGTCAGAGCCGTGCTGGGGCGGGAGAAGATCGACGTGGTCGTCAATTTCGCCGCCGAGTCGCACAACAGCCTCGCGGTGGTCGACCCGACGCGGTTCTTCCGGACGAACGTGCTCGGGACGCAGACCTTGCTCGATGCCTCGCGGGCGGCGGGCGTGACCCGGTTCCATCACGTCTCGACGTGCGAGGTCTACGGCGAGCTCGCGCTCGACTCGGAGGAGGTCTTCACCGAGGACTCGCCGTATCGGCCCCGGACGCCGTACAACGCATCGAAGGCGGGCGCCGATCACGCGGTCCGCGCGTACTTCGAGACGTTCGGGCTCCCCGTCACGATCACCAACTGCTCGAACAACTACGGCCCCTACCAGTTCCCGGAGAAGGTGATCCCCCTCTTCACGACCAATGCCCTCGACGACGAGCCGCTGCCGCTGTACGCGTCGACGTCGAACAGGCGCGAGTGGCTCCACGTCCTCGACCACTGCGCCGCGATCGACCTGGTCCTGCGGAACGGTGGTGAGGGTGAGACCTACAACGTCGGTTCCGGGCTCGAGGCGTCGATCGAGGAGGTCGCGGACCTCGTCCTCGAGCTGACCGGAAGGCCCGCCTCGCTCAAGACGATCGTTCCCGACCGGCCCGGCCACGATCGCCGGTACCTCCTCGACGCGGGCAAGATCCGCCGCGAGCTCGGCTGGGAGCCCTCCCACGGCTGGCGCGAGGGCCTTGCGGAGACGATCGAGTGGTATGCGTCCCACCGCGACTGGTGGGAGCCGCTCAAGGAGCGCGCTCCGGTCGAGGAAACCGCGTGGCGGTAGTGGGGTCTGCCGGCGAGTTGTCGGGGTGGGATGGGCGTGGGCCCGGGCTTTCCTGGAGGAATGGCTCAAGGGGTCGTGATTTCTGCCGAGAACACAGTCGTCAACCCCTCCCAGCTAGCCTGGACGGTTTCCGTGCGCGTTCGCATCGCTCTCCTCGCAGGTTCGACCCTCCTCTGCGCTTCGTTCGTGGGTGTGTCGGCGAACGCGCGACCGGTGGCGTCTGAAGCGCAGGTACCTCCGGCGACGGTCCCTGGAGAGCCACTCTTCGTCGTCTCCGGACGAGGCTACGGGCACGGCGTGGGCATGAGCCAGTTCGGCGCGTACGGCATGGCGAACGCGGGCTATGCGTACGAGAAGATCCTCGCCTACTACTACGCGGGGACGCAGCTCGGGCGGACGATCAGGACGAACGTGCGCGTCCTCCTGGAGGAAGGACGGAAGGCGGTCTCGATCTCGTCGACCGTCCCGTACTCCGTCGTCGACGCCACGGGGACGGCCTATCGGATCCAGGCAGGACCGCTGATCCTCCGCACGGATCTGACGCTCCCCGACCCCGCAGGCCCGATCCCCGCGAGCGGGCCCTTGGTCGTTCGTCCCGGAAAGGGAGCACCTCTCTCGCTCGATGGACGCCCGTACCGCGGCAAGCTCGAGGTGGCCGTGCAGGGCGCGTTCCTCCGGGTCGTCGACATCGTCGGGCTCGAGCTCTACCTCGACGGAGTCGTCCCGGGAGAGATGCCGCAGGCGTGGCCGTCGGCTGCGCTCGAGGCGCAGGCCGTCGCCGCTCGCTCGTACGCCCTCGCGAACCTCGTGAAGAACAAGCCGTTCGATCTCTATGCGGACCAGCGCAGCCAGGTCTACCTCGGAGTCGCGGGCGAGAAGCCGCGCACGTCTGCGGCCGTGAGCGCGACGGCCGGTCGGATCGTCGTCTACGGCGGCAAGGTCGCTTCGACGCTCTACTTCGCGTCGTCCGGCGGGAAGACGGCGAGCGCGCAGGACGTGTTCGGAATCACCGTTCCGTATCTCGTTTCCCGACCCGACCCGTGGGACGCTTCCTCGCCGTACCACACGTGGGGGCCGATCCTCTTCGCGGCCCGCGCGATCCAAGCGAAGCTCGGAGTGAAGGGCCATGTCCTCGACGTGGTCGGAGTCCCCACGCCCTCGGGTCGCCTCCGCTCCCTCTCGATCGCCACGGGGACCGGCCCGACGACGATCCCGTCTGCGCTCCTGCGCACCGGCCTCGGGCTCCGTTCGACCTGGGTCACGATCGGCGTGTTGCGGCTCGACCGCCCGACCGCCGCGGTCGTCTACGGCTCCTCGGTCCACCTGACGGGCATCGCCCGCGGGCTCGTCGCGCCCACTCTGTCGTCCTCCGCGAACGGGACCGCGTGGACACGCGTTGGCGCGGTCCAGCCGGACTCGACCGGCGCGGTCGACATCCTCGCCCGTCCGGTCCAGACGACGCGCTACCGCATCGAGGTCAAGGGCGCGAGCTCCCCGGCGCTCCTGCTCCGGGTCGCGCCGCGGGTCCGGATCTCGGTCCCGGCCGAGGCGGACGCGCTCGCCGGGACGGTCAAGCCCCGTCTCGCCGGAGCGACTGCGATCGTGGAGCGACTCGGGCCGACCGGTTGGGGACAGGTCGGCCGGGCACCGGTAGGCACGACCGGCGCCTTCCATGTCTCGCTGGCGCTCACACCGGGGAGCTATCGTGCCCGCGTTCCCGCAACGGGAGGCTTCGCGGAGGGGACGACGCCGGTGCTCGAGGTGAAGGGATGAGGTCGCGGGGCTTCCTCGCCGTCGGGGTCGCGGCGGCGGTGTGGCTCGGAGGTCCGCCGAGCGCCGAGGCCGCACGCATGGCGATCGGGATCGCCCCCGGCGTGCATCCGGCGACGGTGGCGAAAGCGGTCGAGCGACGGACCGGGAGAAAGCCCGAGAGCCTCGCGCCCATTCGCGCGCTCGTCGTGAACGCTCGGATCGGGACTTCCTTCGCAGGGATCCGCGGCATCCGCTACGTCGAGCCGGTCGCTGCGAGGCATCTCGCCTTCACGCCGACCGACCCGTTCGTCTCACGCCAGTGGTACCTGACCGAGAGCCGCTTCTACCAGCCGTGGCTCACGCTTCCCTCCTTCGAGCGGATCCCGGTCGCCGTCATCGACTCCGGCGTCGACGCGGGCCACCCCGAGCTCAAGGGCAGGATCCTCGACGCGAAGAGCTTCGTGGGCGGTCCAGCCTGCACGGTGTCGAGCTGCACGGACCCGCTCGGACACGGGACCTTCGTGGCGGGGCTGATCGCGGCCAACTTCGACAACGGGATCGGAATCGCCGGTCTCGCGCCCTCGTCGCAGCTCCTCGTCGCGAAGGTCGTCACGCCCTCACGTGCGATCCCGATCGACGCAGAGGCGCGCGCGATCCGGTGGGCGGTCGACAACGGCGCCCGGGTGATCAACATGAGCCTCGGCGGGCTCCGCGACCCGCTCGACCCGAACCTCGACGGTTACTCGCGGCTCGAGGCCGACGCGGTGTCGTACGCCGTGAAGAACGGCGTCGTCGTCGTGGCGGCCGCCGGGAACAGCGACGGCGCCCCCTCGAGCCCCTGGAACTACGCGAGCTATCCCGCCGCCCTGCCGCACGTTCTCGGCGTGAGCGCCTACGGGCCGGGCGGCATCGTGCCGACGTTCTCGAACCGCGACCGGATCTTCGACGACGTCGCCGCGCCCGGCGTGCAGATCTTCTCCGTGTTCCCCCGGTCGCTGACAGCGCGGTTCCCCTCGTGCTCGGATCAGGGCTACTCGAGCTGTGGCCCGGACGACTACCGGGAGGCGCAGGGGACCTCGTTCGCCGCGCCGCAGGTGAGCGCCGCCGCGGCGGTGCTCCTCAGCCTGCAACCACTCCTGAAGGCGGATCAGGTGACGTCGATCCTCGAGCGCACGGCGGTCGACATGAACTCGGCGAACGGCTGCCCGAACTGTGCTCCCGGGCGTGACCCGCTCACGGGCTGGGGCAAGCTCGACGTCGCCGCGGCGATCGGCGCCCTCTCCGGCCACGTGCCCGTCGCCGACCGCTACGAGCCGAACGACGACGCCGGCCCGCGCGCGTATGCGCTGCACAGCGTGAAAGGGGCCGAGCGGCGGCTCAGCGCCTCCGTCGACTTCTGGGACGACCAGGACGACGTCTACGCCATCTCGCTCAAGGCCGAGCAGCGCGTGTACATCGGGCTGACGCCGGACACCGTGCCGTCGGGCGATCTCGGCCTCGCTCTCTGGCTTCCGGGGACGACCTCGATCGGAGACGTGCGTGGCTCGCGCAGGCGTGTGCGCACGTCGGCCCGCGCGGGCGGCCGGCAGTACTTCGCATACCGGGCGCGCAAGGCTGGCACGTACTACGTGCAGGTCCGCATGTCGAGCCCGGGAACCACGCGGTATCGCCTCACGATCGTCAAGGGCACGGCGCCCGCGCTTCCGTAGCCCGCCGGCGTCCGGCGATCGTCGTCTAGGGAGTGAGGAGCTCGTCCGCGGGGACGTCGCGGAGCACACGCGCCGGGTTTCCGACGACCACGACGCGCGGCGGTACGTCCTTGGTCACGACCGCGCCCGCCCCCACGAAGGCCTCCTCGCCGAGCTCGATCCCGGGACAGAGGACCGCCCCGCCGCCGACGCGTGCTCCGCGTCGGATGGTCGGGCCCTTCGTGAGCTCGTGGCGACGCTCGGTGCGGCCCATGAAGTCGTCGTTCGTGGTCACGACGCACGGCGCGATGAAGACGTGCTCCTCGATGGTCGTGTACGCCGTGACATACGCGTTCGCCTGGATGCGAGTCATCGCGCCGACGGTCGTGTCGTTCTCGACCAGCGAGCCCCGTCCGAGAACGACGTCGTCGCCGATCGTGACGCGCTCTCGCACGCAGGACTGGTCGCCGAGAACGACCCGTTCGCCGATCACCGATCCGGCGAAGACGATCGCCCCGGTCGAGACGACCGTGCCCGAGCCGATCACGGTCGGCCCGAGCGCCTCCTTCTTCGCGGTGGAGCGCGGCGAGAGTGTGGGCTGCTTGCCGACGACCGCGTTCTCGAGCACCTTGACGCCCTCTCCGAGCACCGTGCCCGGGTAGACGGTCGCGCTCGGGTGGACCTCAGCTGCCATCGAGCGAGGCGGTGAGAAGGTCGAGCGTGCGGACGACGCGGGCGCCGTCGCGCGCGACCCTGCTGCGGTCGCCCTCGCCGGCGACGAGGGCGAGAAAGTGCCGGCACTCGAGCTTCAGGGGCTCGTCGCTCGGGAGACGTGGGCTGAAGATGTCCCCGGTGCGCGTCTGCCACTCGCCGTAGCGCTGGGCCGGCTTCCACGGCGCCTTCTCGTAGACGGTGACCTTGCGCTCGAGCTCCATGTCGTCGAACACGACCATCTTCTCGGTGCCGACCACGGTCATCTTCCGCATCTTGTGCGGGTCGAGCCACGACAGGTGCATGTGCGCGATCTTCCCCGACGGGAAGCGCAGGTAGCAGAAGACGACGTCCTCGACGCCCTCGGTCAGGAAGTCGCGCCCGAGCGCGACGCAGTGCTCCGGCTCCTCGTCGAGCAGGTGGAGGATCACGGACAGGTCGTGTACGCCGAGCGACCAGAGGGCGTTCTCGTTCGAGCGGATGATCCCGAGGTTCTGGCGGTTCCCGTAGACGCAGAGGACGTCGCCGAGCTCGCGTGCGTCGATCATCTCCTTGAGCTTCTGGACTGCGGGGTGGTAAAGGAGGAGATGGCCGGGCATGAGGGTGAGGTCGCGCTCGTCGGCCAGCGAGACGAGCTCGTCCATCTCGTGCCCCTTCATCGCGGGCGGCTTCTCGACGAGGACGTGCTTCCCCGCTTCGAGCGCACGACGGGCGAGCTCGAAGTGCGTCGGCACCGGAGTGGCGACCACCACCGCGTCCAGCTCGGGATCCGCAAGCATCTCGTCGAAGCTGTCGGTCCAGCGCGCACCTGGGTAGCGCGCCGAGCTCGGCTCTTGCTTCGCCTCGTCCGAGTCGCAGAGCCACGTGAGATCCGCCAGCTCCGCGAAGTTGCGCGCGAGGTTCGGCCCCCAGTGACCGAGGCCCGCGACTCCGACCGTCGCAGTCAAAGCTTCCAGACCTTGTCGGAGTGCGTCCCGTTCGAGCCCGTCGCGTTGCGGAGGTCGACCACGAGCGCCGCTTCCTCGACCAGCCGGTCGTAGTCGACGGCCGCGTGATCGGTGACGACGACGACGCAGTCGTAGGCGCCCGGCTCCAGGTCGACCGACTCCAGCGCGATCCCGTTCTCCGCGAACGACGGGACGTGCGGGTCGTGGTAGGAGACCTTCGCCCCGGCGTTTCGGAGGAGCGCGATCAGCTTCACCGCGGGCGACTCGCGCATGTCGGAGATGTTCGGCTTGTACGCCACGCCGAGCACGAGGATCTTCGAGCCGGAGAGCGACCGCTGCCGAGCGTGGTTCAGCGCCTGCGAGACGAGCGAGCGGCAGAAGTACGGCATCGACTCGTTGACCTTCCCGGCGAGCTCGATGAACTCGGTGTAGAAGCCGTACTCGCGGGCCTTCCACGTGAGGTAGAAGGGGTCGATTGGAATGCAGTGCCCGCCGAGACCGGGGCCGGGTTTGAAGGTCATGAAGCCGAACGGCTTCGTCGACGCGGCCTCGATCACCTCCCAGACGTCGATGTCCATCCGGTCGCAGAGCTGCGCGAGCTCGTTGACGAGCGCGATGTTCACCGAGCGGAAGATGTTCTCGAGGAGCTTCGTCAGCTCGGCCGCCTCGGGCGAGGAAACGCGATACACGTCGTCGACGGCAGTCGCGTACACGGCCGCCGCCGCTTCGGTCGACGCCTCGTCGATCCCGCCGACGACCTTGGGGACGTTCTTCGTCGTCCAGTCGCCGCGACCCGGGTCGACGCGCTCGGGCGAGAACGCGAGATGGAAGTCCTTCCCCGCCTCGAGGCCGCTGCCCGCTTCGAGGATCGGCTGGATCTTCTCCCTGGTCGTGCCCGGATACGTCGTCGACTCGAGCACGACCACATGGCCGGCGCGGAGCCGCGTTGCGATCTGCTCGGCGGCGGAGAGCAGGATCGAGAGGTCGGGCTCGCGCTGTCGCGACAGCGGGGTGGGCAGCGCGACGAGGATCGCGTCGGCGTCGCGGAGCACGTCGTAGTCCGTCGTCGCGACCAGCCGGCCGTCGTCGACGATCGCATGGAGCTCTTCTGACGTGACGTCCTCGATGTAGCTCTCCCCGCCGTTCAGCTGGTCGACCCGCGACCGATCGACGTCGACGAGGACGACCGTGCTCCCCGCCTCGGCGAAGACGCGGGCGAGCGGAACGCCGACGTAGCCGGCACCGACGATGGCGACGTCGCGCTTCATGGGCCGGGCATCGTAGCGTGGAGCACCTCTGCGATCCGCTCGGACGCGTGCCCATCCCCGTACAGCGCAGGGAGCTCCTCGGGCATTGCCGCCCGCCGCACCGCGTCCTCGATCAGCCCTGGGTCGTCGTCGACGAGGACGTTGGCACCCACCTCGACGGTGTCGACCCACTCCGTGGACGGCCGAACGGTCACGCAGGGCACGCCGTACCAGTACGCCTCCTTCTGCAGGCCCCCGGAATCCGTGACGACGACGCGCGCCTGGGACGCCAGGGAAGCGAGCTCGAGGTAGGAGAGCGGCTCCGTGAGCCGCACGTTCGCGGCGACGGCGATGCCCTCGCGCTCGATCTGCGCGCGCGTGCGCGGATGCGCGGGGAACACGACCCGGGCCGGGATCCGGTTGAGCCCCTCCACGATCCGCCCCAGCCTCGGTTGGAACACGTTCGCCTGACGGTGCACCGTCGCGACGACGTAGCTCCCGGGATCGAACGGGATCGGAAAGCGCTCCCGCGCGACGGGCGCGAACGTCAAGGACGCGTCGGCCATGACGTCGCCGACGACGTGGATCTGGCCAGGCGTGTTCTCCTCGACCAGGTTCGCGCGCGCACGCTGATCCGGACAGAAGAGGATCGATGAGACGTGGTCCACCTCGATGCGAGTGCTCTCCTCCGGCATCGACAGATCGCCGCTCCGTAGTCCCGCTTCGACGTGCGCGATCCGGACGCCCAGGTCCACCGCGGCGCGCGCTCCGGCGAGGGTCGAGTTCGTGTCGCCGTACACGAGGACGAGGTGCGGTCGCTCGCGGAGGAGGGCCTGCGCGATGGCGGGCTCCATCGCGTCCGGGTCGGCCGTGTGGAGGTCGAGTCGGTACCGCGGCTCTGGTAGCCGGAGCTCTTCGAGGAACACCTCCGAGAGCTCGCGGTCGTAGTGCTGCCCCGTATGGAGGACGACCTCGTCGACGCCTGCGGCGCGAAGCGCGACGGAAAGCGGCGCGGACTTCACGAACTGCGGCCGGTTCCCGACCACGGAGAGGACCTTCACGCGCGGAACCCTAAGCGTCGACCGATTCTCGTCGTCCCGTCTTCGGGTCTGCGCCGAGCAGGCGGGCGCTCGTCCCGGTTCCCCGATGAGGGGACGAGCGCCCTGATGGCGGGTTTCTCCGGCGTGGATCGGGCGCAAACGCAGCAGTCCGATCGAGGACCGCTCGGCGGCCGGGATCGAGCTCGCCCGTCGGACCCGAGGTGCTTGCGATACCCGGTGCCGCCCACGCCGAATCCTCGACGCGGGCCGCTCTCATGCGACTTCGCGCTTCGTGAGGTCGAGCAGGGCGAGCAGGATCTCCTCGAGCCCTTCGGCCGAGAGCGGGCCGCTATTCGTCTCCTGGAGCGATCGGAGCAGAGCCTGCTCGCGCCGGGCGTCGCGGAACGCGATTCCGTGCGCTGCCTTGTAGCTGTGCATGCGCGCGACCAGCTCGAGCCGCGTGTTGATCGCCTCGACGATGCCGCGGTCGTTCTCCGAGATCTCCTCCCGGAGCCGGTCGACGAAGCCATCGGGCGGTGCGGTCTCGAGCCGCGTCTCCTCCTGCGCGCCGGGCAGCGAGCGGCCCACGGCCAGCGCGACCCGCCGAACCCGGTCGCCGAGCTCGACGAGCTCCTCCGGAGCGAGCTGCTGTTCTCGATCCGACAGCGCCGACCAGGGATCCGCCTGTGCCTCGACGACCAGCCCGTCGGCGCCCGCGGCGACCGCTGCGAGTGCCGTGTCGACGACGAGCTCGCGACGGCCGGTGGCATGGCTCGGGTCGGCGAGCACCGGGAGGTGCGTCAGCCGCTTCAGCGCGACGATGCCGCCGACGTCGAGGCAGTTGCGCGTGTACGTGTCGAACGTGCGGATCCCGCGCTCGCAGAGCACGATGTTCTCGTTGCCCTCGAGCAGGATCGTCTCCGCGGCGAGCAGGAACTCCTCGAGCGTCGCGGACATTCCACGTTTGAGCAGGACCGGGAGTCCCGAGGCCGCAGCAGCGCGGAGGAGCGGCGCGACATGCATGTTCCGCGAGCCGATCTGGATCGCGTCGGCGTAGCTGGCGACGAGCGGTACCTGCGTCGGGTCGAGCGCCTCGGTGACGACGGCCATTCCCGTCTCGTCGCCGATGCGGCGGAGGAGCGCGAGGCCCTCTTCGCCGAGGCCCTGGAACGCGTACGGCGACGTTCGGGGCTTGAATGCGCCGCCGCGCAAGATCCTGGCTCCCGCGACGTGGGCAGCGAGCGCGGCCTCTCGCAACTGTTGTTCGGACTCGACGGAGCACGGCCCCGCGACGAGCACGAGCTCCGGACCGCCGATCGCGACGCCGCGGATCTCGACGACCGTGGCGCGACCGCGCCGTTCCGCGAGGGGGAACGGGCTGCTCGTCTCGGAATGTGGGGTTCTCGGTTGGGTCATGAGATACGAAAAGACCTTCCTCTCGGAAGGTCTCGGGAGCGGAACGGGCTGTGCGGCCTGGGTCAGATCAGGCGACGCTCCCGCCCCGCTCGCGGCACGTAGTAGTAGAACGCCGGGCTGTTCGAGGCGGTGAGCATCGAGTTGGGCCAGGATAGCTGCGTGTTCGAGGGACGGTCAAGCGGTGGAGGAGCGACGTGAGCGTCGAGCGGCTGACGGTGATCGGCACCGGGCTGATGGGCGCCTCGGTGGGGCTCGCCGCGAAGCGGGCTGGCGTGGAGCGCGTCGCCGGCTTCGATGTGGACAGTGACGCGCTCCGCGCTGCCCGCGGACGCGGCGCGGTGGACGTCGCGATCGAGGAGCTTCGCCAGGCTGTCGAGGGCGCCGATCTCGTTGTGGTCGCCACGCCCGTGGGCACGATCTCGGGGGTGGTCGCCGCCGTCTTCGCGCTCGCCGGCCCGCGGTCGACGATCACCGACGTCGGCTCGACGAAGGGCCGTATCTGCTCCGATCTGGCCGGTATCCCCTCGTTCGTGGGCGGACATCCCATGTGCGGATCGGAGGCGAGCGGTCCGGACGACGCCCGAGCGGACCTCTTCGACGGCGAGACGTGGTTCCTCACACCGCTCTCCGAGGCGGATCGCGGTAACCACGGGCGCGTCGCCGAGTTCGTCACCTCGCTCGGCGCGGTTCCCGTCGACGTCGACCCGCGGATGCACGATCGCCTCGTCGCACTCGTGAGTCACCTCCCGCATGCTCTCGCCAACCTTCTCGTCACCCAGGTGGGCGCCGCCGAGATCGAGGGGGTCGAGGCGCGTGCTGTCGCAGGGGCGTCTTTTCGCGACATGACCCGCGTGGCGGGCGCCAACCCGCGCGTCTGGTCGGATGTCTTTCTCGAGAACGGCGAGCTTCTCGCCGCGGCTCTCGCCGAGTACCGCAACAGGCTCGAGGAGCTAGAGACCATGGTGCTAACGGGCGACCGCGAGGCGCTCCTCCGGTCGATCGAGGAGGCCGCCGCGCACCGCGCGCGCCCGAGCTAGGCCAACGGCAAGCGATATAGCGCCGCGACCGGTCCGGCGGCCCGCCTTAGTCGTCGTCGAGAGACGTCTCCTCGGCGATCTGCGCCCAGACGTCCAGGTACTCGAGCACCCGCTCGTTCAGCTTGCGCGAGAGCGGCACGGATTCGACCCAGGCGATCTCGTCGCCTGCGCCCACCTGCTCGTTCAGAAAGGCTGCGACCGCATAGGCGTCCGCTTCCTGCGTGAAGGCCCAGGCGCCCTGATCCTTGGGCGCGAAGTGAGGGTCGAGCATCACGATGGACACGCCGCTCACGTTCCAGACCGTACGTGCGCACCCCCCAAAAAGGTATCCCTCGTGCGAGGGTCAGAAAGACGAGAGAATCGAGAGGTTGAACACGAGAGCTCGGCCGTCTGCAGCACGTCGTGAGATGGGCCGTGAAGGATTCGAACCTTCGACCTTGGGATTAAGAGTCCCCTGCTCTACCAGCTGAGCTAACGGCCCGCGCCGGCCCAGTGTAGCCCGGCCCGGCGCACTATCTGCCCAGGCCGGTGCAGCCCCGCAGCGAGCGCCACGAGTCGCGCGCCGCGGTTCGCGCCGCCCCACTGAGCGGGTGTGGCACGCCGCCGACGATGCGTGCAGGAGCCCAGTGGTAGTCGTCGACATGGCGGCTCGTCATCGTCACGAAGAGGACGCCCGACCGGGTCGTCTCCTCGCGCGTCGCGTAGAACGCGAAGTTCCCGAGGCCGTAGTCGACGACCGCTGTGCCCAACCGCCCGCCGCCGAGGAGCACGTGCGCGTGGCTGCCGACGATCACGTCCGCGCCCGCGGCCACGAGCTGGTACGCCAGCTTGCGCTGCACCGCGGTGGGGCACGACTTCAGCTCGACGCCCCAGTGGACGTAGACGACGACGGTGTCCGCGGTCCGGCGCGCCCGGCGCACGGCCGCCAGCAGCCGCGGCACGTCCTTCGCGGACGCAAGCCCGGGCGCGTGCCGCTCGGCGGTCCAGGAGCGGATGAGCTCGTCGTCGATCACCTGGGTCGCTCCGAGGATCGCGATCCGTTGGCCGTTCACGGTCACCCGATACGGCGCGTATGCCTGCGTTGCGTTGCGCCCGATCCCGACGACCGGGAAGCGGTAGCGGCGCGCTGCCGCGAGGGAGTCGGTCAAACCGGCGCGGCCGTAGTCGAGCCCGTGGTTGTTGGCCATCGTCGCGACGTCGACCGAGGCGCCGCGAAGAGCGGCGAACGCAGTCGGCGGCGCGCGGAACACGAACTCCTTCGTCTGTGGGGCACCGCGCGTCGTCACGGCCGTCTCGAGGTTCACCATCGCGACGTCCGCGCGCCGTAGAAGCGGAGCGATCGGCGCGAGCGTCGTCGAGGGCGAGGCGTCGAGCCTCGCCCGGAGCGTGCCTTCGAAGTGCACGTCCCCGCCGAACGCGAGGACGACCGGCTGCGGGCCGCCCGAGCCGCGCGTGACCGGACCACCCGCGCTCTCGGAGCTGGGTGCGGAACGCGCGGAAGCAGAGATCGCCGCGACGGCGACGACGCTCGCGACAGCGAGGAGGACCGTGCGCTGACGGGTCATGGAGGGGGTTGGAGGCGCTCGAGGAAGCCGGGTCGGTTCGACCCCACGATAGCGGGCGGTTCCAGTACGCTCGAAACGCGTGCGCAAGGGGATCGTGCAGCTCGTTGCGATCGGGATCGTCATCGGCGTTTGCGTCTCGCTGGTGGCCGTCCTCTTCCAGTGGCTCCCCTCCTCCGACTCGGTCGAGTTCGATCGGATCCATGACGTCTTCTGGTTCGTGACGATCGTCTCCATCGCGATCTTCACGCTCGTCGCGTCGGTGATCGTCTTCTCCGTGTGGAAGTTCCGCGTCCCGCTCGACGACGACGCGGACGGGCCGCCGATCCACGGGCACACGGGGCTCGAGATCTTCTGGACGGCGATCCCGGCGCTCCTCGTGATCGCGATCGGGATCGTCAGCGCCGTCGTTCTCGCGAAGAACGGCGAGGCGGGTAACAAGCCGTTCCAGCTGAACGTGATCGGTCAGCAGTTCGCCTGGAAGTTCAGCTACCCCGAGTACGGCAACCTCACCACGGGCGAGCTCGTGCTGCCCGCGGGCCGGCAGGT
>DASSQE010000045.1:0-2764 GCA_035702645.1 Gaiellaceae bacterium
TCGATCTCGCCGACGACGACGAGCACGCTCAAGGTGCAGCTCGCCTCCGGCGGGTCGTGGTACACGTGCGCGAACGCCGCCGGAAGCGCAACGTGCAACACGACCTCGCCCCAGGCGACGGTCGCCGCGGCTACCCAGCTCACGGTCGTCGCAGCGCAGTAGCGGGCGGCGATGATCGCCCGAGCGAGCATCGACTGGATGGCGCGACCCTGCGTCGCGCCGTCCAGTCCGGGGCTTCGCCTCGGGAAGCGTGCTCGCGCCAGGATCTCCTTCGGCGCGTGGATCGCGACGACGGCGGTGCTGCTCGTTGCGGGGTGGTGGGCAGTCGCGCCGCCGCAGCTCGGAGGCCGCACCTCGTTCGTCGTCGTGGACGGGACGAGCATGCTCCCCCGGCTGCGCGGCGACGATCTCGTCCTGCTCCGCGCGTCCCGCTCGTACCACGTCGGCGAGGTCGTCGGGTACCGAAGCGCGCTGCTGCGGAGGATCGTCCTCCACCGGATCGTCGCGATCGATCACGGTCGCTACACGTTCAGGGGCGACAACAACCGGTTCCTGGATCCCGAGCGCCCCACCCGGGACCGCCTCGTGGGACGGATGTGGCTCCACGTTCGCGCGGGTGGGCGGATGGTCGGCGTGCTTCGGGTGCCGTGGATCGTCGGCGCTCTCGCGGCGCTCCTCGTGCTCGCGGTGGGGCTTGGCCCCGGCGGCGTGGAAGCGCGCTCGTGATCTCATGGTCGCTGTCCGTTCACGTCTCGGTGCCGCCCTGCTCGTCGCCCTCGTCGCGCTCGTCGCGGCAACCGCTGCGCCGAGCGCGGGAAACGGCGTCGGGGGATCGAGCATCGCTCGCGTGACCCAGGCGATCACCGCGAACACGCTCAAGCCGTCCACCTGCGCCTCGATCACGCTCACGACCGTGGTCAGCGGCATCACCGGCACGAGCGGCAACGACCTCCTGCTCGGCACTTCAGGCGCTGACGTCATGAACGGTGGCGGCGGCAACGACTGCATCCTCGGCGGAGGCGGGAACGACACGATCGCCGGCGGGGCTGGGACGGACGTCTGCATCGGCGGTCCCGGAACCGACACCTTCGCGACCTGCGAGACCACCGTCCAGTGATCTTCGCGGGCGCGCGTGCGCTCGCGACCGTGCGGCGACCGGCGCAACCTGCCGACTAAGCTGTCGGCCGAAATCGAGCCAGCCCGAGGAGGACGAGAGAGCCATGCCCGAGCCCGCGAAGATCCGCAACGTCGCCGTCGTCGGCCACCGCGGGACGGGGAAGACGTCGCTCGTCGAGGCGCTTCTCTTCGAGTCCGGCGGGATCAACCGGCTGGGGACGGTCGAGGCGGGGACGACGATCTCAGACTCGGACGAGGACGAGCACAAGCGGCAGCTCTCGATCTCGATGTCGATCTCGCACGCGATGTGGCAGGACCGGAAGCTCAACCTGATCGACGTCCCCGGCGACCCGAGCTTCCAGGGCGAGCTCCGGTGCGCGGCGAGGGTCGTCGAAGGTGCCCTTGTCACGGTCTCGGGTGTGATGGGCTCGGAGGTCGGGACCGTACGAGCGTGGAGGCTCGCCGGGGCGCTCGGGCTGGCGCGCGTCGTGTTCGTCAACATGCTCGACCGCGAGCGCGCGGACTTCTTCCGAACGCTGGAGCAGCTCCAGTCGCAGCTCTCGCCGCAGTGCGTCGCCGTGCACATCCCGATCGGATCGGAGCACGAGCTGACGGGGATCGTCGACGTCCTCCACATGTGCGCGTACACGAGCCCGGAGGGCGGCAAGGAGGGCGAGCCGGGCCCGATCCCGGACGAGCTCGAGAGCGTCGTCGCCGAGTACCGCGAGAAGCTTCTCGACAGCGTGGTCGAGACCGACGAGGGGTTGATGGAGCGCTACCTCGACGGGCAGGAGCTCGATGCGCACGAAGTCGCGGCCGCGCTCAAGACCGCGGTCACGAACGGCGAGCTCCTCCCGGTCGCGTGCGGCGTCGCGACCAAGAATCTCGGCACACACGCGCTTCTCGACCTCCTCGTCGAGGGAGTGCCCTCGCCGGCGAAGAAGGGCCCCGCCATCGAGGTCGACGGAGCGGCGACCGCGGCCTTCGTGTTCAAGACCGTCGCCGATCCGTTCGCGGGCCGCATCAACCTGTTCCGCGTCCTCAAGGGGACGATCACGCCCGACACGACCCTCGTCGACCTGCGCGGCAAGGCGAAGGAGCGGCTCGGGTCCCTCCTCGAGCTCCAGGGCAAGGAGCACCATCCGGCACTCGACTTCGTCGAGGGCGACATCGGCGCGGTGGCGAAGCTGAAGGAGGCGCAGACGGGCGATCTCCTGACCGACAAGGAGGTCGCAGTCGAGCTCCCGGACTTCGGGTTCCCCGAGCCCGTGATGAGCTTCGCGATCACCCCGAAGTCGAAGGGCGACGAGGAGAAGGTCGCGACCGCGATCCGCCGGCTCGCCGAGGAGGACCCCACGCTGCACCTCCACCGCGACCAGCAGACCGGCGAGGAGATCCTGTCCGGAATGAGTCAGATGCACGTGGAGGTCGCGCTCGAGCGCGCCAAGCGCCGCTTCGGGGTGGACGTCGAGCTGCACCAGCCGCGCGTCCCGTATCGGGAGACGATCCGCCGGGAGGCGCGAGCACACGGCCGCTACAAGAAGCAGACGGGCGGCCGCGGCCAGTTCGGCGACTGCCACATCGTGGTGACCCCGCTCGAGGACGGTGACTACGAGTTCGTGGACAAGATCGTCGGCGGCGTGATCCC
>DASSQE010000046.1:0-6176 GCA_035702645.1 Gaiellaceae bacterium
TCGGCGTCGTCCTCGGTCGCCGTCGGCGTCCCCCAGACGGCCATCACCGCGTCGCCGATGAACTTCTCGACCGTGCCGCCGTACAGCTCGATCAGCCGCCGGCAGGTGTCGAAGTAGCGGGAGAGGAGCTCGCGGACCTCCTCCGCGTCACGACTCTCGGAGAGCGTGGTGAAGCCGACGAGGTCTGCGAAGAGGACCGAGACGAGACGACGTTCGGCGGTGGGCGGCTCGGACGCGGCCGTGGCCGCTGTGTCGATCTGGCCGGTCTCGAGGGGGGCGCCACACTCGCCGCAGAATTTCACCGACGGCGGATTCGCAGTTCCGCAGGCGGCGCAGGTCAGTGCCAGCGAGGTTCCGCACTCGCCGCAGAACTTGCGGCCTGCCTCGTTCGCGGCCCCGCAGGAAGGGCACAGAAGCTCGCCCGACACGTGCGCACTTTATTCCCCGCGCAGAGCGCTGAACAGAGACAGGCGGCTAGTCTCAGCGCGTGGCCACGAAGCCTGTCGACCCCGCTGCAGATCTTGCACCCGAGCGGGCCTGGTGGCTCCGGGTGCCCGCCGTGCTCCTCACGCCGCGCTCGGTGTTCTACGCCATCCGCGAGGATGATCCGGACGACGTCTCTGCCCGCTCGGAGCCCGTGCTCCTCCTCGTCTGGCTCGCGGGGGCAGCGGGCGTGCTGGCGACACCGACGGCGATGCACCTGCTCGACGACTCGGACTACGACGCTGTCCTCGTCGCGATCTGGACGTTCATCGCGGGCGGGCTCTACGGCGCCGTCGGCTACTTCGTGGTTGGCTTCGCCCTCTGGTTCGGGGCACGACTCCTCGGAAGCCTCGGCGACTTCCGCCGCGAGCGCCAGATCGTCGCCTTCGCGGCCGCGCCGCTCGCGCTCTCGCTGCTCGTCCTGCTTCCGCTGCGCCTCGCGCTGTACGGCGGGGACACCTTCCGTTCCGGGGGAGCGGATCAGGGAACCGGCGACACCGTCATGGTCGTCCTCGAGCTCGCGTTCGCCGCGTGGTCGCTCGCGCTCCTGCTCGTCGGCATCCGCGTCGTCCACGGCTGGAGCTGGCTCCGCTCACTCGCTGCGTTCGGCGCGGCCGCGGCGCTCCTCGCCGCCGTGATCGGCCTATTCGTGTTCGTGTAGCGCACGCATTGCCGCGCGCTCGAAGAGCGCCAGCTCGTCCTCGGGCATCGCGTACGTGTGCCGCTCCTCGGGGAAGCGGCCTTCGCGCACGTCCGACGCGTACTCGGAGAGGGCGGTGCGGATGGCGGAGGCGACGTCGGCGTACTGCTTCACGAAGCGCGCCGTCCGGCCCTCGTACAGGCCGAGGATGTCGTGCCACACGAGGACCTGTCCGTCGCAGCCGGCGCCGGCGCCGATCCCGATCGTGGGGATCGAGAGCTCCGTCGTCACCCGCTCGGCGACGGGGGCGGGAACGGCCTCGAGCACGAGCGAGAAGCAGCCGGCCGCTTCGAGCGCCCGCGAGTCGGCGAGCAGCTGGAGCGCCTTCTCGGCGCTCCGACCCTGCGCCTTGAAGCCGCCGAGCATGGTCGCCGTCTGCGGTGTCAGCCCGAGGTGTCCCATCACCGGGATCCCGGCGCCGACGATTGCTCGCACTCGGTCGAGCATCGGGCCGGCCCCCTCGAGCTTGACGGCGTCTGCCCCGGCCTCCTTGACGAAGCGGATGGCGTTCCGGACGGCATCCTCGTCGGACACCTGGAACGAGCCGAACGGCATGTCCGCGACGACGAGCGGCCGCTGCGCCCCGCGCGTGACCGCGCGTGTCAGCATCAGCATCTCCTCCATCGATGCCGGCACCGTCGAGGCGTGCCCGAGCATGGTCATCGCCGCGGAGTCGCCGACGAGCACGAGGTCGACGCCGGCGGAGTCGGCCAGGCGCCCGCCCGGCGCGTCGTAGGCCGTGACCATGACGATCGGCTGGTGCCGCGACTTCATCTCCGCGAGCTCGGTCAGCGGGAGCTTCCCCGGAGCGGGTGTGGCGGGTGCCGGCTGCTGGGGTCGGATGCTCACTCTCGGTCTCCTTCCAGTGGAACGTTGTCGATGAGGCGGGTCGAGCCGACGCGAATCGCGGCTGCGAGGACGCGAGGTTGGAAGTCGGCGATCTCCACGTAGTCGATCTCGAGCCCGTTCGAACGGGTCAGGAGCTCGCGCGCGGCGGCAGGATCCTTGGTAGCCAGCGCGCGGGGCAGCACGGCTGCGCGCTCCCGCTCGGCGGGCGAGAGCAGGACGTTGCGCGACGAGAACGCGAGCCCGTCGGCGTCGCGGACGGTGGGGAGGACGCGGAGCTCGACGTCGAGCGCGAGGTCGCGGATCATCGTCCGGATCGCCTCTGCCTGCTGCGCGTCCTTCTGCCCGAAATAGACGCGGTCCGGGCGGACGATCTCGTACAGCTTGAGGACGACCGTCGCGACGGCTCGGAAGTGGCCCGGCCGGAAGGCGCCCTCGAGCACCGCGCCGAGCTCGACCGGCTCCACCCAGGTCTGGAACCCGGGTGCGTACATCTCCTCCGTCGCGGGCGCAAAGACGAGGTCAACCCCAGCCTTCTCTGCGGCCGCGAGATCGCGCTCCTCGTCGCGGGGATACGCCGCGAGATCCGCCTTCTCGCCGAACTGCGCAGGGTTGACGAAGAGGCTCATCACGACGGTGTCGCACTCGCCGCGGGCAGCGCGCAGGAGGGAGAGATGCCCGCCGTGGAGGGCGCCCATGGTCGGGACGAGCCCGATCGTGCCACGGCGCTTCGTTGCGAGCTCGGCACGTGCGTCGACGATCGTCCGGCACGTCTTCATCGTGCGCGCCTCACCCCGATCGACCCGACCTCGGTGGGAAGCTCGCTTCCGACCATCGACGCGGTCGCCTCGGCGAGGACGAGGTACAGCTGCTCGAGCTCGGGTCGTTCGCGGCGGATCGCCTCGAGATGGCGGTCGAGCGTCTCCCAGTCGCCGCGCGCGATGGGTCCTGTGAGCTCGAAGTGGTTCTCGATCACGCGGCGCATCAGCGGATCGAGCGCCTCCGGCGGGGCGCCCGCCGCCTCGAGCAGCGAGCCGGCGGCCTCCCGCAGCGTGACGAGGTAGTTCGACGCGATCGCCGCCCCGGCGTGGTACGCCGCCCGGCTCTCGTCCGCGAGCTCGAACGGTCGGAGACCGAGCGTCTCTGCGAGCCAGAAGCCCACGCGGAGCGCGTCGTTCGTCTCTGCGGCGACTGCTGCCCAGGCGCCGTCGAGCTGCTCGGGGCCGCGCGCCTTCGTGAACGTCTGCAGAGGGTGCATGGAGAACCGGCGCTCGTGCGGGTCGAGGGCGGCGAGCGGCGTCGCGCCGCTCACGTGGGCGATCCAGGGGCCGCTGCGGATCTCCGGCGCGACCGCCTGGATCGCGCGGTCCGGGATGCAGAGGAGGATCAGCTCGGGATCGTCGGCGTCGAGGGGGATGCCGTGCGTGGCGAGCCTCGCGCTCACTGCCGACCCGACGCGGCCGCCCGCGCCCACGACTCGGATGCTCTCGATCATCTCGCTTGCTCCAGTTCCTCTCGGATACCGGGCAGCGGCAAGTGTAGCGCGGTGCCTCTACGCCGAGGCCAGGCGTGTCTCCAGCTGGGCGCGCACTGCCGGCCAGTCGTCGTCGACCACGCTGTACCAGGCGCTGTCTCGGTTCTCGCCCCTGCGCACGAGCATGTGCTTCCGGTGGATGCCCTCGAACGTCAGCCCGAGCGCCTCGAGGGCTCCACGAGAGCGCTCGTTGAGGGCGTCCGTCTTCAGCTCGACGCGGCGGCAGCCCCAGGTGTCGAAGGCGTGCGTGAGCTGGAGGAGCTTCGCCTCGACGTTCGCGCCCGTTCCCCAGGCGGAGGGGTGGAGCCACGTCCAGCCGATCTCGACCGAGCCGTGCTCCGGCCGCAGCGCGAGGAACCGTGTCGAACCGATCGTCGCGCCCGTCCCGCGGTCGACCGTCGCGAACGGGATCTCGGTACCGGCCGCTTCGGCGGCGAGCGCGCTCGTCATCCACTCGTGCCACTCGGCCCGCGTCCGCGGCTGCACGATCGACAGCCAGCGCCAGGTCAGTGGGTCGCGCGAGGCCTCCCAGAGGCCGTCCTCGTGCTCGGTCGAGAGCGGCTCGAGCCGGACCCGCGTGCCCTCGAGCACGGACGCGGTCCACCGTTCCTTCGGCTGCTCCATCGGGCGCGACAGTACACTCGGGGCATGCCGATCTACGAGTACGCATGCATGGAGTGCGAGTCGCACTTCGACGAGCTCGTGCGGAGCGCCGACCAGGCGGTCGCCTGCCCCGAGTGCGGGGCGGGGAACGTCCTGAAGCAGCTCTCGACGTTCGCCGTGCACGGCACCGCGGCAAAGCCGGTGTTCAGCGGCCCGACGGGCGGCGGCGGCGGATGCTGCGGCGGCGCGTGCGGCTGCGGTCACTGACGCATCCGGGACGAGACGTACACTGGCGGTCCCATGGAGGACGCCGTCGAGCGCGCGGCAGCGCTCAGGGAGTACGCGGAGCACACGGCGGGGTGCACGAGGTGCGCGCTCTCCAAGGGGCGCACGCAGGTCGTGTTCGGCTCCGGGAGCCCGAACGCCGACCTGATGTTCGTCGGCGAGGCGCCCGGGTTCCACGAGGACCAGCAGGGTGTCCCCTTCGTCGGGCAAGCGGGGAAGCTCCTCGACAAGCTGCTCGCGGGGATCGGGCTGACCCGAGCCGACGTCTTTGTTGCGAACGTCTTGAAGTGCTTGAGATACACCGCCCAGGTGCAACTCGGCGATGGCTCATGGGAGCGAATCGGACGGCTTGTTCGGTCGCGGTATGACGGAACGGTCATGTCCGTCGACGACAACGGTCGTCTCGTTCCCAGGCGCGTCATCGGCTGGCACGCGACGCCCCGGGCCGGTCGCCGGATCTTCAAGCTCTCGTACCGGTCCGCGAAGAGCGCGGGGCTCGCCCGAGTCGGCGTCGAGCTGACGGGCGATCATCCGGTTCTCACGATGCGGGGTTACGTGCCAGCGGAGGAGCTTCGGCCCACGGATCGGATCGCCACCGGGCAGGGCCTGAGCAGGCTGGCCCACGACGTGGTCTGCGGCACGGTGCTCGGCGACGGTCATCTGAATGCTGCGAGCAACCATCTCTTCTTCGCCCACTCGGATTCACAATCCGAGTACGCGGCGTTCAAGGCGAGTCTCCTCGAAGAGTTGGAGCCACGTCTGCAAACTCTGGCTGTCGCAGCGGTCGCGGGCGGAGCGCGAACCTACGGAGCCGTCCACGTGCGGACGCTTGCGCACCGGGCGCTTGGGGTGTTGAGACGCGACTTCTACAGGCCTAAGAAGCACGTACCGGCATGGCTGGGGGAGGAGCTCAACGACCGGATGCTCGCGATCTGGTTCATGGACGACGGCTACACCCGGATCCGATCGGGAGGCCGCCAGCCGCTGGCCGAGATCGCCACCGTCGGATTCGAGGATCGCGACCTCCAAGTGCTGCTTCGGGGTCTGGAATGCCTCGGCCTTCCCGCGAAGGCGATGCGAGGTCGCATCTACTTCGACGTCTCCGCGACCGCCGCATTGTCGGAGCTCATCGCTCCGTACGTACCGGCCTCCATGCGGTACAAGCTTCATCCCGAAGTCGAGCAGCGGGTTCCGTACGATCCCGATCGCCTGCGCCGGGGCGAGACCGAGGTCCTCTACGACGAGGTCGAGATAGAGGAGATCGTTCGGCACGAGGGTCCTGACAGGACGTACTTCTGCATCGACGTCGAGGAGACGCACAACTTCGTCACAGCGGGTGGGGTCGTCCACAACTGCCGCCCGCCCGGGAACCGCGACCCGCTCCCGGACGAGATCGCCGCCTGCGAGCCGCACCTCTTCCGGCAGATCGAGCTCATCGAGCCGAAGCTCGTGGCCACGCTCGGGAACTTCGCGACCAAGCTCCTCTCCGGTAAGCCGGCGGGAATCACCCGCGTTCACGGGTACGAGCAGGAGGTGACGCTCGGGTCGAGGACGGTGTCCCTCTATCCGCTCTACCACCCGGCGGCGGCGCTCTACACCCCGTCGATGCTGAAGGTGCTCGAGGAGGACTTCGCGCGCATCCCGGATCTTCTCGCGCGGGCCGTGGAGCCCGTCGCGCCCGACGAGCCCGTTCCGGCCGTCGAGCCTGAGCCCGAAGCCGTCCAG
>DASSQE010000047.1:0-34452 GCA_035702645.1 Gaiellaceae bacterium
TCGCCGCCTGGCGGCGCCGCGACGCATAGCCGAGACCGCCCGCTGCCAGCAGCGCGAGCGACATCCCGCCGAGGACGACGAGCGGGATCGGAACGGACGAGGGGCTCGACGTATCGACGGCCGGTGCGGCGCTGCCGCCGCTCGTACCGCCGGGGCCGGTCCCGCCGTCGCTGCCCCCGGCTGCGCCGCCGTCGATGCCCCGGCTGCTCCCTCCGTCGCCCGGGGTCGGATCCTTTCCGCCGTATGTGAGCTTGCCGTTGACCGCCGAGGCGAGCGCGCGCTCGATCACGTCGCGCGCGTCCACGTAGTCGGCGATGTCCGGCGGGATCGCGTCGACGGCCTCCTCGTAGCAGTGCAGCGGATAGAGGTGGTCGATGCGGCCGTTGTCGTACCAGTCGGCGAGCACCTTCTTCGCGCACGGCGTCGCGGCGGCCGCGGTGCCACCGAGCGAGAGCGCGACGAGGCACGCGACGGCGAGCGTCGAGAGCGCAGCGAGTGCGGATGCGGTTCGGGTCGTGTGCGGAGAGTGCGTCACGGGGAGAGAACCCGGTCGAACGGAGTCTCTCGGCTCCAGGTGATCCGGGCGTGTGGGCAGCGTAAACGATTTGTTAGACGGCACAGGCGCCTCCCCTCCCTGCTGGGAGGGCAAACGCCGCGGGCAATGGTAGCGTGGCCCGCCATGGAACCGCCGCCGGCGCCGACCTTCGGCGCCTCCCGACCGGGCGTGCTCGCCCTGGCCGGGCTCGTCGGGGCGGCTCTCCTCGGCGCAGCGTTCCACGGAGACGGCTCGAGCGTCGGCGGGGTCTTGCCCGTGGGCGGAAGCGCGGTCGTGCTCCTCGCTCTGTACGTCCTCGTCGTCGCCGTCGGGCGCGCGGCTGTGCCCCGGCTCGGGCGGGACGGCGTCGCCCTCGTCGCCGCGACCTTGGGGCTCGTCGCCTGGACGGGCCTGACCGTCGTCTGGTCGATCGTCCCCGACCGCTCCTGGGATGCGTTCAACAAGACCGTCGCGTTCGCGGCGTTCCTCGGGCTCGGGGTCGTGCTCGGGGGCGTGGCGGGGCGGGCGGGCGCACGGACGGGCGCGTCGCTCCTCGCCGCCTTCACGGCGGTCGTTCTCGGGTGGGGGCTGCTGTCGAAGGCGGTGCCCGCGCTCGACTCGTCCGGCGGCCGCATCGCGCGCTTGAGCGAGCCGATCGGCTACTGGAACGCGGTCGCGCTCGTCGCCGACGTCGCCCTCGTGCTCGGGCTCTGGCTCGGGACCACGAGAGGCCATCCGACCTGGGCCCGTGTCGCGGGCGGGCTCCTCGCCTACGCTGCGATGCTCGCTCTCCTGCTGACGCTGTCGCGGACCGGCGTCGCGGCAGCGGTCGTGGTCGCCGTGCTCTGGCTCCTGCTCGCGCGCGAGCGGGTCGAGGGCGGCCTGCTGCTGGTCGCTGCGGGGATTCCGGCGGCCGTCGTCGGGGGCTGGGCGCTCACCCGGCACGGTCTGGCCGACGACGGGGCAGCGCATGCGGCCCGCGTCTCCGACGGTCGAATCTTCGCCGGGCTCGCCCTCGCCGGGGCGGGGCTCGTCGTCGCCCTCGTCGTGCTCGGGACGCGGAGAGGCCTCGCCGACGCGAACCGTGCGCGGATCGGAAGAGGGCTGCTCGCAGCGGTCGCGGTGTCGGCCGCGCTCGCCGTGGCCGCGTTCGTCGTCGCCGTCGGCAACCCGGTCTCCTGGACACGCGACCAGATCACGCAGAGCAAGGACTGCACCGAGGTCGCGAACAACGCGGACCGGCTCGGCTCGCTGAACGTGAACGGCCGCCTCTGCTGGTGGACCGAGGCGTGGAAGGTCTTCCGCCGGCACGACCCCGGCGGCGCCGGCGCCGACTCGTTCGAGATCGCCCGCAAGCGCGTGCGGGTCGACGCGCGCACGGTCACCGAGCCGCACAGCGTGCCCATGCAGCAGCTCGCCGAGGGCGGGGTCGGCGGTCTCCTCCTCTTCCTCGCGCTCGCCGGTTCGACGGCATGGGCGTGCGCGAGTGCGGTGCGTCGGCTCGACGGAGCCGAGCGCGCAGCCGCCGTCGCGCTCGTCGCCGCGCCCGCCGCGTACGGGCTGCATGCCCTCGTGGACTACAACTGGGACTACCTCGCGACGACCGCGCCCACGATGGTCGCGGTCGGGGTGCTCGCGTCGGCCGGCCGCGCGCTCGGGGAGCCTCGCCGCCGCGTCGTGCTCGGAGTCGGCGCTGTTCTCCTCGTTGCGGCTTTCCTCGTTTCCTTCTCGTTCCCGCGGCTCGCGGAGCGGAACGTCCGCTCGTCGACGAGCGCGCTCGACGCCGGCGACTACCGGAAGGCGGAGCGCCTCGCGAAGCGGGCACGCTTCTTCAACCCGCTCTCGGTCGACCCGCTGACCTCGCTCGCGTTCGTCGCGGAGCGGCGTGGCGACCGGGCCGAGGCGGAGCGCAGGTACATCCAGGCGGTCGAGCTGCAGCCCGAGAATCCCGAGACGTGGTACACGCTCGGGATCTACGAGTTCCAGGTGCTCGAGAACATGTGCGCCGCGTACCGCTTCCTGAACAACGCGTACACCCTCGATCCGGCGGGCAACCAGTGGGTGAAGGGCGGGCCGCTCGACGTGGCGCGGGACGCCGTCAACCACGGCGCCTGCAAGTCGTGACGCTGAAGCCGCTGCTCCTCATGGACGTCGACGGCGTCCTCAACCCGTTTCCGGACACCCCGGAGGGATTCGAGGAGCACGCCTTCTTCTTCCCCGAGGAGGACGAGCCGGTACGGCTACTGCGGGCGCACGGCGACTGGCTCGTCGAGCTGGCCGAGGTCTACGAGATCGCGTGGGCGACGGGCTGGGGCGACAACGCGAACCGATTTCTCGCGCCCCACTTCGGGCTCCCCGCCTATCCGGTCGTGGTCGTCCCCTCCGTGCGCTTCGACCCTGTCGAGAAGGTCCCGGCGATCGACGTCTTCGCCGGCGATCGGCCCGCCGCGTGGGTCGACGACATCGTCACGCCCGAAGCGCGTGCGTGGGCGGCGACGCGGGAAGCGCCGACGCTGCTCGTCGAGGTCGATCCGGCAGTCGGGCTCGTGCGTGCCCACGTCGACGAGCTGCTCGCCTGGGCGGCAGGGGTCGCGGCTACGAGCCGAGGATGAAGACGACCTGCGCGCCGTGGAGGTCGCGCTTCCGCATGCCGTCGAGCGGGCCGACGATCTTCACGCGGAGGTCGCGGGCGAGCCTGCGCCCTTCGCCGGCGAAGCCCGGGCGGTACATGACGATGCTCCGGCCGACGAGCTTCCGGGCGTTCCCAACATCGCCGATCTTGTAGCCGTGACGACGCACGCGCGTCGCGGCGGCGGCCGCGGCGCCCGTCCGGCCGTTCCCGTTGAGGACGAGCACCCGGACGTGCGAGCGGGGGAGTCTCGCCGCCGGCGGTCGGGCGTGGTGCCGGACGGTGCGGGTCTGGGCAGCTGTGGGGCCGAGCGCGCGCTGCGTCGCCGCGTGCTCCACGCGGTGCGACACGGTGTGCAGGAGCGCGTTTCCGCCGATGACGAGGAGGACGACGAGCTCGACGCCCGCGATCGCGACCGCGACGAACGCAGCGATCCGCCACGGGCGAACGAGAGCTTCGGGAGACGAGGGAGCGGAGAGCGGGTGGTCCACCAGGGCGACCGTTCGCCCGCCGCACGGCTACTCCTTCCGGCCGGTCAGCCAGTCGTTCGTCGCCTGCAGGCCGTCCTCGAGCTCGACCATCGCGCGGAAGCCGAGCTCGTACGCGGCCCGCTCGGGATCGAGGACACTGCGCTGCAGCTCGCCGAGCCGGGCGTCGACGTGGGTCGCCTCGAGCGACGAGCCGGACACGCGCTTGCAGAGCTCGAAGAGCTCGAGCACGGACGTCTCCGTGCCGGTCCCGACGTTGAAGACGCCGCCCTCCTGGCCGAGCGCGGAGAGGGTCGCGCGAGCCACGTCTCCCACGTACACGTAGTCCCGGGTCTGCTCGCCGTCTCCGAAGATCCGTGGCGCTTCGCCACGGGCGAGCGACCCGAGGAAGATCGCGACGACGCCCGCCTCGCCGTGAGGATCCTGCCGCGGCCCGTACACGTTCCCGAAACTGAGGGCGACGTGCGTGGAGCCGTGGAGGCGGTTGAAGGCCTGGAGGTACTGTTCGCCGGCGAGCTTCGCGGTGCCGTACGGAGACACCGGGCGAAGGGGTGCGTCCTCGGCAGCGGGCTCCTCGCACTCGCCGTAGATGGCGCCGCCCGTGGAGCTGAAGATCACCTGCGACCCGTGGCGTGCGGCCGCCTTGAGCACCCGGACGGTCCCGAGCACGTTCACGGCAGCGTCCTCGACCGGGTTCTCGACCGACACTCGCACGTCGGCCTGTGCCGCGAGGTGGAAGACCGCCTCGGGGCGCAGCTCGTCGAACACGTCGTCGAGCGGCTCACGGATGTCGCGGACTTGGAGGTCGGCGCTGTCGGCGACGTTCTCGCGCTTTCCCGTCGCCAGCGAGTCGACGACGACGACGTCGTCGCCGCGGCCGAGGAGGGCATCGGTCACGTGCGAGCCGATGAACCCGGCGCCCCCGGTGACGATCACCTGCACGAGCCGCATCCTATGGACGCACGCGGCGGCCGTAGGATGGACGCGGCGATGTTCGTCTCCTTCGAAGGCCTCGACGGGTCGGGCAAGACGACCCAGGCCGAGCTCCTCCGTGCGCGACTCGAGGCCGAGGGAGAGGACGTCCTCGCGACGCGCGAGCCGGGCGGAACGGAGCTCGGCGAGGCGATCCGCGGGCTCGTCCTCCACGGCGGCCACGTCTCGCCTTGGGCCGAGGCGTTGCTCTACGCGGCCGCGCGTGCCCAGCACGTCGAGGAGGTGATCGCGCCCGCGCTCGAGCGCCGCGTCTCCGTTCTCTGCGATCGGTACGTGGACTCGTCCGTGGCGTACCAGGGGATCGCGCGGGGGCTCGGGTTGAAGCGCGTCCTCGATCTCAACCTCGCGGCCGTCGGGGGGCTGATGCCCGAGCGCACCTTCCTCCTCCTCATCGATCCGGAGGAGGTGCCGAACCGGCTTCCGGGCGAGGGCGATCGCCTCGAGCGCGAGAGCGGGACGTTCCACTCCTGCGTTGACGCGGGGTACCGCGAGCTCGCGTCGCGTTTCCCTGAACGGATCGTCTCGCTCGACGGCTCGCTTCCCCCCGAGGAGATCGCCGAGGAGGTGTATGGAGCACTTCGCCGCAGTCCCTGAGCAGGCGGAGGCGAAACGTCTACTCGAGGGCGCGCTCGAGGAGGGGCCCGCCCACGCGTACCTCCTGCACGGCCCGGCGGGCGTCGGGAAGCGCATCGCCGCGCTCGCACTGGCGACGGCGCTGCTCGGCGACGCCCGGCGCGTCGAAGCGCGCACGCATCCCGACCTGTACGTCCTCGAGCCGCTCGGCGAGATGATCCGCATCGACGACATCCGCGCGCTCCGCCACGACCTGCACATGCGGCCGTTCGAGGCCGACCGCCGCGTGTACCTGATCCTCGACGCCCAGCGGATGAACGACGAGGCCGCGGACGCGCTGCTCAAGGACCTCGAGGAGCCGCCGCCGTACGCCACCATCGTCCTCGTCGCGAGCGAGCTCGGCTCGCTGCCGGAGACGATCCTCTCACGCTGTCAGCTCGTCCCGTTCCACCGGCTGACGGAGAGCGCCGTCGCCGAGTGGATCACCGGCCGAGCGCCGGGCCGGAACCCCGACGAGGTGCGGGCGCTCGCCCGCGCCGCGGTGGGGCGGCTCGATCGCGCCGAGCGCCTGCTCGACCCGGCGGCTGCAGGGAGGCGCGATGCGCTGATTGAGGCAGCCCGTTCCGCCTACCTCGATCCCTCGTTCGACGCCGCGGAGGCGGCGGCCGTGCTGCTCGCTGCGGCCGACGAGCGTGGAGAGGAGGCGAAGGCCGTCGAGCAGGAGACGGTCTCGTCGCTCGACCTCCCGGCGCGAGACGCCGACCAGCGGGTCCGGCGGGCGCAGCGCGGCGCCGAGCGGGACGAGCTCCTCGCCGGGCTCGGTGCGCTGGAGGCCTGGTACCGAGACCTCGTCGTCGTCGCCGCGGGGGCGGAGCAGGCGGCAGTCAACGCCGACCGGCTGGAGACCCTTCGCGAGGACGCGGCGCTCGGGATCGAGGACGGCGCGCTCGAGGCGGCGGAAGCCGTTCGAGACACATGGCGGGCGCTCGAGGAGTTCAATCTCAACCCGTCGCTCGCCCTCGAGGCGCTGTTCGTTCGCGTGCACCACGCGCTCGCCCGTGCGCGTGCAGCCCGAGTCTGAATCCGCCCGACCGCGGCTACACTCAGGCGACCTCGCCGACGTAGCTCAGCTGGTAGAGCACTTCACTCGTAATGAAGGGGTCCGCGGTTCGAGTCCGCGCGTCGGCTCTACGGTGAGGCGTCCGGGAGCCGGATCGCGTGCACCACGGCTCTCCAGGGGATCTCGACTTCGCTGACGCGCGCGGCGGTGGTGCGCTAAGTGAGCGACTGAGCGCGGTCGGCAACCTCGCCGAGTCGCGCTTCCACACTCCGCAGCTGCGCCCGAAGCTCGGCGAGCTCCTCGTGGACCGGTCTCGACTCGCCACCAGCGACGACGGATTCGGTCCCCGGCTCGCTCGTCGGAGGCGTTCCGATGCCGAAGAGTGAAGCGAGCGAGCCGGCGAGGACGCCGAGTACCGCGATTCCGGTGAACATGATCGCGATGCCAGCGAGACGGCCTGCGGCCGTCTTCGGAACGATGTCGCCGTAGCCGACGGTCGTCAGCGTCACGATCCCCCACCACAGCGAGTCGCCGATGGTGGCGAAGCCGGGATTCGTCGGGTGCTCGGCTTTGTACGCGCTCAGCGAGCAGACCACGACGACCACACCCGCGACGATGGCGATCTTGCCGAGTCGTTGGGCGAAACGCCGTAACCCGGCAGTCGCGATCAGCACCCGTACCACGCGCGCAAGGCGCGCCAGGAGGAGGACCGCCGTGTAGCCGCTCGCGCCCGGGAGCAGGTAGTACGGGAAGGTGAGGATCACGATGGCGAGATCGAATTTCCCGTTCCTGCGGTGGAGGTATCCGGGGACGATCCGCCGCTGGACGACCAGGTCGATCACGAAGACGAGCCACGAGCCGAGGCCGACGACGATCGCGACGATTCCGCGGCTCGGAGAGGTTACGAACAGCGGCACGAGGGCGGCCAACAGGATCGGCAGGTTCCAGCGCTGCTGCCAACGCTCGCGCGCAGAGCGCTGCTCTGCCGTCAACGGCTCGCGCCGACCCAGGCGCGCCGCCCGTCTCCGCGCCAACCTGGACATGGTTTCCTGTTCGGGCCGCACCACGCCGTCCCTCTGGGTACCACCGTCCGTCTCAGGGTCTTCTCTCCGGCGCCAAAGCCTGCGCTTCGCTGCGTGAGCTCGAGCTCACCCTCGCGATCTGGGGTTTGAGCGCCTCGAACCCGGAGTACACGCGCCCGGGCCCGCGCGTGGGGGCCGGCAATCCGTCAGAGAGAGGGGAGAGTTCAGGATGAAAGCGTTCATCGCTGCGCTTGCCGTCGGTGTGGCCGCACTGCTGGTTGGCGCGTCCGCGGCGAGCTCCGCCAAGCCGTCGCTGCAGCACTACATGATCGGCTTCGGCCACTCGCCGAATGCGTCCGACACGGCACTCGTCAAGAGCCACGGTGGGAACGTTCGCTACTCGTTCCCGTCGATCGACGTGCTCGCGGTGGACCTGCCGTCGGATCAGGTGAACGACGTCAAGCAGAGCACCGGCGTGAGCTACGTCGAGACGGATCCGGTACGGACGCCGCTCACCCTCAGCAATGACCTCCAGACGTCCGAGTATCCCGCGACAGCCACGAACGGTCTGTACGGCCTCGTGACGACGCACGCCGTCGAGGCGCAGGCGGCGGGCTTCGAGGGCGCCGGGGTGAAGGCGTGCGTGGCCGACACCGGCATCGACACGAGGCAGGTGGACATCGCGCCGAACCTCGTCGACACGCACGACGTCTTCAACGACACCACGGGCCTCCATGCGACCGACGTCTACGACCTCGGCGTCGCTGCCACCGAGACGCACGGCACCCACACCTCCGGGATCGTCCTCGGCGCGATCAACGGCATCGGTATCCACGGCGTCGCCCCGGAGGCGAAGCTGTACGAGGCGCGCGTCCTCGGCACGCAGCCTGACGGCGTCACCGTCGAGGGTACGACCAGCCAGGTGATGGCGGGCGCGCAGTGGCTCGCCGACCAGGGCTGCAAGGTCATCAACATGAGCCTCGGTGGAGCCGACCGCTCGCAGGCCGAGGAGGCGCTCTACAACCAGATCCGGAACAACGGCACGCTGATCGTCGCGGCCTCCGGAAACGACGCGGCGAACCATCCGTCCTTCCCTGCGCGGTACCAGAGCGTCGTCGCGGTCGGCGCAGTCGACCAGAACAACGCGCTCGCGTCGTTCTCGAACACCGGTGGACAGATCGACCTCGTGGCACCGGGAGTGAACAACCTCTCGTCCTTCCCCTCGGATCAGGGCCGGGACGCATTCCTGTTCGCCGGGAAGGACATCTCGGCGCTGCCGTTCGAGTTCTCGGGCGCGACGCCGACCGCCGGCCTCACAAGCACGCTCGTGAAATGCGGGCTCGCCCAGACGGCTGCGGACTGCGGCGCATCGCCGCCGGCGGGCTTCGTCGCGTTGATCCAGCGCGGTGCGGTCACCTTCGCGCAGAAAGTGAAGAGCGCCATGGCGGCGGGTGCAGGCGCGGCGATCATCTACAACAACGCGGCCAACGGGCCGGGCAACTTCAACGGCACGCTCGGCACTCCGACGAACAACGGCAAGGCGTGGATCCCGGCGATCTCGCTCTCGCAGACCGACGGCGACGCCCTCGCTGCGGCGCCGCCCGCCATGGCGACGGTGTTCAACATCGCCATGGCCTGGAACTTCGACAGCGGCACGTCGATGGCCGCGCCGCACGTCTCGGGCGTCGCGGCGCTGGTCTTCGGGAAGGATCCGAACCTGTCGCCGGACCAGGTCGAGACGATCCTCGAGCGGAACGCGACCGACCTCGGCGTCCCGAACTACGACACGACCTACGGGTGGGGCCTCGTGAACGCGCAGGCCGCGGTCGCGGCGACGCCGTAGCTCGGAGCGACCTGCCGGACCACGGAGGGCCCGCACCGTGCGGGCCCTCCGTTCTCGAGAGGCCGGGCTTCGATTCCGCGTCCCGGGACATAGGATGGAACGCCGCTTGCACCCGGAAGCCGGGTCCGGGCGGGGCTCGTGATGAGCGACCGACCAGAGGCCCACGACAGCCCGCTCGAGCTCCTCTTCCTCTCGGGCGGTGACGTCGCGGAGCTCGGGATCACCGACGACGAGGTGATCGATGCGGTCGAGTTTGCCGTCCGCGCACAAGGAGAAGGGGAGGTGACGCTCGATCCCCGCGTGCAGCACGTCCCCGACTCCGTCGTCCCCGGCCACTTCAACGTGCTCCGAGCGACCGTCCGGCCGCTCGGCGCGACCGGCGTCAAGGTGGTGGGCGACTTCGTCGGGAACTACCGGCTCGGGTTGCCGTCCGAGCTCGCCCTCGTCACGCTCTACGACCCGCGCACGGGCATCCCGCGCGCGATCGTCGACGGAACGGAGATCACCGAGCGGCGAACGGGTGCGCTGACCGCGCTCGGCGCGCGCCTCCTCGCGCGGCCGGATTCGAGGGTGCTCGGCCACGTCGGGGCTCGCGGGACGGCATTCTCGAACGTCGTCATGCTCGACCGTCACTTCGACTTCGAGGAGATCCGCGTCACGAGCAAGCGGGCCGAGTCTCGGGAACGCTTCGGCCGCCGGCTCGAGCAGGAGCTCGGGAAGCCCGTCCGCGTGCTGGGCACGATCGAGGAGACGGTCGCGGGCGCCGACATCGTGGTCGAGGCGACGCGGCTCATGGAGCCCGAGCCGCTCCTGAAGTCGGCCTGGCTCGAGAGCTGCACGCTCCTCGTGCCCTACGGCACCAAGAGCATCCTCGAGCTCGACGTGCTCGAGCACTCGGACAAGGTGGTCGTCGACGACTGGGCGCAGTGCAAGCGGGACGACCTGTTCGGCGCGCTGCGGCCGCACGTTCGGGCCGGGCTGCTCTCGGAGGAGACGCTGCACGCCGAGCTCGCTGAGATCCTGGTCGGGAGGAAGCCCGGCCGGGAGCGGGCGGAGGAGCGGATCCTCTTCTGGCACCGCGGGCTGGCGACGACCGACGTCGCGCTCGCCGAGCTGATCGTGCGGCGCGCGTCGGCCGCCGGGGTCGGGACGACGCTCCGCTACCGATGACCGTCCTCGTCGACCGGTACGACGCCCTCGACCTCGGTCTCTACCGCCGCATCGTCCTCGATGGCGAGCGCGTCGAGGTCGACGAGTCGCTGGACGAACGGGTCGCCGCGGGGAGGGAAGCGTTCGATCGGCTCGTCGCGGAGGGGGCGTCGCTGTACGGCGTGACGACCGGGCTCGGCTACCTCACCGATCGTCCCATCGGCCCCGGGGACCAGGCCGCGCTCCAGCGCTCGCTTCTCACGGCACGCGCGTCGGGGCTCGGCGCGCCGCTTCCCGAGGACGTCGTCCGCGGGGCGATGCTGCTGCGGCTCACGGGCTTCCTGAGCGGGTACGCGGGCGTCACCCCCGATCTCTGCCGCTTCCTCGTCGAGCGCCTCAACGACGGTTGGCGCCCGGTCGTCCCCGCCGGGCCGTTCGGCGCCGCGGGAGAGATCTCCCCGCTCGCCCACCTCTTCCAGACCTTCGTCGGCGAGGGCTTCGTCCGCGAAGGCGACGAGACCGTCACCGCCTCCGACGCGCTCGCCCGCCGCAGAGTCGCGCCGTACGAGCCGCAGCCGAAGGAGGGAGCGGCTCTCCTCAACGGATCCCCTTTCGCGACCGCGCTCGGAGTCCACCTCTGCGATCGGGCGCGGGCCGCGCTCGAGCATGCCGACCTGTCCGCTGCGCTCGCGATCACGCTCGTCGGCGCGTCGACGAGGCCGTACTCGAGGAGGATCGGCGAGCTCGCTCGAGACATGTCGCAGCTCCGTGTGCACGAGCGTTTGCAGGAGCTCCTCGCGGGCGGTCCGGCATTCGAGGACAAGCTCCAGGCGCCCGCGTCCTTCCGAGTCGTCCCCCAGGTGCACGCCGCGGTGCTCGAGCAGCTCGACACGTTCGAGGCGCGGCTCGAGCGGGGGCTCCGTGCGGTCACCGACGGGCCGCTCGTGCTCCCGGCGGACCGAGACGAGCCCGAGGGCGCCTACCCGAGCGGGGGTTTCCACGCGGTCGCGGTCGCGGTCGCGCTCGATGGGCTCGCGATCGGCGTCTCGCACCTGACGAATCTCGTCGAGAAGCGGCTCCACCGGCTGCTCGACGCACGGTTCTCGGGCCTTCCCGACCAGCTCGCCGTCGATCCCGGGAGGCAGGCGGGGGTGATCTCGTTGCACAAGGCCGTCGTTGGGCTGGCCGTGGAGAACCGGTTGCTCGCCGCGCCGGCGTCCGTGCACGCGAGCGACACGTCGACGGGGCAGGAAGACGTGCAGGCGTTCGAGTTCCTCGCGGCCGACGAGCTGCGGCGCGGGCTCGACAACCTCGAGCTCGCGCTGGCCTGCGAGCTCGTGGCGCTGCGCCAGGGGTATCACCTGCGCGGCGAGGTGCCGAGCGCCCCGCTGCTCGCCCGCGCGCTCGACCGTGTCAAAGCGGAGGTCGAGCCCGTGATCGAGGACCGGACGCTCTCGGAGGACGTCGAGCGCGTGCGGGAAGCCCTTCGCTCAGGCTGCCTGCTCGGGTAGCAAGTGGACGTAGCGCGCGCCGAGCGTGGCGGCGAGCGTCCGGTGCGCGGTCGACGTCCCGAGGAGGAGCGAGCGAGCCGGATCGACGCCGTGGTGTCTCGCGAACGCGAGCGCGAGGCCCGGGAGGGGCGGCCGGCACCAGCAGGTCGGCGGGCCGCCGGGATGGGGACAGAGGGCGCTCTCGAGCGGCCCGGTCACGGCGCGCGCGAGCTCCGCAACGGCTGATGCGAGCTCGTCTGGACCGCCGCCGGGGATCCAGTCGAAGACGAGATACGGGGCGCTCGCCTCAGTCGGCTCGACGAGCGCACGCCAGTCGGGGTTCCGGACCGCCGCCGCAGCGACGAACACTCCCGAGCTCGCCTCATCGCGTGGCGCGGCGCGGACGAACTCCACCCGCTCGACCGTCGCGAACCCCTCGTCCTCGACCGGCGGCTCGAGCTCGCGCAGGGCTCGCATCTGGCGGGTAGGAGGCATGATCCCCGGCTCAGTGCGCGACAGCTCGTCGAGCTCCTCGGGCGAGGGGAGCGAGCCGAAGCGGTCGAGAAGCCGTTCCACGACGTTCACCTGTGCCTGCGCGAGGGGTGCGTCGAGCCAGATGCAGCGCGCGGACACGTCGTGTCGCGCCGCGGTCTCGATCACGTGGCTGCGGGCTGCTCGGGTCAGGTAGGTGTTGTCGAGGACGACGCGCCGTGACCCGGCTGCGAGCGCCTCGTCGAGTGCCGTCGCGAGGTCGCGGAGCGAGCCTCCGCGCTCGTCGCGGTTGAGCCGCTCGTAGCCCCGCTCGACGTATTCGGCTGCGACGCCGCTCTTGCCGGCGCCCGGGATGCCCATGACGACGACGACGTCGCCGTCAGCGCGCGCTCGACGCGCACGTGCCGCGGGCCTGGCCGGGCGCGGGCGCCCGAAGGCTTCGTCCAGGCGCTCACGCTCTGCCGGCTCGAGCTCGAGCGTCGCCGCCCGCACGCCGGAGCGAACGGTCTCGGGCCGGCGCGCGCCGGGAATCACGACCACGTCGCCCTCGAGCCCGAGGAGCCAGGCCAGCGCCACCTCGGCCGCGCTTGCGCCGTACGCCCGAGCGATCTCGACGAGCGGCGCCCGCCGCTGGAGGGCCGGTGCGCGTCGCGGCCCTCCGAGCGGTGAGTGCGCGACGACGGTGATTTCCCTCTCCGCACAGCGTTCCACGACCCCACCTCGAAGCGCTTGGTCGTCGAGCGGGCTGACGGCGATCTCGACGGCCGCGATCGGCGCGAGCTCGAGCGCTTCGTCGAGCTGCGCACGGTTCACGTTCGACACGCCGACGCGCGGCACGAGATCGTCGTCGACGAGGCGGGCGAGCGCACGCACGGTCGTCCGCCACGGCGTCCGCGGGTCGGGCGCATGGACGAGGTACAGGTCCGGCGTCAGGCCGTCGAGCGTCTCGACGCTCGCCTCGCAGTCCGCGCGGATCGTCCGCGCACGGCCGTCCGGGATCCACCTCCCGCCGACACGGGCCATGCCGCCCTTGGTGACGATCCGCGCGCTCGACGCGCCGCCGCATGCACGGAGCGCCCGCGCGAGCAAGCGTTCGTTGTGTCCGAGGTCGTCGGCTCCCCGGCCGTACGAGCGGGCGGTGTCGAAGACCGTGATCCCGGAGCGGACCGCTTCCGCGATCGTCGCCAGCGCGCGCTCCTCGTCGCGGTCCTCGTCGGTGGAGAGCCGCATGCAGCCGAGACCGACGCGGAGCTCGTCGCTCGTGAGCCAGCCGGCGCTCCGGGCGCTCATCGCCACAGCCTCGCACGGGGCCGGCCTGCGGGCTCGGCGCGGGCCGGCTACGGCGTCGTCGCGGCCGGCGTGCGCTGCCAGGCGACCGAGAACGAGCGGCCGTCGGGAGAGAGGTCGCTCGGTGTTGCGCCGTGCGTGTTGGGGCGCCTCCGAAGCTCGGCGCCTCTGGGCTTCCGGGCCGGCGACCGGCGCACGGGCTGTAAGGGGTTCGTTTGCAGGGTTTTCCTGCGGCTCCGGCGAAGGTACACATCCTTCGATGAGGACCCTGGCGGCGCTCCTTCTCTTCTCGTTCGTCGGCTTGCTCGCGGTCGACCTCGAGCCGGGCTCGGCGACGCGCGCCGACGCAGTTCTTCCCACGCGACACGCCTCGACGTCGGTCGCGCGGTCGAAGCCGAAGCCGAAGCCGAAGCCGGCGACCGTCGAGGTTGCGTTCGTCCGGAACGGGCGGCTCGTGCGCGTGGAGCGCGTCGTGCAGAAGGGCGTCGCGCCCGAAGAGGCGGCGCTGCGCGAGCTCGTGCAGGGACCGACCAGGGCCGAGCGCGCCGAGGGGATCCGCACCGCAATCCGCCCCGGTGTCCGCATCCGGTCACTGCGAGCGCAGGGAGACACCTGGCTCGCCAGCTTCTCGCGCTCGCTCCTCTCCGACGGGACCGCGACCACGATCCGGACCCGGCTCCAGCAGGTCGAGGCGACGCTCGCCCCGCTCGGTCTCGAGCGCTACGTCGCCGTCTCCACCGAGGGCCGGTTCGTGACGCTGCTCCGGCTCGGCCTCGCTCCTGGCGCGCCGGGCTTCACGCACGGCGAGCAGGACTACCTGTACAGCGTGCGCGGCGTCCAGCTCCGCCTCTGGACGCTCGGCTACCTCGACCGAACCGAGGTGACCGGGACGCTCGACTACGACACCTCGCAGTCGCTCCTCGCTTTCCAGGCGTGGGAGAAGCTCGGCCGCACCGGCACCGTGACCGGCGAGACGCAGCTGGCCCTTCAACGGGCGACGACCCCGGTTCCGACCACGCACCGCGCGGGCCGGCGCATCGAGATCCACCGCGACCTGGGCGTGCTCCTCATGCTCGACGGCAACCGCGTCGTCCGGGCCGTGCACACGTCCACCGGCTCCTTCGGAAGGACCCCCGCCGGCTCGTTCCACGTGTACCGCAAGGAGATCTACTCCTGGTCGGTTCCGTTCCACGTGTGGATGCCGTACGCCTCCTACTTCGTCGGTGGGATCGCCATGCACGAGTATCCGGACGTCCCTGCGTATCCGGCTTCGCACGGTTGCGTCCGGCTTCCGGACGGGGACGCGAAGCGCGTCTACGGCTTCGTGGGCCTCGGCACGCCGGTCACCGTCTTCTGATCTCCTGACGACCGGCCGGGGGCCATCCGGTCGAGGGTTCACGCTGATCGCGTGAGCGAGGTCCCGTTCACGCCGACCGGCCTCGACGCGCTCCCGCCCCCTGAGATCGCGCGCAAGGCGGAGGACGTCGGCGTGACGAAGGCGGGAATGGCACCGCTGGACGTCTTCGTCCTCGCCGTCCTCGCCGGCGCGTTCATCGCGCTGGGAGCGAACTTCGCCACCGTCGTCGGCTCGGGAGGCGCAGCGCTCCCCTACGGAGTCTCGCGCCTGCTGGTCGGGCTCGTCTTCAGCCTCGGGCTGATCCTCGTCGTCGTCGCCGGCGCCGAGCTCTTCACCGGCAACAACCTGGTCGTGATGGCCTGGGCGAGCCGTCGTGTGTCGATCGCCCGCCTTCTCGGGAACTGGACGCTCGTCTGGCTCGGCAACTTCGTCGGCGCGCTCGCGACCGTGGGGATCGTCTACGCGACGAAGCAGTACACGTTCGGTGGCGGTGCGGTCGGGCAAACGGCCCTCGCCATCGGCGAGGCGAAGACGAGCCTCGGCTTCGGACAGGCGATCGCGCTAGGGATGCTCTGCAACGCGCTCGTGTGCATGGCGGTCTGGCTCTCCTACGGAGCACGGACGACGGCGGACAAGGTGCTCGCAGTGATCCCGCCGATCGCAGCGTTCGTCGCGGCGGGCTTCGAGCACTCGGTCGCGAACATGTACTTCATTCCGATCGCCCTGCTGGTGAAGGCGAACGGGTCGTTCGTCTCCGGGCTCGATCCGCAGCCGGACCTCTCGAACCTCACCTGGGAGCGCTTCCTCGTGCACAACCTGCTCCCCGTGACGATCGGGAACGTCATCGGCGGCGCGGTGATGGTCGGGATCGTCTACTGGCTCGTCTACCTCCGCCCGCGGCGCTCCGGCTGACCGCACCCCGGTAGGAGCGACGGCGGCGCGTGGCAAGATCGTGCGGCCGTGGAGACGATGCGCGCGATCCGCAAGCGCGAGGCCGAGCCTGGCCTCGTCCTCGACGAGATCCCGGTCCCGACACCGGAGCCGGACGAGGTGCTCGTCCGGATCGAGGCGGCGAGCATCTGCGGAACCGACCTCCACATCAACAACTGGGACACCTGGTCCTCCGAGCGCGTGAAGCCTCCGCTGACCCTCGGCCACGAGCTCTGCGGGACGGTCGTCGCGGTCGGGAAGAGCGTGTCGAGCGTCGAGGAGGGCGCATACGTCTCGGCGGAGAGCCATGTCACCTGCGGGGTCTGCTTCCACTGCCGGACCGGGAACGCGCACATGTGCGAGCGGACGCGGATCCTCGGCGTCGACCGCGACGGAGGCTTCGCCGACTACGTCGCCGTGCCCGCCTCGGTCGTGTGGACGAACGACCGCTCGAAGCTGCCCCCTGAGATCGCGTGTCTCCAGGAGCCGTTCGGGAACGCGGTCTTCGCGACGTCGACGCAGGAGCTCGCGGGCCGCGCGGTCGCGATCCTCGGCTGCGGCCCGGTCGGCCTGTTCGCGATCGCGATCGCGCGTGCGTTCGGCGCCGGCCGGCTGCTCGCGTCCGACCACGTCCCGTTCCGGATCGAGCTCGCGAAGAGTCTCGGCGCCGACGAGGTCGTGAACTTCGACCAGGTGGACGACGTCGCGTCGTGGTTCGCGGAGCAGAACGAGGACGTCGGCATGGGCGTCGTCTTCGAGATGTCCGGCGCGCTCCGGGCGATCGAGGACGCCTTTCGGATCGTCCGGCACGGCGGCCACGTCGTCCTCTTCGGGATCCCCGCGCGGCCTGCGACGATCGACATCGCGGAGTCGCTCATCTTCAAGAACCTCACCGTGACCGCCGTCAACGGCCGACAGATCTGGGAGACCTGGTACACGACGCGCTGGCTCCTCGAGCACGGCGTCGTCGACCTGCGGCCGCTCATCACCGCGGAGCTCCCGCTCGAGCGCTTCGAGGAGGCGTTCGCGCTGCTCGACACGGGCGAGGCCTGCAAGATCGTCCTGCGACCGAACGGAGCGACGCCGTGAACGCCACATTGCAAGAGCAGGTCGGAGCCGTTCTCGAAGGGCTGCGCGAGGAGCGGACGTACAAACACTTCAACACGCTCGAGTCGCCGCAGGGGCCGGTGGTCGAGATGGCCGGCCGCGGGGAGGTCGTCGTCCTCTCGTCGAACAACTACCTCGGGCTCGCGGCGCACCCCGAGGTCGTGCGCGCGGGCATCGAAGGGCTCGAGCGCTACGGGGCCGGAACGGCCTCCGTGCGCTTCATCTGCGGGACGTTCGCGCCGCACCTCGAGCTCGAGCGGACGCTCGCGGACCTGTCAGGGACCGAGGCGGCGCTGACCTACGTCTCGTGCTGGAACGCGAACGAGGCCGTGATCCCGACGCTCACCGACGAGACGACGGTGATCCTCACCGACGAGCTGAACCACGCCAGCATCATCGACGCGGTTCGCCTTTCCCGGCCCGCGAGCAAGGTCATCTATCCGCACTCGGACATGGCGGCGCTCCGGGACGGCCTCGCCGCGGCCCCGCACGCCGCGCGAAAGCTCGTCGTGACGGACGGCGTCTTCTCGATGGAGGGCGATCTCGCGAAGCTCCCGGACATCGTGGAGCTCGCGCGGGAGCACGACGCGATCGTGATCGTCGACGACTCGCACGGTGTCGGCGTCCTCGGGGAGACCGGACGCGGGGTGGTCGAGCACTACGGCCTCCTCGGCGAGGTCGACGTCCTCACGGGCACGCTCGGCAAGGCGCTCGGCGGGGCGGCCGGGGGCTACGTCGCATCCTCGGCGGAGGTCGTCGACCTGCTCCAGCAGCGTTCACGTCCGCAGCTCTTCTCGAACGCGCTCCCGCCGACGGTCGCCTGCAGTGCGCTCCGCGCGATCCAGCTGATGCTCGAGGACCGCTCGTTGCTCGCACGCCTGCGCGAGAACAGCGACACGTTCCGGGCGATGCTCGTCGACGCCGGCTACGCGCCGCTCGAGGGCGAGGCGGCGATCATCCCGATCATCGTCGGGGCGACCGCGGACGCGATCGCGATGTCGGCGCAGCTCCTCGACGAGGGCGTGTTCGTCACCGGGTTCGGATTCCCGGTCGTCCCCGAGGGCACCGCGAGGATCCGCGTCCAGATGTCGGCGGCGCTCGAGCGCGAGCACCTCGAGCGCGCGATCGAGGCGTTCAGGCGCGTCCGGCGGACATAGCCCGCGCCGACGTCGCGAGCGCCGCCTCGATCCAGGCCGTTCCGGACCACGACGTCTCCGGCGTTTCGAGCGCGATGCCGTCGACCTCGATCGCGATCTCGTGCCGCTCCTGGAAGAAGCAGAGCAGGTCGCGGACGGGCTCAGCCTCGTGGAGCGGCTCCTCGTAGCTCCAGGCGGCCGCGGGACCGCGGCCCGTGGCAGGCGCCGCGTTCCAGTAGGTCGCCTGCCCCTTGTACGCACACACCGTCCGGAGCGGGCTCGGCTCGAGGAGGTCCATCCGGACGTCCTCCCGGGGGAGGTAGTAGCGCGCGGGAAGCGCGGTCTCGAAGAGGATCCGCGGCCGAGTGCTCTCGGCGACGACCTCGTCGCCGATGCGCACGCACACCGGGCGCGAGCTCCGCAGCACTTCGATTCGGTGGAAGGGGTCGTGCGGATGCCCGACGAGCTCCTCGTCCTCCTCGAGCCAGCGGTCGGCGGCGGCCCAGGGGACGGTGACGTACCCGGCCACCTCCGGCTCGGGCTCGACCCCGGCCGTGATCGACACGTCTTGCGTCGGAAACGCGTACCGGGGCAGCCGGCTCGTCTCGTGCACGAGCACCGAGCGCTCGCTGTCCACGACGAGCGAACCGTTCGCGAACGCGCGCACGCGCCGCGGCCACGGCTCCACGTAGACGACGCGCTCGGGCGGCTCGAAGCTCAGACGCCCCGCCCTCCGCGGGCCGAACGGGCCGGTGCCTGTGGTGAGGCCCATCGCCTGATGATGCCCGCGAGGCTCGTCCTGGGAGAAGGAGTTCCGTCGCCCCGGGGGAAGAGACCGCCCATGGCAGTCAACATCGTGGGCCTCGGCCTTCTCGTGGCGGGCATCATCTTCCTCATCATCGGCGGTGTCGTCTGGTGGATTCTCGGCGTCATCTGCCTGATCGGGGGAGTCGGTGCCCTCTTCATGACGTATCAGCGCCGCCGACGCACGGCATAGCCTCGGTCCGCGTTCTCGACGCGTCGCCGGCGTCCGCCGCGCGGAGCCGCCGTCTTCCGGCGGCTCGGCGGCGGCTCGCACGCACGGTTCAGTTGCGCGAGACGGCTCGGAGGGTGAAGACTGTCCGGGACGGAGGCATGGGTGAGCTCTGACGTCGCAACTGGTATCCCCGATCGACCCGAGCGCCGTGCGTCGACTGGCGACCGCCGGTCGCCGAGAGTCCTCGCGGTGCGGCTCCTCGGGCCGCTCACGGTCCTCGCCGGGCTCGTCTGGGCGGTGGTGCAGCCGTACCGGATCGCGTTCCTGCACCCACACGGGAAGGGCTTCTACGACTTCCTGGTGCAGCCTCCGCTGCTCGTCGTGCTCGTCGGCGTGCTGTTCGCGCTTCTGATCGCGCCGGGGCTGGTGCAGGATCTCGAGAGAGCCGAGCGTGGTCCCCAAGGCTGAGATCTCCCACTGGTTCTTCGCCTCGCTCTTCCTCCTGCTCGGGCTGATCCTGCTCGCGGAGACGATCGTCGGGACCGAGGTCTTCCGCCGCCGGCGCTGGAGGGCGTACCTGTGGCCGTCGCTCGCGCTCGCGGCCGGGGTGCTGCTCTGGATCGTCGTCATCTTCTCCACGTTCTCGACGATGCACCTCCTCGCCCACGCGGCCTGGGCGGAGGCGGCGATGATCGCCGGCGGCGTGCAGCTCGCCGTCGTCCGCGGCAAGCTCTCGAGCCCGCGCTGGGCGCTCGTCTCGGCGCTCGCGCTGCTCCTTTCGGGGGTCTCGTTCCTCGTCCACGAGCAGAACACGTGGTTCTTCTCGCGCGCGGCGTTCCTCCATCACGCGATCGGCTGGACCTTGATCGCCTGCGTCGTCTTCCCGATCGGCATCGCCTTCCGGCCGCAGCGCGGCATCTGGCAGGCAGGGTTCGCTCTCACGTTCGTCGCCGTCGCCGTGCTCCTGTACGCCGACCGCGACCTCGCGCCGATCTTCGGCCACCTCTCCGACTTCGCGAGGACCCCGTCGCGATGAGGCGTGCCGCCGGGCTCGCGACGGCGGTGCTCGTCGCGCTCGCGCTCCCCGCCGTCGCCGCCGCGCACGCGACCCTGTCGCAGGCGACCCCCGCGACGCAGTCGGAGATCCAGACTCCGCCGAAGCAGATCCGTCTCCGCTTCGACCAGGCGGTCACCGCCATCTCGAGCTCGATCCACGTCTACGCGCCCGACGGGCGTCTCGTGTCGGGCGCGGCGAGGTCGGTCGGCGACGGCCACGTCGTCGTCGTGCCGGTGTCGGGGCTCGCGCGCGGTCGCGCCTACACCGTGCGCTGGCGGGTGACGTCGGCCGACGGCCATTCGCCGGCAGGCGTGTTCACGTTCGGGGTCGGCGTGAAGCCGCCTCCTCCGACCGAGGCCGTCGGGGCGGGTGCGACGACCTGGAAGGACGACGCCGCGCGCTGGGGCCTCTTTGCCGCGCTCGCGCTCGTGATCGGCCCGCTCGTCCTGCGACTGGTCGTGCTGCGCGGCGAGGTCCCGCCTCCGCTCGAGAAGCGGATCAACGTCCTGACGACGGTCGCGGCATTCATGGCGATCAACGTCGGCATCGCGGCCTTCGTGCTCAGGGCGGCGAACGCGCTCCAGCTCCCGCTCGGCGACCTCTTGTACGGCGATCTGCAGCCCTTCGCCGAGAAGACGCGCTTCGGACAGGCGTTCCTCGTCATGACCTTCGGCTTCGGGATCGTCGCCGCGCTGCTAATGCTCTCGTGGGTCTTCGACCGGATCGAGCCGAAATGGGTGGCACTCGCGCTCTCGATCGTTCTCGTCTCCGGCCTCTCGCTCTCGAGCCACCAGGCGAGCGAGCCGAACTCGAGCAAGCTCACGGAGCTCGCCGACTGGCTCCACCTCGTCGCTGCGTGTGTCTGGGTCGGCGGGGTGGTGACGCTCGCGTTCTGCGTCTGGCCGGCGGCGCCCTCGTTCCGTCGCCGCGCGTTCATCGGCTTCTCGAAGATCGCCGTCGGGCTCGTCGGCGTGATGGTGCTCGCCGGCGCGTACCTCGCCTACGTGAGGCTTCCGGCGGTCTCCGACCTGTGGACGACCGACTATGGACGGCTCCTCCTCCTCAAGAGCATGCTCGTCGGCATCGCTCTCGCCTGGGGCGGCTTCCACCACACCTTCGTCCGGCCGAAGCTCGAGGCCGGCGAGGACCCGGACGTGAGGCCGAGCCTGATCGGAGAGAGCATGGTCGCGGTCGCCGTCCTGCTCGCTGTCGCACTCCTCGTGAACGCGGCCCCGCCGCCGGTGAAGTCGAGCTCGGGGCCGTCGGTCGCGGCAGGCACGGCGCCCGGCCGATAGGCCGAGGGCCGAAGTACGCTGAGCCGGATGGCCATCCGGCACGGTCACGAGCACGTCGCGGCGCGGCCGCGGGTCGACGCCGTCGGAGCGCTCGCGTTCGCGCTCGCGCTCAACGCCGGGTACACGGTGTTCGAGGGCGCGGCGGGATTCTTCACCGACAGCCTCGCTCTTCTCGCCGACGCCGGGCACAACCTCTCCGACGTCTTCGCGCTCGCGATCGCGCTCGCGGCCGCCTGGCTCGCGCGCCGGCCGCCGACCTCCGAGCGGAGCTTCGGCTTCATGCGCGCGGAGATCCTCGCGGCATTCGTGAACGCGGTCGTTCTCGTCGTCATCGCGATCGCGATCGCGGTCGAAGCTCTGCGACGTCTCGGCGACACCCCCGACGTCCCGGGCGGGTGGCTCGTCGTGGTCGCGGCGATCGGGATCGTCGTCAACGGTTTGGGGGCAGCTGCCGTCTTCCGTGGGAGCGGGGAGAACCTGAACCTCCGTGCTTCCTTCATCCACCTCGCGGGCGACGCGCTCGGGTCGCTGCTCGTGATCGTGGCCGGCCTGGTCATCCTCGCGACCGGCTTCGAAGGCGCCGACCCGATCGCGAGCCTGGTGCTCGCCGCGCTCATCCTCTGGAGCGCGTGGGGCGTCCTCCGCGAGTCGACCACGATCCTCATGGAGGGCGCGCCGAGCGGCCTGGGCACCGACGAGGTGGCAGAGACGATCCTCTCCGTCCCGGGCGTCGAGAGCGTCCACGACCTCCACGTGTGGACGATCGCGAGCGGCTTCCCGGCGCTCTCGGCGCATGTCCTCGTCAGGCCGGGGGAGGACTGCCACGCGCGACGGCGCGACCTCGAGGGCGTCCTCCACCGTCGGTTCGGGATCGACCACACGACGCTGCAGGTCGACCACACGGCCGACGAGCTGCTCCAGATCACGCGTCGCTGAGCGCGTCGCGCAGCCCGTGGCGGCAAACCGACGCCGTCGGGCGCGCCGTACAGTGGCGGAACCGGGCAATGGACACTCCTTCGAATCCCGTCGGTGACCGGAGAGCGCGAGGTCGCGTGCTCGGCTGGGTCGCGTTGTGCCTGGCGGCGGCCGCGGTGGCGATCGTTGCCGGCGGCGCCTGGGCGCTGACCCGGGGAGGCTCCGGGTCCTCGGGGCTCTCCGCCGGCGCGATCGAGCCGTCAGGGCCGCCTTCGGTCCTGACGAAGGGCTTCGTCGGGCTCCCGCTCGCCGGTCACGACCGCGACGTGCTCGTCGGAATCGGCGCCCGCCCGCGGGAATCCGTGGACGTCGTCGTCATCCCGAGCGACGAGACGGACGTCGCGCCCTCGGACGTCACGCTCATGCGTAGCGGTACGCGCCTCAGCGGCTCGGACGCCGCATCGTGCGGCTCGCGCTGCCTGCGCTTCCCGCTCCGCGTGCTCGCAGGCGCGCCGTCCCGCTTCGTCGTCACCGTCGATCGGCCCGGGAAGCCGACAGCTACGGTCCGATTCGCGCTTCCCGCGAGGCTCCCGCCGAGCGCGGATCGCCCGTACCGGACAGCCCGTGCCCGGATGCTCGCCCTCGGCTCTCTGACGATGCACGAGACTCTCGGGTCGGGCCTCGCTCCGCCGGTCGTCTCGACCTGGACCTTCGGCGCTCCCGACCGGCTGATCTACGACATCGTGGGCGGCTCGAAGGCGGTCGTCATCGGGACGACGCGGTGGGACTGGGCCGACGGGAAGTGGACGCGCAGCACGAGCTCGCGGCTCCGGCTCCCCGCCTATCCGTGGCAGGGCGTGACCGGCGCGCGGCTCGTCGGCAGCGCCCGCGTCGACGGCCGTCCCGTACGCGTGCTCGCGGCCTTGAAGCCGGGCGCCGAGTTTCCGACGTGGTTCCTCCTGTACGTCACGCCCGGCGGCGACGTGCTGCGGATGAGGATGTCGACGACCGGCCACTTCATGGTGGACACGTACGGCGACCTCGACGCTGCGCCTCCGATCTGGCCCCCGGCCTGACGTCTACGGGACGAGAACGGCCGCGCCTCGAAGGTCGCCGCCGCGTAGCCGCGCGAGTGCGACCTCGGCGTCCTCGAGCGGGAACGTCTCGACCTCCGTGCGCACGGGCACCGTCGGCGCGAGCGCGAGGAACTCCTCGCCGTCCGCCCGCGTGAGGTTCGCCACGGAGCGGACGACCCGCTCGCCCCAGAGGAGCTCGTACGGGAACGAAGGGATGTCGCTCATGTGGATCCCCGCGCAGACCACCGAGCCTCCCTTTCGTACGTGCCCGAGCGCCGCCGGCACGAGGTCGCCGACCGGCGCGAAGACGATGACGGCGTCGAGCTCGTCGGGAGGGCCGCCGGCCGCGTCTCCAGCCCAGACCGCACCGAGCTCGCGTGCGAACGCCTGCGTCTCGTCGTCTCCCGCACGCGTGCCCGCGTACACCCGCCGTCCCTGCGCGACCGCGACTTGGCAGACGATGTGTGCGGACGCCCCGAAGCCGTAGAGCCCGATCTTCTCCGCGTCCCCCGCGAGCCGGAGCGAGCGGAAGCCGATGAGGCCGGCACAGAGGAGCGGCGCCGCCTGCTCGTCCGGGTAGTCCTCCGGGAGCGGGAAGCAGAAGCGCTCGTCGGCGACCGCGAGCTCTGCATACCCGCCGTCGACGTCGTAGCCGGTGAAGCGCGCCGCATCGCAGAGGTTCTCCTTTCCGGCGCGGCAGTAGCGGCAGTCGCCGTCCGTCCAGCCGAGCCACGGCACGCCGACGCGCGCTCCCGGCCCGAAGCGCGCGCCTCCCACCACGACCTCGCCGACGATCTGGTGCCCGAGGACGAGCGGGAGCTTCGGCCGCTCGAGCTCGCCGTCGACGATGTGGAGGTCGGTGCGACAGACACCGCACGCTCGCACGCGAACGAGAACCCGCCCCGGCTCCGGGATCGGGTCGGGGATCTCGGTCGCCCGAAGGGGGAGTCCCGGCGCATCGAGGATCACCGCTCGCATCGCGCTCCTTCGTCGCGCCCGCCGTCGCGCGCCGCGACGTTGCGTTTCATCGCCGTCTCATTCGTCGTGGGTATCCCATATGCAAGCGTAAGGAGGGACTGCAATGACCAGATCGATACGAATCGCGGCCGCGTGCGTGCTCGTGGCGGCCGTCGTCGTGCCGGTGGCGGCCGGGTCGGGGCGGAGCGCACCGAACCCGAGTGACTTCGTCCGCTCGGTGACGAACCCGTGGTTCCCGCTGCGCGTCGGCGCGACGTTCGTCTACACAGGCGTCAAGGACGGCAAGCCCTCGCGCGACGTCGTCCACGTGACAGGCGCGACGAAGCTCATCCAGCGCGTTCGCTGCACCGCGGTCAGCGACAAGCTGTACCTCGCCGGCAAGCTCGAGGAGCGGACGACGGATTGGTACGCGCAGGACCGAGGCGGCACCGTCTGGTACTTCGGCGAGAACACCGCCGAGCTCGACGCCAAGGGACACGTCAAGACCACGGAGGGCACGTGGCGGGCCGGCTCGAACGGAGCGAGCGCTGGCATCTTCATGCCCCTGCGACCCCGTGTCGGCCAGCAGTTCAGGCAGGAGTACTTCAAGGGCCAGGCCGAGGACCACTTCCGCGTGCTCAGCCTCGCCGCGACGGTGAACACGCCCGCGGCGTCGTCGCGGAAGGCGCTGCTGACGAAGGAGTGGACGCCGCTCGAGCCCGGCGTGGTCGACCACAAGCTGTACGTGAAGGGGATCGGCCTCGTCGACGAGCGAACGATCAAGGGCGGGGACGAGCGCGATTCGCTCGTCAGCCGGAGCGGCTGACCGGGATCGCGAGCCAGACGTCGGCGCCTCCGTCCGGTCGGTTCCCGGCGCCCGCGCTCCCGCCGTGAGCGCGGGCGATCACCTGGACGATCGCGAGCCCCAGTCCGCTGCCGGGCCCCGTTCGAGCCTCGTCGGCGCGCGAGAAGCGCTCGAACGCCCGCGGAACGAAGTCCACCGGCAGACCAGGGCCACGGTCCACGACGTGGAGCTCGACGAGGCCGTCGTGTGCGGTCGCGTCGAGCCCGATCGCACCCCGTCCGTGACGGAGTGCGTTGTCGACGAGGTTGCCGAGCGCCTGCTCGAGCCGGGTCTCGTCGGCGTCCACCTCGAGCCCGTCGGCAGGTCCGGCGACGAGCTCACGGCCCGCCTCCGCGGCCTGCCCTGCGTACCGGCGCCGGACGTCCTCGAGCAGCTCCTCGACTCCGACCCGTCGCACCCGAAGCGGCAGACGGCCCCGGTCCGCTCGCGCGAGGACGAGAAGGTCCTCGGCGAGCCTCGCGAGGCGCTCGGTCTCCTCCGAGGCCGAGACGAGCGCTGCGCGGAGCTCCTCGGCGCTCCGCTCGCGCCGGAGCGCCAGCTCGAGCTCGGTGCGCAGCATCCCGAGGGGAGTCCGGAGCTCGTGGCTCGCGTCGGCGACGAAGCGTCGCTCGTGCTCGAGAGCCGTCTCGAGCCGGTCGAGCATCTCGTTCAACGTTTCCCCGAGCCGGCGGATCTCGTCGTCTGCGGGAGGCACGGGCAGCCTCGTGCCGGTGGCGGTCGCGCTGATCTCCGACGCTCGCCGGCGCATGGACTCGACGGGCCGGAGTGCGAGCGCCGCGAGCAGGTAACCACCCGCCGACGCGAGGGCGAGCGCGAGCGGACCGCCGATGAGGAGCGCGACGACGAGCCCGTTCAGCGCCTCTTCGCGGCTCTCGAGCGAGGTGCCGACGACGACGACGATCGGCGCCCGCCCCGCGCGCCGCACGGGCGACGCGAGCAGCCGAGCCGCGGCGTCGGAGCCTGGAACCCCGTCGTGGTCGACGAGAATCGGGTGCGCGAGGGAGCGGCGTACCTCGTCGGGCGAGAGGAGGCGCACGCGTCCGGGAGCAGGCGTCGCGTCCACGACGTCGCCATGCGCGTTCACGATCTGCGCAAAGCTGTCGCCCTGGCCCGCCAGGTCCAGCGGCTTTCCGCCGTCGACGTCCGACTGGCGGACGAACGCGACGACCGCCGCGGAGCGCGCGCGGAGCCCGTCGTCGATGGCCTGGTCGAGCGACGAGGCGAGCCGGGCATGGAGAAAGACGCCGGTCGCAGCGAGCAGCGCGGCCATGGCAGCGGCGAAGGCCAGCGTGAGCCGCCACCTGATCGGTATCCGGGCGAGACGACTCAGCCGGAGCCTCCGTCGCCGCGAAGGCGGTAGCCGATCCCGCGCACCGTCTCGATCGAGTCCGCGCCGAACGGCCGGTCGACCTTCTCACGCAGGTAGCGGACGTACACGTCGACCACGTTCGAGCGGTTCTCGTAGTCGTACTCCCAGGCATGCTCGAGGAGATCGAAGCGCGAGAGCACCGTCCCGGGCCGGCGCATGAACGCCTCCAGCAGCCCGAACTCACGCGTCGAGAGCGCGATCTCCGTGTCGCCGCGCCAGACCTTCCGCGTGCGCGGGTCGAGGCGCAGGGAGCCGACCTCGAGGACGACCGGGCGCTCGGCCGTGCCGCGTCGCTGGAGCGCGCGGAGGCGCGCGAGCAGCTCGGCGAACGAGAACGGCTTCGTCAGGTAGTCGTCGGCGCCGCCGTCGAGGCCCGCGATCCGGTCCTCGACCGCGTCGCGCGCGGTCAGCATGAGCACGGGAGCCCACACGCTCTGCTCCCGCAGTCGCCGGCACGCCTCGAGCCCGTCGAGCTTCGGAAGCATGACGTCGAGCACGATGGCGTCGTACTCCGTCGCGCCGGCGCGCACGACCGCCTCGACCCCGTCGCCGACGACGTCGACGGCGTAGCCCTCCTCCGTCAGACCGCGCCGAAGCAGCGCTGCCATCTTCAGCTCGTCCTCGGCGACAAGCACGCGCACGTGGTGATTGTCACCGAGACGATGAGAGAACGATGAGAACTACAGGACGAGCTCGCCGCGGACGCTAGTCCAATACCCTCACGGCGTGCGCGAGCTCCTCGACTACCGGTCCGAGTTCCCGATCCTCGCGCACACGACCTACCTGATCAACCACTCGCTCGGCGCGATGCCGCGGAAGGCAGCCGAGCGCGTCGCCCAATACGCGAGCACCTGGGCCGAGCGCGGGATCCGGGCCTGGGGCGAGGGCTGGTGGGAGCTGCCGTGGACGGTGGGCGACCAGATCGGGCGGATCGTCGGCGCGCCGCCGGGCTCGACGGTCATGCACCAGAACGTCGCGGTCGCCGAGGCGGTCGTCCTCTCCTGCTTCCACCCGGTCGACCCGGCGCGCAACCGGACCGTCTACGAGAGGGACAACTTCCCGTCCGTCCGTTACCTGTACCAGGCGCGCTCCGACCTCGAGGTCGTCGTCTGCGAGGACGGCGAGGAGATCCTCGAGCGCGTCGACGAGCGCACGCTCCTCGTCCCGATCAGCCACGTCCTCTTCAAGGACGGCCGGATCCAGGACGTGGAGCCGATCGTCCGCCGCGCGCACGAGGTCGGTGCCCACGTCGTGCTCGACTGCTACCAGTCGGCCGGGATCGTCCCGCTCGACGTGACGGCGCTCGGTGTCGACTTCGCCGTCGGTGGTTCCGTGAAATGGCTCTGCGGGGGGCCGGGAAACGGCTGGCTCTACGTCCGGCCCGATCTCGCAGAGCGCCTCGAGCCGACGGCCACCGGCTGGCAGGCGCACGCGCGGCCGTTCGCGTTCGAGGTGGAGATGGAGTACGCGGGCGACACGAAGCGCTTCCTCACCGGCACGCCGAACGTGCCCGCTCACTACGCGGGGACTGCCGGCTACGACCTCGTCGAGGAGATCGGGGTCGAGCGGATCCGTGAGAACTCGCTCCGGCAGACGCAGCTCCTGATCGAGATCGCCGACGAGGCGGCGTTCGAGGTGCGGAGCCCGCGGGAGCCGGAGCAGCGCGGCGGGACCGTCACCGTGCACGTCCCGGAGTTCCCGGCCGTGCACGCCGAGCTGGCCGCGCGCGAGATCCTGTGCGACTTCCGCCCCGGAGCGGGCATCCGCCTCGGGCCGCACTACTTCACGACCGACGACGAGATCCGGTTCGCGATCGCCCAGATCGCCGAGATTCTCGAGACGGGCGCCTACCGCCGCCACGAGGGCGCGGTGGCAGTGCACTGACGACGAAGCCCGCCTGCCGGCGGGCTTCGTTGGTGAAGCGGGCTCATGCCCGCGCACACCTGAGACGTACCGATTGTAGTTCGCGTCGTCTCTGGCGCGGAGGGCGCCGGACTCGAACCGGAACCGATCACTCGGTCGCATCACGTCTCAGGTGCGCACCCCACCTCGGGGGTTCACCCTCCGACGCCAGGCCACCGTATGCGTCGCCAGTGCTTCCGAATGTCCTCGCGACCATTCGGCGCAGTCTTGGTGCATTTCTGACGAGGCAAGCTCGGGCCAAGCCGAGCTCTCGCGCAACTCTTGGACGAAATCGGCACGAAAGCCGCCCGACGCGGCTCCTATACTCGCGCGCCTGACCGACCTGGCCGTTCCACTTCGCGAGCTCTTCGGGTTCGACGCCTTCCGCCCCGGGCAGGAGGACGTCGTGCGCGCGGCCTTGGAGGGGCGCGACACGCTTGCGCTCATGCCGACGGGCTCGGGGAAGTCGTTGACCTACCAGCTCGCCGCGATGCTCCGCCCCCAGCCGACGCTCGTCCTCTCCCCGCTGATCGCGCTCATGAAGGACCAGGTGGACAAGCTGCCGCCGGCGATCGCGGCCACTGCGACCTTCGTCAACTCCTCCCTCTCGACCGAAGAGACGGACGATCGGCTCGCGGCGGTCGCTGCCGGCAAGACGCGGATCGTGTACGCGGCGCCCGAGCGCCTGCGGCAGGCGCGCTTCGTCGAGCTGCTCGCGCAGGTGGAAATCGGGCTCGTCGTCGTCGACGAGGTGCACTGCGTGAGCATGTGGGGGCACGACTTCCGCCCCGACTACCTCTTCATCCGGCGGGGGCTCGAGGCGCTCGGTGAGCCGACGGTTCTCGGCATGACCGCGACCGCCACGCCCGAGACCGCCCGCGACATCGGCCTGGCGCTCGGGCGCACGTTCGGGCTGGTCCACACGAGCGTCGTTCGCCCGAACCTCCGCTACGACGTGGAGGAGGTCGCGAACGCGGAGGATCGCCTGGCGATCCTGGTCGAGCGGCTCCGGGGCGTCCGAGACGGCTCGGCGATCGTCTACGCCCGGTCACGACGCTCGACCGAGGAGGTCGCCCGCGTCCTCCGTGGCCACGGTATGCGGGCCGAGCACTACCACGCCGGCCTCGAGGCCGGCGACCGGACGCGGGTGCAGGACGAGTTCGTCGCCGCTCGCGTGCAGGCCGTCGTCGCGACCACGGCATTCGGCATGGGGATCGACAAGCCGGATGTCCGGCTCGTCTGTCTCATGAACTTTCCGGACTCGCTCGAGGGCTACGTCCAGATGGTGGGTCGCGCGGGGCGCGACGGCGAGCCGAGCGACACGCTGCTCTTCGCGAGCCCGAGCGACGCCGCAGCTCTCCGGCGGTTCGCGGTCTCGGACGTGCCGACGACGGGCGAGCTCCGCTCGGTCTATGCGGCGTTGCGCGATGCCGGTGGGCTCGTCGATCCCGAAGAGCTTGCCGCGCTCGTCCCGGATCGCGACCCGCGCGTCCTCATCGGGATGCTCGAGCAGGCAGAGCTCCTCCGGCGGGGCTTCGACCAGGGACTTAGGCTGCGAATCGACGTACCCCCTCCACCGGCTGACGCTCGCAAGCGCGTCGATGCGCTCCTCGATCGCGCTCGGCTCGTCGCCGAGGCGCGAGCCGATCTCGTGGTCGCGTTCGCGGAGACGCGCCTCTGCCGGCACCAGCAGGTGGCAGCGCACTTCGGCGAGGACTTTCTCGCGCCCTGCGCTGCCTGCGACGTGTGCGCGCCGCTCGCGACCAGCTCCGTGTCGATCTCGAGCGCTCCTCCTCCACTGCCCGACGACGTGGGCGCGGCGATCGTCGAAGCCGTGGCCTCCCTCACCTGGCCGATCGGGCGACGCAGCCTGGTGGCGACGCTCCGGGGCTCGCTGAAGGCGCCTCCCTCCGCGAGGAGGTCGGGGGCGTATCGCCTGCTCGCCGCGGCGACGGACGCCGACGTCCGGCGCTGGCTGAAGGCCGTCGAGGCCTCCGGCGCGATCGTCGAGGTCGTGACTCCCGACGGGTTCCGCGTTCTTCAGGTCGACCCGTCCGTTCCTCCACCGCGGATCAGGACGAGCGGTGGCGAGGGGGTCGACGAGGACATCGCGGCGCGGCTCCGCAGCTGGCGCGTCGAACGCTCGCGGGCCGACGGCGTCCCGGCGTTCGTCGTGCTCCACGACGCGACGATTCGAGAGCTCGCCGCCCTGCGGCCCGGGACGATGGACGAGCTGGCCGGTGTCAAGGGCTTCGGGCCGGTGAAGCTCGAGCGCTACGGCGACGACCTGTTGGCGGTTCTCGCGTCCGTGGCCTGACGACGTAGCTCCCGGCGACGGGCTTCGCGCGGTGAAGTGGGCTCGATGCCCGCGCGCTGCCGACTCCATTCCGGTCGCGTAGACGAAGACGGGTGAGACGTCGTACGATCCCGCACGATGTCGCTGAACACGGGGGAGAAGATCCTCCACGAGATCGTCTCGACGGTTTCCTCGTCGCTCGAGCTGACCGAGGTGCTGAGCGCGGTCGTGCGGCTGATGTCCGAGGCGAGCGGCGTGCACGCCTGCTTCGCGTACCTCGTCGAGGACGGCGACTCGCGGCTCGTTCTGCGCGCGGCCTCGGCGCCGTACGAAAACCAGGTCGGCAAGGTCGTCCTCGAGCGCGGAGAGGGTCTCGCGTGGTGGGCGGCCGAGCAGGGTGAGCCGGCGTTCATCCGCGACGACGCGCTCGCCGATCCGCGCACCAAGTACGTGCCCGAGCTCGAGGAGGAGAAGTTCCAGTCGCTCCTCGCCATTCCGCTCGCCGGTCACGAGGGGGACGTGATCGGCGTCATCACCGCGCACACCGAGGCGCCCCGCGAGTTCTCGGACGACGAGGTCGAGTTCCTCGTCACGTCGGCCTCGCTCGTCGCGGGCGCGGTCGAGAACGCACGTCTGTACGAGGACGCGCAGCTGCGCGTGTCGGAGCTGGAGCAGCTCGCCGAGCTCGCGGAGGCGATCGCTCTCGCAGGCGATCTCGACATGCTCCTCGACACCGTCGTCGAACGTGCGCGCCCCCTGCTCGCGGCCCGCACGTGCCATGTCTACCTCCTCGATCCGGGGAAGGAGGAGCTCGAGCGCCGAGCGAGCGCGCCCGAGCAAGGAACAGCGCGGCAGACGCTCGGGCTCGCCGAGCTCGGGCCCGAGCTCGCGCGCGGCGGCAGGAGCACGCGGCTCGCGATTCCGCTCGTCGCCAACGAGGAGCTGGTCGGTCTCCTCGTCGCGGAGGGGAGCTCGCACGTCGAGCTCGGTCGAGCGGTCGCGAGCCAGGTGGCGGTCGGGATCAAGAAGGTGCAGGTGATCGAGGAGCTCACCGAGAAGAACCTGATCAAGGACTTCTTCGAGGAGCTCTCCGGCGGGCACGGCGGCGCCCAGCTCGAGGGCCGGGCCGCCCGGCTCGGCTGCGACCTCGGTCTCCCGCACGTCGTCCTCGTCGCCGAGCCGCCGGACGACGCGCTCGAGCGCACCCTCCGCCTTGCCGCGCCCGGCTCGCTCTTCGACCGGCGCGAGGACTCCCTGCGGGCGCTCGTGAAGCTCCCGTTCGCAGGTGCGGACGCCTTCCTGGACCGACTCCGCGCGCTCCACGCCGAGCTCGAGCGAGCCGTCTCGATCGGCGTCTCGAGCCCGTGTGCCGGTCAGGAGACGTTCCCCGACGGCTTCGACGAGGCGCGGCAGGCCCTGCTCGGGACGATCGTCCTCCGCGGCGAGCCTGCCGTCCTCGCGTACGAAGAGCTCGGCGCGTACAAGTACCTCCTCCGCGTCGCGGTGGACGGTCGCATCCGAGACGCGACCGTGGACGCCGTGACCCTGCTGGCGGAGTACGACGCACAGCGCGGAGCCCAGCTCGTCGCCACGCTCGAGGAGTTCCTGCGCCGGCACGGGTCGATCAGCGCGACCTCGGAGGCGCTCTACGTGCATCCCAACACGCTCCGGCAGCGCCTCCGCAGGATCGGGGAGCTGACGGGGCTCGATCTCCGCGCGGACGACTGGCTGATGATCGAGATCGCGGTGAAGATGGTGAAGCTGCGCCAGGCGCTCGGTAGAGCCAAACCGCACACATGAGCGGGAGGAGTGTGGAGGAAGCGCACCTTCCGAACTGGGGGACGATGGTGGTACGCCTAGTCCCGACTCGAACGGAGGAGGTGCACACATGGCCGTGGCAGAGAAGGCGGAGGCGCTGACGGCTCCGAGTGCGGATGCGATCTGGGAGGAGATGCACCAGCGCGGGACCGAGTTCGTCTTCGCGCAGTTCGTCGACATGTACGCACGGCCGAGTGCGAAGCTCGTCCCCGTTCGCTCCCGCGACGACTTCGAGGGGCTCCTCGCCGACGGCGCGGGGTTCGCCGGCTTCGCCGCGGGCGAGATCGGCCAGCTGCCGAGCGACCCGGACATCGCGGCGATCCCGGACCTCACGAGCTATACGCCGGTTCCGTGGCAGCAGAACCTGGCGCGCTTCGCGTGTGACGTCACCGTCGAGGGCGAGGAGTGGCCCTACGACCCGCGGACGATCCTCCGACGCCAGCTCGCGAAGGCGAGCACGAAGGGCTTCGACTTCCGCATGGGGCTCGAGCTCGAGTACTTCCTCGTCCAGCAGCTCGAGGACGGGTCGATCCGGATCGCAGACGCGAACGACACGCTCGAGAAGCCCTGTTACGACATGCTCGGGCTCACCCGCCGGTTCGACTTCCTGACGACGGTCTCGCGCTACTGCAACGAGCTCGGCTGGGGCAACTACGCGAACGACCACGAGGACGCGAACGGGCAGTTCGAGCAGAACTTCACGTTCACGAACGCTCTGTCGAGCTGCGACCGCGCGATCTTCTTCCGCTACATGGTGCACACGCTCGCCGAGCAGCACGGGATGATCGCGACGTTCATGCCGAAGCCGTTCACGCACCTGACGGGCAACGGCTGTCACTTCCACATGTCCCTCTGGGACGGCGACACCAACCTCTTCCTCGACGAGTCGGATCCCCGGGGCCTCGGTCTCTCGGAGCTCGCGTACCAGTTCATCGGCGGGCTCAAGAAGCACGCCCGGGCGACGAGCGCGCTGACCGCGCCCACGGTCAACTCGTACAAGCGGCTGAAGCCGGGCTCGACGACGAGCGGCGCGACCTGGTCGCCCGTGTGGATCTCCTACGGCTACAACAACCGCACGCAGATGCTGCGGATCCCCGGCCCGGGCCGAATCGAGGACCGCACGATCGACGGCTCCTGCAACCCGTACCTCGCGGCCACGGCCGTGCTCGCCGCCGGCCTCGACGGGATCGAGCACGGGCTCGATGCCGGGGACCCGAACTCGGACAACCTCTACGACTTCGGCTACGAGGAGCTCAGGGGCCGGGGCATGGAGTCGCTGCCGGCGAACCTGCTCGACGCCGTGGGCGAGCTCGAGCGGGACGACGTCCTCCGCGAGGCGCTCGGCCCCGCACGCGACGAGGACTACCTCGACTACTACGCGCGCGTGAAGCGCGACGAGTGGTTCCGCTACCACGAGCAGGTGACCCGCTGGGAGGTGCGCGAGTACCTGACCCGCTTCTAGGCTGACGCTATGGAGAAAAGCTCCATACGTTCGTGAGCGATATCGTCGGAAATAGGGCGGCTTCAGCGATCTCCGTGTGGAGATACTGACCATATGTGCGGGATCGTCGGCCTGTACGCGAAGTCGCCTGACGTCGAGGAGCGCCTGGGCGTGCACGTCGCGGCGATGCTCGGGCAGATGTCCGACCGCGGGCCCGACAGTGCGGGCATCGCGGTGTATCGCGACCCGGCTTCCACCGGTGAGAGCAAGCTGACGCTCTTCTCGCCCGACCCGAGGGAGGACTGGGTCGGGCTCGCGGAGACGCTTCGGGAAGCATTCGGCGGAGCGTCCGAGCCGAGCATCCGCGCCAGCCACGCGGTGTTCGTCGTCGACG
>DASSQE010000048.1:0-4658 GCA_035702645.1 Gaiellaceae bacterium
GGAACGCCCTGGAGGAAGGGTGCGGCGTCGGGATCGTCCAGCGGGAGCAGCAGGAGCTCCTCGTCTCCATCGAGCCTCTCGACCGCCCTCGCCGCGACGCGGCAGAGCCGGCAGCCGCCGTCGTAGAGGAGGACGGGGCGAGTCGACTCGGGCACGCTGGTGATCGTAGGCGCTCCCGGGATGAGCACTTCTTTGTCCCAGCATCAGTTGTCTGTGACGCTAACGTCCTACGAAGTGCGCGGCGGCAGGAGCTGCATGTGCATCGCGTCGGTGAGCCATGTACGGAAGCGGCGGATAGGCCAGCGACGTTCGACGACGAGCACGTGATAGTGCGCGGGGTCGACCAGGACCCAGAGGAGGTCGGTCGCAGTACCTGTGTCGAGGCCGCCGCGTAGAGGGCCGAGACTCTTGATCGCGCGGACGACACGCCCTGCGCCGTAGCGCCGTTCGGCGGTGAGCCGTCGCCAGAGCTCCGCCGCTTCCGGATCTGCGTGCGCGGCCGCTCGAACCGCTTCGTATAGGGGCGCGATGCGCGGGCCGATCTCGGTTGCGACGACGGCGTAATCGGCGAGGAGTCGATAGGGATCGCGCTCCGCGAGGATGCGGCGGCTTCGTTCCTGCTGTCCGAGCGGGGTTTCCGTTTCCTTTCCGCGAACGGCGACCTGATAGGTACGAATGAGCAGTTCCGGCTTACCGCCGACGGCGTTGAAGATCGTGGCGCGGCTGGTGCCAGCCCGGGCGGCGATGTCGTCGATCGTGGTGGCCACGTAGCCCTGTGTGGCGAAGAGCTCGGAGGCGGCGCGCACGATCGCTTCCTGGGTCGCGGCGGCTTTCGCCTGCCGAACCTGCGAGCGGTAAGCGCGCTTGACCGTTGGCCCACTTTTCACTAGATTCTCAGTCTAGTGAATTGATCGGACGGACATACCGCACGTGGAGGTGAAGCATGGAAGCTGCAGAAGTCCTGGAACGACTCGATCACGCGCTGAACGCGCACGATCTCGAGTCGCTCGTCGATTGTTTCGACGAAGACGTCGTGAGCGAGCAGCCGGTGCATCCGGCGCGCGCGTTCCGGGGTCGGATGCAGGTCGAGAAGAACTGGATGCAGTTGTTTGCTGCATTCCCCCATCTCGAGGCAACCCTCGTCCGTTCAGCGGTCGACGGCACCGTCGTCTGGGCCGAATGGGACTGGCGTGCGGACCGGCCCGATGGAGCCAAGGCCGACATGCGGGGCGTCACCGTCCTCGGAGTCGACGACGGCCGGATCGAGTGGGTGCGCTTCTATATGGAGCCCGTCGAACAAGACGGCGTGGACATCGACGCGGCGATCCGCACACACACGAGCTCGGCATGACGACGCTCGTCGTCGGCGCAACTGGCGCCCTCGGAACGAGCGTCGTCCGCCTGCTGCGTGAGCGAGGGGAACGTGTCCGCTGCCTCGTCCGCCCGAGAAGCGATCCATCTCCGCTCGAGCTGATCGGTGCCGAGATCGCGCGCGGAGACCTCCTCGACCCGGTGAGCCTGCGTGCCGCCTGCATCGATGTGCACACGGTGATCTCGAGCGCGAGCGCGATCTCACGGCTCCTGGCGGGCGAACGAGGCGCGTCGCTGTCAGCCGTGGACGACGCTGGTGTCGCGGCGTTGATCGCGGCCGCCGAGCAGGCGCAGGTCGAGCGGTTCATCTACCTCTCCTACGCCGGCGTCGACGCGGGCCTCGGCTTTCCGCTCGAGCGCGCGAAGCTGGCGAACGAGCGACGCCTCGATCTCGCCCGCCTGCGTGCGGTCATCGTTCGCCCCGACGGATTCCAGGAGGTACAGCTCTCTCCCCTCGCTCGCTTCGATCTCGGACGCGGAAGAGTTGCCATCCTCGGGCGTGGCGACAACCGGCGCCGTTTCGTCTCTCGCGAGAACGTCGCTGCCCTCGTGGTCGCGCTCTCGCTCGACCCGGATCCGCCGGCTCTCGTCGAGGTCGGTGGCCCCGATGCCTCGAGTCCCAACGAAACGATCGCACTCGCGGAGCGGCTGACCGGCAGGACGCTGAAGCGCCAGCGGATCCCCCGTCCGCTCGTTCGGCTCGGTATGAAGGCACTCACTCGCCCGAAACCCGGGCTCGCATCGATCTTCGGCTTCGGGCTCGTGATCGACACGCAGGAAGCACGCTGGGACGACGGGGTGCTCCTCCGCTACGGGATTCGGCCGCGCTCGATCCAGGAGCATCTGACCGGCAACAACTCGACAGCGTCAGCAAGCCCACTGACGACGCAGAGGCCGGCCTGAGGCGTGGCCAGCGGCCTTTCGCACTGTCACGCTTCGCCGACGCGCTCATGGGTCCGCATCGCGACTCTGGCTTCTGCAGCCGCCTGCGCGGGCGGCTGCGGAGGCACACACCATGCCGCACCTCCGTCCGGGAGCCGAAACTCCGCCTTCGTCGGGCAGGCAGAGCGCATTTGCGCGCAGGCGAGGATGCAGTTGAATGCTCTCCCCGCATTTCCTTTCGAGCATTTCGACGCGTTGCGTCCCAACTCGCATGACCTTCCGAAGGTCGGTCGCTTCTTCACCGGCCCGGGAAACGAACTGCCGATCGTGCGAGGGCTCGACACGCAGCTACACGCGCTCGGCGCGCCACCGGTTAACCCCAGCGGTTGGTCTGACGTTCTCACGACGCTCGCTCGGTACATCGCCGTGTTCAGGCAAGAAGACGCCGCCGCGCTTCGCGCAGACGCTGCGACCTGGGTGCATGCAGTCCGCGTCAATCGGCGGCTACACGTGCGACTTGCCCAGACCACCACCGAGTTCGGCGCAAAGGGCTGCGATGTCCTCTAGTGCAGAGCGAGCGGGCGGCGGGTTGGTGGATCGGTCACCTCGGGCGGAAGCTCGGCGAGCGTAGGCCTTACAAGCGGCGCCTACCCTGTCGGCGATGACACGGCTCGGTGGGAGGGCGATCGGGCTGCTCGCGATCCTCGGAGCAGTCGCGGCGCTCGGCGCCGCCCGGGCTGCGACGAACCCCGCGCTCTCCGTGTCGGTCTCCGGCGTGAAGGCCGGGCCGTTCTCCGCGACCGTGCGCTGGCAGGTCAGCACGCCTGCGAGTGTCGTCGTCGAGTACGGCCTCGGCGACGACTACGGCGTCTGGTCGCGCCCGGTGGCCTCGGGGCCCGACCGCGGCGGCCGGAGCGGGCTGGCCTCGCTCGAGCCGAATCGACGCTACGTGTTTCGTGTGCTCGCGCGCTCCGGTGCGGAGCGTGCCGCGGTCACCGGGGCAGTGATGACCGCTCCGATGCCGCTCTGGGTCGCGGCGGGCGTCTCGCCGACGGCGCTGACGATCGCAGGCCAGCCGTTCTTTCCGCGCATGGTGTGGAACCAGTGTCCGTGGGAGGTCCCACAGAGCCTCGGCGCCGGAGTGAACGTGTACATGGGGACGGGTTGCGGAGACCTCGCCGGGCAAGCGTCCGCGCTTCAAGGGCGGGCGTTCTCGATCCTCTCGCTCGCCGACCGCGGCCGGCAGATCCCGGGAACGATCGGCTTCCACCAGCCGGACGAGGCGGACGAGCACGTGACGAACGGCAGCGACCTCCCGCTCCTCCCTCCGTCGTCCGCGACCGGGCGGCCGACGTTCTTGACGCTGACGAACCACTTCTTCACGGGCGCGGCGCCGTTGCCGCAAGGGCGCTCCATCTACCCGGCGTTCGTCGCCCGGGCGGAGATGATCGGCTTCGACCTCTACCCGTTGCAGGTCTGGTGCCGGCGCGACACCCTGCAGGCGGTCTTCGACGCGCAGCGGGAGCTCGTCGCGCTCGCCGCCGGGAAGCCCACGTACCAGTGGATCGAGGCCGGCTCGATGAGCATGTGCCCGTGGCTCTCGCCGAGCCCGGCGATCGTGCGCGCGGAGACCTGGCTCGCGATCGCGGGTGGCGCCCGCGGGATCGGCTGGTTCCCCGACTACTGGTCGCCGGACGTCGCTGCCGAGATCGGCGACCTGTCGAGAGAGATCGTCTCGCTCTCTGCGGCGCTCCTCGGGGACGACGCGCCCTCGAGTGTCACGCCCGCGGGCTCGCCGGTGCGCGTCGGCGTCAGGACGGCGAACGGGGCGACCTACGTCATCGCGGTCAACTCGTGGACGACGCCGGCGAAGGTGCGGATCGCCGTGCCGGGACTCACCGCCGGAAGCGTTCGCGTGTGGGGGGCGAAGACCGTGCTCCCCGTGCGGAACGGCGCCATCGTCGACTCGTTTCGGGGCCTCCGGGTGAAGATCTACGTCGCCGCCCCGCCGGGGCTCTAACCCATCGCCTCCTCGAGCCCCTCGAGCAGCTCGCGGACGAGCGGCCCGATGGTGGCGAGGTCGTAGCCGCCCTCCTGCACGAGCACCGTCGGCAGTTCAAGAGAGCCGAGGCGGCGTCCTGCTTCGCGGAATCCGGTCGCCGTGACTGCGAGCGGAGCTTCGGGATCTCCGGCGGCGGCGTCGACGCCGAGTGGGACGACGAGCGCCTCGCTCCCGTGCTGGCGGGCGGCCTCGACGAGAACGTCGATCCCGGCGAGCCAGCCGTCGTCGTCGGTCCCCGGCGCGAGAGGCACGTTCAGGTTCGCGCCCTCGCCCGGCCCGGCGCCCCGCTCGACCGCGAATCCGAGGTAGTGGGGGAACCAGCCCGCTTCCGGATCGACGTGGA
>DASSQE010000049.1:0-13141 GCA_035702645.1 Gaiellaceae bacterium
CATCTTCGCGGGCTTCCGCGCCGCGCTCGGCTCGGGCGAGGTCCCTCCCGATGGCGCCGGGATCCTCGTCGACGAGCAGTTCGGAGCCGAGCTCGCAGCCGCCGCCCGAGAGCTCGGCGTGATCCTCGCGATGCCCGTCGAGAAGAGCGGTCAGGCCGAGTTCGACTTCGAGTACGGCGACGACTTCGGCGAGCACATCGCCGCGTTCGAGCCCACCTACGCGAAGGTCCTCGTCCGCTACAACCCCGAGGGCGACGACGAGCTGAACCGCCGCCAGACCGAACGGCTCGCCCGCCTCGGCGACTGGCTCCACTCGACCGGCCGGAAGTTCCTGTTCGAGCTCCTCGTCCCGGCGGAGCAGGAGCAGCTCGAGCGCGTCGGCGGCGACGCCGACCGTTACGACATCGAGCTCCGCCCCGACCTGATGATCGGGGCGATCCGCGAGTGCCAGGCCGCCGGAGTCGAGCCGGACGTGTGGAAGATCGAGGGCCTCGACCGGCGGGAGGACTGCATCCGGGTCGCCGAGGCGGCGCGGGCCGGCGGTCGCGACGGCGTGGAGTGCGTCGTCCTCGGGCGCGGCGGGAACGAGAACAAGGTCGTCCGCTGGCTCGAGACGGGTGCCTCCGTGCCCGGGTTCGTGGGCTTCGCGGTCGGGCGGACGATCTGGTGGGAGCCCCTCGAGCGCTGGCTCGCCGGGGCAGACGCCGACGACGTCGCGGAGACGATCGGCGAGAACTACGTGCGTCTCGTACGCGCCTACGCGGCGGCAGCAGGCTGACAGCGACCGAACGGGGAGAGCGATGAGCACCACCGAAACGAAGGTCGATCTCGACGCGAAGTGCATCGACACGATCCGCATGCTCTGCATCGACGCGATCGAGGCGGCGAACTCGGGGCACCCCGGGACGCCGATCGGGATCGCGCCGCTCACCTATCTCCTCTGGCAACGGCTCCTCCGCTTCGATCCGGCCGACCCGATCTGGCCGAACCGCGACCGCTACGTGCTCTCGTCGGGGCACGCGTCGGCGCTCCTCTGGTCGCTGCTCCACCTCACGGGCGTTCGCGCAGTGGATCCCGACTACGAGGTCCTGGGCACGCCCGCGGTCTCGCTCGACGATCTCAAGCGGTTCCGCCAGCTCGACTCGAAGGCTCCGGGCCACCCCGAGTACCGGTGGACGAGCGGAGTCGAGGCGACGACCGGGCCGCTCGGAACAGGGGCGGCGACCTCGGTGGGCATGGCCGTCGCGAGCAAGTGGCTGGCCGCCCGCTACAACCGCGACGGGTTCACGATCTTCGACTTCGACGTCTATGCCCAGGCGGGCGACGGCTGCATGATGGAGGGGATCGCCTCGGAGGCCGCCTCGTTCGCGGCCCACCAGCGACTCTCCAACCTGTGCTGGATCTACGACTCGAACCGGGTCACGATCGAGGGGCACACGGACATCGCGTTCACGGAGGACGTCGCCGCCAGGTTCGCGGCCTACGGCTGGAACGTGACGACCGTCTCCGACGCGAACGACCTGACACAGGTCGAGAAGGCCCTGCACGACTTCCGCGCGGAGAACGAGCGACCGACGCTCGTCGTCGTGCACAGCCACATCGGCTACGGGACCGACGTCGAGGACACGCCGAAGGCGCATGGGGAACCGCTCGGCCCCGAGGGAGTCAAGGCTGCGAAGCGGTTCTTCGGCTGGCCGGAGGACGCGGAGTTTCTCGTGCCGGAGGGCGTCTACGCGCACTTCGCGGAGGGCATCGGCACGCGCGGGAAGGATGCGCGGGAGGCGTGGCAGGAGCTCGTCAACGAGTACCGCGCGACGTATCCCGAGCTCGCCGACGAGATCGACCGGATGCAGCGCCGCGAGCTCCCGGACGGGTGGGACGCGGACATCCCGTCCTTCCCGGCCGATGAGAAGGGCATCGCCAGCCGCGACTCCTCCGGCCAAGTCCTGAACGCCGTCGCCGCTCGTGTGCCGTGGCTCCTCGGTGGTGCCGCGGACCTCGCTCCCTCGACGAAGACGCGCCTCACCTTCGACGGAGCGGGGGACTTCCAGCCGGACGACCGCGCCGGCCGCAACTTCCACTTCGGCGTCCGCGAGCACGCGTCCGCCGCGATCGCGAACGGTCTCGCCCTGTCGAAGCTCCGCCCGTTCTGGTCGGGGTTCTTGATCTTCTCCGACTTCGCGCGGGGCGCGATCCGGCTTTCCGCACTCATGGAGATCCCGGTCATCCACGTCTTCACACACGATTCGATCGGGGTCGGGGAGGACGGGCCGACGCACCAGCCGGTCGAGCAGCTCGTCTCGCTGCGCGCGATTCCCGGCCTGCTCGTGTTCCGCCCCGCGGACGCGAACGAGGTCGCGGAGACGTGGCGCTACGTCATGCAGCTCCGCCGCGAGCCGGCAGTCCTGATCCTCTCGCGGCAGGCGCTCCCGACGATCGACCGCTCCGTCAGCGCTCCCGCCTCCGAGCTCGCGAAGGGCGCGTACGTCCTCGTCGACGCCGACGGGGAAGAGCCCGACGCGATCCTGATCGCGACCGGGTCCGAGGTAGCGCTGGCGCTGTCCGCGCGGGAGGAGCTCGCGCAGGAGGGCATCGCCGCGCGCGTCGTCAGCATGCCCTGCTCGGAGCTCTTCGACCGCCAGCCGACGGAGTACCGCGAGGCAGTCATCCCACCGTCCGTCAAAGCGCGCGTCGCGATCGAGCAGGCGTCGACTCTCGGCTGGCACCGCTACGTCGGCGACGGAGGCGCGATCGTCGGAATGCACACGTTCGGCGCGTCGGCGCCGCTGAAGATGCTCGTCGAGAAGTTCGGGTTCACGCCCGACGCGGTCGCGCGGGTCGCGCGCGAACGGGTCGCCGCCGCCCGGGGCAACCAGGAGGTTGGATGAAACGCATGCACGCAACCGAGAAGCTGCACGAGCTGGGGCAGAGCATCTGGCTCGACAACATCACGCGCGAGCTGCTCGACTCCGGGCAGCTCCAGACCTACATCGACGAGTACTCCGTGACCGGGCTGACCTCGAACCCGTCGATCTTCGACAAGGCGATCGCGTCGGGCGGCTACGACGACGCGATCCAGGATCTCGCGGAACAGGGTGACGACCGGGAGGCGATCTTCTTCGAGCTCGCGATCGAGGACCTCCGCCGCGCCGCCGACCTCTTCGGGTCGATCCACGAGCGGACGGCGGGCGTCGACGGCTGGGTGTCGCTCGAGGTCTCGCCCCTCCTCGCGTACGACACGGCGAGCACGGTCGAGGCCGCGAGATCGCTCCACGCGAAGGCTGGCCGCGACAACTTGTTCATCAAGATCCCGGGCACCGCCGAGGGACTCCCCGCGATCGAGGAGGCGATCGCGGCCGGGGTCCCGGTCAACGTCACGCTCCTCTTCTCGCCCGAGCACTACGTCGCCGCCGCCGAGGCGTTCATGCGCGGCGTCGAGCGGCGCATCGAGGCAGGGCTGAACCCGGTGGTCGGCTCCGTGGCCTCGGTCTTCATGTCCCGCTGGGACGTCGCGGTGCTCGACGAGGTGCCGGCCGAGCTCCGCGACACGCTGGCGCTCGCGATCGGGCAGAAGACGTATGCCGCGTACCGAGAGCTCCTCGACTCCGACCGCTGGCAGAAGCTGAAGAACCAGGGCGCACGGGCGCAGCGGCTGCTGTGGGCGTCGACGAGCACCAAGGACCCGAAAGCCCCGGACGACCTCTACCTCCACTGCCTCGGTGCACCGTTCACCGTGAACACCGTCCCCGAGGCGACCCTGCAGGCGTTCTACGACCACGGGCACGTGGGCAAGCCGATGGCGACGGACGGAGGCAGTGCGGACGAGACGCTCGCGGCCCACGTGGCCGCAGGGATCGACGTCGACTCCCTGGCAGCCAAGCTGCAGGCGGACGCCGCTGCGAGCTTCGTCGACGCGTGGAACGACCTGCTGTCCATCATCGACGAGCAGAAGGCAACGCTCCGCACCTGAGCCGACGGGGAGGAACGATGAGCACGACGACGACAGCCACCGCGCCGACGACTCCGCTCCGACAGCGCCGCGCGTGGCGCGCTCTCGAGCGCCACCATGCGGAGGTCAAAGACGTCCACCTGCGCGACCTGTTCGCGCAGGACCCGGCGCGCGGCGAGCACCTCGCCGCCGAGGGAGCCGGCCTGTACCTCGACTACTCGAAGAACCGCGTCACGGACGAGACGCTCCGGCTCCTGATCCTGCTCGCGAAGGAGTGCGGGCTCCCCGAGCGGACGGAGGCGATGTTCCGGGGCGACCGCATCAACGTGTCCGAGAACCGCTCGGTCCTCCACGTCGCCCTGCGGATGCCGAGGGGCACGATCCTCGTCGTCGACAGCGTCGACGTGGTCGCCGAGGTCCACGACGTCCTCGACCGCATGTCCGACTTCTCGGAGCGGGTGCGGACGGGCGTGTGGAGAGGGCACACGGGCAAGCCGATCGCGAACGTCGTCAACATCGGGATCGGCGGCTCCGACCTCGGCCCGGTGATGGCGTACGAGGCGCTCCGCCACTACTCCAACCGGGAGCTCACGTTCCGTTTCGTGTCGAACGTCGACTCCACCGACTTCGCGGAGGCGACCCGGGACCTCGACCCCGAGCGCACGCTCTTCATCGTCTCCTCGAAGACGTTCACGACCCTGGAGACGATGACCAACGCGCGGACGGCGCGGGAGTGGCTGCTCTCGGCGCTCGGCGACGAGTCCGCGATCGCGAAGCACTTCGTCGCGGTGTCGACGAACGCGGACGGCGTCCGGGAGTTCGGCATCGACACCGCGAACATGTTCGGATTCTGGGACTGGGTCGGCGGCCGCTACTCGATGGACTCGGCGATCGGCCTCTCGACCATGCTCGCGATCGGCTCGGCCGGGTTCCGGGAGCTCCTCGACGGGTTCCGTGCGATGGACGAGCACTTCCGCACAACCCCGCTCGAGCGGAACCTGCCCGCCCTCATGGGCTTGCTGGCGGTGTGGTACGGCGACTTCTTCGACGCCCAGACCGTCGGCGTGATGCCGTACGACCAGTACCTGAAGCGCTTCCCTGCCTACCTCCAGCAGCTGACGATGGAGTCGAACGGGAAGCACGTCACGCTCGACGGCCGGCACGTCGACTACCAGACCGGCGCCGTCTACTGGGGTGAGCCGGGGACGAACGGCCAGCACAGCTTCTACCAGCTCGTCCATCAGGGAACGAAGCTGATCCCGCTCGACCTGATCGGGTTCGGAAAGACGCTCAACCCGATCCGCGACCACCATGACATCCTCATGTCGAACGTCTTCGCCCAGGCCGAGGCGCTCGCGTTCGGCAGGACCGAGGCCGAGGTGCGGGCCGAGGGCACACCCGAGGGGATCGTCCCCCACCGCGTGTTCGAGGGGAACCGGCCGACGAACGTGATCCTCGCCGAGGCGCTCACGCCGCACACGCTCGGAGCGCTGGTCGCCCTGTACGAGCACAGCGTCTTCACGCAGGGGACGATCTGGGGAATCGACTCCTTCGACCAGTGGGGCGTGGAGCTCGGGAAGGTGCTCGCGAAGCGGATCATCCCGGAGCTCGAGGCGCCGACGGAGCCGGAGCTCGGGCACGACAGCTCGACCAACGCGCTCATCCGGCGCTACCGGACTCTCAGATGACGGTCCGCCTGCTGCTCTCGGATGTCGACGGGACGCTGGTGACCTCGAACAAGGTCCTCACGGACCGATCGATCGAAGCCGTCCACCGGCTCCGGGAGGCGGGCGTGAAGTTCGCGGTGACGAGCGGCAGGCCGCCGCGCGGCATGGCGATGCTGATCGGACCGTTGGCGCTCGCGACGCCGATCGCAGCGTTCAACGGAGGGCTCGTCGTCGAGCCGGACATGGAGGTCGTCGACCAGAAGACGATCCCCGAAGAGCTCGTCGCGTCGGTGATCCATCTCCTCGAGTCGTTCCGCCTCAACGTCTGGGTGTACCGAGGAGCCGACTGGTTCGTCCGTGACCTCGAAGGCCCGCATGTGCAACGCGAGGCGCTGACCGTTCAGTTCGAGCCGACCGTGAGCGACGGCTACGAGGGCCTGACGAACGTCGCGAAGATCGTGGGCGTGAGCGACGACCACGATGCCGTCGAGCGCGCGTCCGCGACGGCGCAGCACGAGTTCGGCGACCACGTCTCAGCCTCGCGCTCGCAGCCGTACTACCTCGACGTCACCCACCCGCAGGCGAACAAGGGCGCGGTGGTCAGGTTCCTGTCGACGACCTACGGCATCTCCTCGGAGGAGATCGCGACGATCGGGGACATGCCGAACGACGTCCTCATGTTCGCCCACTCGGGCCTCTCCATCGCCATGGGGCAGAGCGACCGGGAGGTGCAGCGCGCCGCGCGGCGCGTGACGGCCTCGAACGACGACGACGGCTTCGCCGAAGCCGTCGAGCGATACATCCTCTCCAGCAACTGACGAAAGGGGCGAGATGGCGACCGACAACCCCATGCAACTCGGAATGGTCGGGCTCGGCCGGATGGGGGCCGGCATCGTCCGGCGACTCATGAAGGACGGTCACCGCTGCGTGGGCTACGACGTCTTCTCCGAGGCGGTCAAGACGCTCGAGGCGGACGGCGCTACCGGCGCGGAATCGCTCGCGGACTTCGCCTCGAAGCTCGAGAAGCCGCGCACCGTCTGGGTGATGGTCCCGGCCGGCGAGATCACGGACAAGACGATCCACGACGTCGCCGAGGTCCTCGAAGAGGGCGACGTGATCATCGACGGCGGCAACACCTACTACCACGACGACATCCGCCACGCCGCCGAGTTGAAGAAGAAGGGGATCCACCACGTCGACGTCGGCACGAGCGGCGGCGTGTGGGGCTTCGAGCGCGGCTTCTGCCTGATGATCGGCGGCGAGGACGAGATCGTGGAGCGCCTGGGGCCGATCTTCGCCTCGATCGCGCCCGGAGTCGAGGCCGCACCACGCACGCCCGGCCGCACTGGCGACCCCACGCCCTCCGAGCAGGGCTACTACCGCTGCGGCCCGAACGGCGCCGGCCACTTCGTGAAGATGGTCCACAACGGGATCGAGTACGGCCTCATGGCCGCGTTCGCCGAGGGTCTCAACATCATCAAGAATGCCGACGCGGGCCTGCGCAAGCGCGAGCTGGACGCGGAGACCGCCCCGCTCGAGAACCCGCAGTACTACCAGTACGAGATCGACACCACCGAGGTCGCGGAGGTCTGGCGCCGCGGCAGCGTCGTCGGCGCGTGGCTGCTCGACCTGACGGCGCAGGCGCTCTACGAGTCGCCGGAGCTCGAGGAGTTCGCCGGACGCGTCTCCGACTCGGGCGAGGGCCGCTGGACCTCGGTCGCGGCCATCGACGAGGGGATCCCCGCGCCCGTCCTCACGACCGCGCTCTACTCCCGCTTCGCATCCCGAGGGCTCGACGACTTCGCCGACAAGCTGCTCTCAGCGATGCGCAAGGAGTTCGGCGGCCACGACGAGAAGGCGAGCTGATCGGTGGCCCAGGGTCCGCGCATCGAGATCCTCACGGATGCGGCCACCGTCGCCCGCCGCGCGGCGACGCACGTGGCCGAGCTGTCACGTGCGGCGGTCCGCGACCACGGCCGCTTCACGTTCGCGGTCAGCGGGGGCCACACGCCGTGGGCGATGTTCGCGGACCTCGGCGACGAGGACGAACCGTGGAACCGGACTGCGATCTATCAGGTGGACGAGCGGGTCGCGCCGGCCGGAGACCCGGACCGAAACCTCACCCACCTCCTCGCCAGCCTGCCCGCCGAGAGCGGCGCAGACGTCCACCCCATGCCCGTCGAGGAGGCGGACCTCGAGGCCGCGGCGGCCGACTACGCCCGGTCGCTCCCGGAGCGCTTCGATCTGATCCACCTCGGTCTCGGCCCGGACGGCCACACGGCCTCGCTCGTCCCCGGCGACCCGGTGCTCGAGATCACCGACCGCGACGTCGCGGTCACCCGCGAGTACCAGGGCAGGCAGCGGATGACGCTCACCTACCCGGTGCTCGACCGCGCGAGCGAGATCCTCTGGATCGTCACCGGCGAGGACAAGGTCGACGCGCTACGTCGCCTGCGCGAGGGCGACCGCTCGATCCCGGGCGGCCGCGTGGCGTCGGAGCGCGCGCTGATCTTCGCGGACGAGGCGGCCGCTCCGGACGGCTGAGCGCTACGTCGGAGTCCGGATCTCGACAGCCTCGCCGCGCCCGATCACGACGTCGGAGACCAGCGAGGCCGGGAAGAGCCCGTGCTCGACGACGCCGACGGTTGCGGACAGGCGCGCGGCGAGCTCCTCCGGATCGTCGAAGGCACCGTGGTAGTCGGCGATGACGCCTCCGTCAGGGCTCTGCGGGACGTCCCGGAGCCGCACGTCGCCCAGTCGCCGGAGCGTGCCGGCGAGCCCGAACTCGAGCAGCTCCAGCGGAACGGGCGGCAACAGCCGCTCGACGAGCTTGTCGGAGGAGACGATGACGACGAACCGGTCCGCGGCGGCCGCGACGGCCTTCTCGCGCGTATGCGCCGCGCCGCCGCCCTTGACGAGCCAGCCGGAGGGATCGACCTGGTCGGCCCCGTCGACGGCGACGTCGAGCCGCGGAAGCGCGTCGATCCCGAGGAACGGCTCCACGCGCAGCCCGAGCTCTTCGGCCGCCCGAGCAGTCGCCGGCGACGTCGCGACGCAGCGGAGCTCCAGGCCGCGCTCGGCGAGCGCGGGCAGGAGGAAGGCGACCGTCGATCCCGTCCCCAGGCCGACGCGCATGCCGTCCTCGACGAGGCGCGCGGCCGCCTCGGCGGCGAGTTTCTTCTCCTGCTCGACGCTCACGTCATATGGGCCTCCGGCGAATGAGCCACGCCTCGATCCACGACCGCGGCGAGTATCCCACGGGCGGCGCGCGCTCCTCGCCTCAGCCGTGCTCCAGCTCCGGTGTGACACGGAAGCGAGCGGTGAACGTGTCGCCGGGCCGGACGAGCGGGCAGGCGCCTGTGACGAGCGCGTTCGTCGGAGCGGTCATCGGCTCGAAACAGACGAAGCCCGCATCGGGCGGCGCATACGCCTGCGCGTGTGTGTACCCCGCACCGAGGCCGACCCGGAGCCGGCACGAACCGCTGTCGAGAACGAATGCACGTCCCCGCTCGAGCTCGAAGAGGTCGTCGAACGAGCGCGATCCGATCCGGCTCGACTCCGCCCCCGCTCGTCGTCGACCTCCGGTCGGGATGCCGCGCCGGTCGAGCTCGACGAGGATCCGCGACGGCAGTCGGAGGCGCCACTCGGCCCGCCTCCCACGCGGAAGGCGGAAGTACGGGTGGTAGCCGAACGACACCGGCACGGCTCGATCGGAGGTCGGCGCCAGCCTCGTCGTGATCGCGAGCGAGCGACCGTCGACTTCGACCCCGGCCTCCAACCGATGTGGAAACGGAAAGGCCGCGAGCCGCTCGTGGCTCTCGTACTCGTAGGACGCGTGCAGCGATGCGCGCGAGCCCCGCGCCGAGAGCCCCTCGAGACTCCAGGCGTCCGCTGCGGACATGGTCCCGTGCATCGGCAGCCCGCGGCCGTCTACATGCAGCGCGAGCCGACGGAGATCCACACGCGTCCGCCCGCTTCGGTACTCGCGCGCCGAGAGCCTGTTGGCCCACGGGGCGAGGAGCGGCAGACCGGTCGTGTGCTGCCCGCGGTACGCGGCGATCCCACCCGGTAGCGCGAGGAAGTCTGCACCCGCGAGCCGCAGCGACACGCCGAGCATGTTCAGCTCGGGCAGGAACGTCGCCTCGAGCTCGCCCGACCGGAGCGTCACGGCGGCCGCGCCACGCCACGCGTGGACCCGGACGCTCGCCGGCGGCGTCAGCGGCGAGAGCTTCTGCCTCCGGCGTTCACCCGCCCGCGACCGAAGGCATCGATCCGGCCCCAGCGGCCCGGGATGTCGAGCAGCTCGAGGTGCCCGATCCGGCGCGGCAGCGCGGGATCGACCGCGAGGTGGTCACCGTGGGGCTCGATGCCCAGCATAGTCCGCAGGAAGAGGAGCGGCGCCCCGGTCGACCACGCCTGCGGGCTGCACGCAGTCGGGTACTGGACCGGGTACTTCGTCTGCGAGCGCTCGGAGCCGCCGAACGCCTCGGGCAGCCGGCCGTCGAAGAAGTCCGCCGCCTCGAGGATGCCGAGCGCGATACGTGCCGCCTCCTCCTTGAACCCGTAGCGCCGGAGGCCCCAGGCGACGAAGGAGTTGTCGAACGGCCAGACGGTCCCGACGTGGTAGCCGATCGGGTTGTAGCGCGCCTCGCCCTCGGCGAGCGTGCGCACCCCCCAGCCGGAGAAGAGCTTCGAGCCCATGAGGTGCCGTGCAACTGCCTTCGCCTTCGACTTGTCGACGATCCCGCTCCAGAGCAGGTGCCCGTTGTTCGAGCCGAGCGCGTCGACCTGGTTGCCGTCGGGGTCGAGTGCGAGCGCGAAGTACTCGTCGTCCGCAACCCAGAAGTCGCGGTTGAACCGGCGCTTGAGGTCGGCGGCATCCTTCTCCAGCCGGTCCGCGAGATCGGGGTCCTTCCACACGGACCGCGCGAGCCGCGCGCCGCGCAGCTTCGCGTCGTAGGCGTAACCCTGGAGCTCACAGGTCGCGCGCGGGAAGCCGGGGAGCCGCCCGTCGCGGTAGGAGATGGAGTCCCAGGAGTCCTTCCAGCACTGGTTCTCGAGCCCGGTCTTCTCGTTGCGGCGCTTGTACCAGACATAGCCGTCGCCGCGGAGATCCGCGTACTCGTCGATCCAGTTGAGCGCCGCGCGGGCCTCGATCTCGAGATCGCGGACGAGCTTCCGGTCGCCCGTCCAGCGCTCGTACTCGTCGAGCAGGACGATGTACAGCGGCGTCGCGTCGGCGCAGCCGTAGTACGGCGAGTGCGGGCGCTCCTCGAAGGCCGTCATCTCCCCGTAGCGCATCTCGTGGAGGATCCGGCCGGGATCCTCGTCCCGGAAGTCGTCCACGCGACTTCCTTGCCAGTCGCCGAGCGCGAGCAACGTCGTGGCCGCGAGCTCGGGCACGAAGGGCAGGGCCTGGAGGCTCGTGAAGATGCTGTCCCGGCCGAACATGGTCATGAACCACGGGAGACCGGCCGCCGGCAGCGAGCGACCACCGGCGATCGGCGGCGAGAAGCGGAGCGCAGCGAGGTCGACGAGGCTCCGCTGGTAGATCCTCCGCAGCGGCTCCCAGTCGCACTCGACGCGCGGCGCCTGCGCGAGCCAGCGCTCGAGGTTCCGTTGCATCGAGATCCGGCGCGCGGCGCGCGCCTGCGCCACGTCCTCGAGCGCGGCGACCACGGGGACGACGTCGAGGTCGGTCGTCCACTCGCCGTGCGGCTCGATGCGGCACGTGAAGGTCATGCCTTTCGAGTCGATGCGCGCGCGCTGCGACGCCGACACGGTCGTCTGGCGGCGGAACTCCTCGCGCTGGTAGCGGAGCCGGAGCTCGCGGCCCTTGATCTCCGTGGAGTACTTCCCCTTCTTGCGGAGGTCGTCCTTGACCTCGAACAAGTCGGCGAAGTCCGAGCCGGCATCGAGCCGCACGGTGAGCCGGACCGGCTTGTCCGAATGGTTGAGGATCGTCAGCTCCTCGTGGAAGCCCATGCCGACCTCGCGGCGCCGGATGACCGAGAGCTTGGCATCGATGTACACGGTGCCCGTCCCGGGGACGAGGAAGAACCGCGTCTCGAAGTACTGGAGGTCGTCGACCGAGAGCGGGTTCAGGCGCTCGCCGTTGATCGTGAGGACCCAGGTCGAGATGAACCGCGTGTCGTAGGAGAAGAGGCCGGTCGGGTCGTCACGCGAGGCCTCGATGTCGCCCGCCTGGTCCGAGACCACGAACGTGTTGCCGTCGAGGATCTTGACGAGGTCGTCGCTCATGACGCCGTCTTCTTGCGCGAACGCGGCGGGTCGGGGAAGAGGCGCTGGAAGAGGATCGCGAGGTTGTAGTCGCCCTCGAACCAGAGATCGCCGCGGAGGAGCGCGACGACGGGGTTCGTCCGACCCGACACGAGCCGGTCGAAGAGCTCCCTCGTTCCGCGCACGACGCAGTCGGCCTCGCCGCGCCCCGTCCGCGCCACCTCGACGTCGCCGCGCGACACTTTGACGAACCACCGTTCCGACTTCTTGCCGTCGGTGAGCTCCACGCGGATCGTCCCGTTCCCGCGGCTCATCAGCGGCTCGTGGCCTTGTCGGCCGAGGGCGTCGAAGAACTCCTCGGTGGTGGTGGCGGCCATAGCCGCCATTCTGTCGCACTTCGATCGCTCGTCGCGGAGGGTTCCGCCCGGTTCACCCGGGTGAACCGGGCATCAAGCCTCTAGTACTCGCCGCTCAGGACCTCGCCCGTCGCCTCGGCGGCGGTCTGCGGCGCGCCGCCGCCCTTCGCGAGGCGGGTCCCGACGAGCGGGAACACGAGCACGGACACCATGCCCGCGCCGATCAGCGAGGCGCCCACCGCGTCCGAGATAGCGCCGCGCCCCTCGGCGATGCCGACGACCGCGACGATCAACGGCAGCCCGGTCGCGCCGAAGAATCCGAGCGCGATCGTGTCGCTCCGCGCGAGCTCGCGGCGCCAGAGCAGCGCGGACGGGCCGCGGGCGGCGAGGAGCAGAGCGAGGAAGAGGGCGGCGAGCGCGAGACCGCTCACGCTCAGGAGCGAGTCGAGGTCGAAGGTCATCCCCGTGACGACGAAGTAGATCGGGATGAGGAACCCGAACCCGACCCCTTCGAGCCGCATACGCACGACCTCGCCCTCGGGTGTATCGAGCGCGACCCCCACCACGAGGCCGGCTGCGAACGCTCCGAGCACGTACTCGAAGCCGGCGCCGGCCGCGAGGAAGACGAGGAGCGCGAGGAGGAAGATCGACGTGCGGACGGCGGCCTGGCCCGTCGTATGCACGGTCTCCTGCAGCACGCGCAGCACGCGTGGGGGCCTGGCGCGGAGAGCGACGCTCGCAGCAGCGAGGACGATCGCGCCGAAGAGGACGAGGAGGAGCACTTCCGTCAGTGCGCCGTACTGACTGGTGAGGAAGACCGAGATGAAGATGATCGGCCAGAACTCCCCCGCGACGCCGGTCCCGAGCACCGCCCGGCCAAGTGGTGTCGGGAGGATCCCTGCGTCGATCAGGATCGGGACGAGCGTCCC
>DASSQE010000050.1:0-11418 GCA_035702645.1 Gaiellaceae bacterium
CCGCGCGGATCGTGCAGGGCGCCGGGGCGGCTCTGATGAACCCCGCCACGCTCTCGATCATCGCGGCGACGTTCCCGCCCAGGCAGCGTGGCACCGCGATCGGCATCTGGGCCGGCGTCTCCGCGCTTGCGCTCGCGATCGGACCGCTCATCGGCGGCTTGATCACGGAGCACCTCACCTGGAACTGGATCTTCTTCGTGAACGTCCCGGTCGGCATCCTCGGCATCGGGGCGAGCTTCGTCTTCATCGACGAGTCGAAGGACGAGACGCACGAGCGGCTCGACATCCCGGGCCTTGCGACCTCGGCACTCGGCCTCTTCGCCCTCACGTACGCATTGATCGAGGGGAACAGCTACGGCTGGGGCTCGGCGCGGATCATCGGGGCATTCGCCATCGCGGTCGTGGCGCTCGTTGCGTTCGTCGTGCTCGAGCGCACGCAGCGGGCACCGATGCTGCCGCTGGAGCTGTTCCGGAACCGCACCTACACCGGCGCCAACACCGTGATCCTGCTCGTCGCGCTCTCGATGTTCGGCGTCTTCTTCTTCGTCTCGCTGTACATGCAGGACATCCTCGGCTACTCGGCCGTGCAGGCCGGTGCCGCCTTCCTGCCGATGACGCTCTTGATCATCGTCATCGCGCCGCTCGCCGGCCGTATGACCGACCGTGTCGGCTCACGCTGGTTCATGACGGGCGGGATGGCGCTGATCGCGATCCAGCTCGTCTACTTCTCCCGCCTGAGCTCCGACGCGAGCTTCTGGAACCTGCTTCCGGCGATGCTCATCGGCGGGATCGGCATGGCATCGACGATGACGCCGAGCGCGGCCGCCGCGACCCGCAGCGTGCCGGTGGACAAGGCCGGGGTCGGCTCGGCGGTCCTGAACGCGTTCCGCCAGGTGGGCGGCACCATGGGGGTCGCGGTCATGGGCGCGATCATGGCCAGCCAGTTCGGCGGACACCAGCCGAATCCCGGCGCGCAGCTCGGCCCGATCGAGCAAGCGGCCTTCAAAGCCACCTTCATGAACGGGTTCCAGGATGCGCTGACGGTCGCCGCGGTCATCGCGGTGGCGGGGGCGATCGTCGCCTGCGTGCTCATCCGGCCGCACGAGGAGGCGAGAGGACGCCGGCAACGCTCGGAGGAGCAGGCCCCGGAGCTCGCGGCGTGACGCAGGTCGTAGGCTCAGGCTCCCGGCTACCCGCCGCCGAGCGGCGGCTCGCGATCGTCGACGCTGCGCTCCGCGTGTTCTCGACCGGGAGCTACGCGGGCGCGACGACTGCCGAGATCGCCCGGGAGGCGGGCGTTTCGGAACCGATCCTCTACCGGCACTTCTCGTCCAAGCTCGAGCTCTATTTCGCGTGTCTCGTCGAGGCCTGGCGCCGCATCCGCGTGAAGATCGAGGCGAGCGTGGCCGACCTCGGGCCGGCAGAGGGATGGGAGGCGATCGGCCCGGCGACGATGCGGGAGATGAAGGTGCTCCTGCCGAGCCTCTGGATGCAGGCGATCACCGAGGCGGGCGAGGATGCCGAGATCCGCCGTCATGTGCGCGCGCACATGCGCGAGGTGCACGACTTCTTCGCCGAGCTCCTCCGACGGATGCAGGCGTGCGGCGCGATGCCCGCCGACCGCAACGTCGACGCCGAGGCCTGGATCCTCGTCGCGGGCAGCCTGCTCGTGTCCATGGCCGACCGCCTCGGCGGGCCGCTCGGCGCGGACGACTTCGCTGCCATCAAGGCCGAGCGCAAGCGCTGGCTAACCGGCGCCGCCTGAACGCTGGACCAAACTTCGGCGTTCCGAGGGCCGGCCCAAGGCTGACCCGTGACGCTCGCTCGAGGGCCGAAGGGCGATTCATTCGCCCGTAGGCCAGGCACGGCAGAAGCCGTGCCGCACGCAGAAGGAGGGGGTACGAAGGGGGAACCATGGGTTCCCCCTTCAAATCAGAACGCCCCCGGCTGCGGCTCCGGGGGCGTTCTCCGTTCGAGGCGACCCCTTCCCGGGGCGACGAGCCGGAGAATCGTGGCTCTGCGGCCCAGCCACGTTCTGCCTGCGCTCGCCTGCGAATCCGGCGGTGGCGCCCTCGCAGCGACCTGGCGTCCGGTCGGTGCGGTGTGGGCCTGACTATAGGAGCCGTGTCCGAAAAAGTCAAGTAGCTCGGTCAAGTGATTTCGGCTATGGTCCACTTGACTCCACACCGGATCGACATCCCCCGCTCGGGGGAGCGCGTCCGGCCGGCATCACCGCTTGACTCCGAGAGGCATGAGCGAGACGGCCACGAACACCCCTGCTGGAGGCACTCGTCTCGGTGAGCGCGTGCGGTCGCTGCGGGTCGCCGCGGGCCTGACGCAGACCGATCTCGCCGGAGGGCGGTTCTCCAAGGAGTACATCAGCCAGATCGAGCGTGGCAAGACGCGACCGACGGACGACACCGTCTCGTGGCTCGCCCAGCGGCTCAGCGTCGACCCTGCGTTTCTCACCGCCGGCGTCTCGACCGAGGAGCGAGCGAAGCTCGAGGCGCACCTCGCCCGCGCGGAGGCGCTCTCCGAGGCGCACTCCTACACCGAAGCGGTCGATGCGTTCCGCGCCTCTCGTCCGGAGCTCGAGGAGACGAGCGCGCCTGCGCTCCTACTCCGAGCGTTCGCCGGCGAAGCCTGGGCGTTGATGCAAGACGGTGACATCAAGGACTCGCTCGCACTGCTCCAGCGGGCTCGTGAACTCGTCGAGCAACCCGGGTTCTCCGACGTCGACCGTGCCGACGTCCTCTTCCGTGTGGGCGTCGCGCGCTACAAGCTCTCGAGCATCTCGACCGCGGTCGCGCTGTTCGACGAGGCGCTCTCGCTGGCCGAGGGGTCCGGTTTGCCGTGCGACCTGCTCCGTGCCGACATCCTCGGCTGGCGGTCGCGTTGCCGGCGTCGCCAGCGCGACTTCGAGGCGGCCCGCGAGGACGTCGAGCGCGCACTCGAGCTCGCGCAGGATCTCGGTGACAAGCGCGCGATCGCCAACACGTACTTCCAGGCCTCCATGGTCGCCCAGCGACAAGGCCATTACGTCCTCTCCCGCAACTATGCGCAGCGCGCGCGGGAGCTGTACCACGAGCTGAACGACGAGCGGAACGTCGGCCGGCTCCTGCTGAATCTCGGCGGCCTGACGCTGCTCCTCGGAGACGAGGACAAGGCCGTCGACTATCTCCAGGCCTCGATCGCTCGTGCGCTCGAGGCCGATTCGCCTCCGGACGCCGCACAGGCGTTCGAAGGGCTGGCGCAGGTTCACCTGCGTCGGCACGAGTACGACCAGGCAGAGGAGCTCGCACGCAAGGCGCTCGCTCTGCTGGAGGGAAGGGAGGACTTCCTCGACGAGGTCTGTCCATCGCAGCTCGTACTGGGACGAGCCTTGATGGAACGGGATCGACTCGACGAGGCGGAGGAGTGCTTCCGTCGGGCGGACGCGGCTGCCGAGCAGCTCGCATCCATCAGCCACCGCACGGAGGCATGGGTTGCCCTCGGTGATCTCGCGGCGCGTCGTGGAGACGACCGCGAGGCGTCGCGTCTCTACCGGAACGCTGCCGAGGCGCTCCAGGAAATCCGCTTCTAGAGAGAGGAGGAGGTCGCCATGAAGGCACGTCTCGTGCTGCTGGTCACGGGTCTGGCGCTGCTCGCGGCCTGGCTGGGGAAGCTCGCCCCGGTCTCCTGGTCCGACGGACACCGCATGTTCTAGAAAGCGGGCTGCCTGCGGCTAGACTCGAGGGGCGATGCGCTGGGCTGCGGCGGTGACCGCGGTGACGTGCTGCCTCCTCCTGGCCGGTTGCGGTAGCTCTGAAGACGAGGGGGCTTCGGCCAGCGCCGGAACCCAGACCTTGGAAGGACTGTGGCGTTCATCCGGGGACGACGTCGCCGTCGTCCCCGGAACGTCCGATTACGAACCGGGAAACGTTCGCTTCTCGTTCGTCGTCGTCGATTCGAAGGGCAGGCAGGTCCTGTTGCCGAGCGCCCGAATCTGGGTCGCGAGCGGGCTCGAGGCGAAACCGTTCGCGATGTCGACCGCGAAGCTCGAGCGTATCGAGGTACCGGGCGAATCTCAGGGGCTGAGCACGCACATCTACGTCGCCCACGTCCGACTCCGGAAGCCGGGCACCTACTGGCTCCTGGCGGAACCGCAGGGTGGGCGCGAGAGCGTCCACGCGCTCGGGAACGTCGTCGTGCACGCGTCGTCCCCGGTCCCGAACGTGGGCGACCCGGCTCCTTCGTCGGAGACGCCGACGCTCGCCAGCACAGGCGGCGACGTCGAGAAGCTGACGACTCGCGTCCCGCCGGACATGCCGCTCCTGCGCTACTCGGTCGCAGGCTCGCTCCGGGCGCACGCTCCATTCGTGGTGACGTTCGCAACGCCGAAGTACTGCACGAGCCGCACGTGCGGGCCGGTCGTCGACGTCGTGAACGAGGTCGCACACCACCTCCAGGGCCAGCATGTCCGGTTCATCCACGTGGAGGTGTACGAGGACAACGATCCGGCTCGGGGATACAACCGCTGGATGAAGCAGTGGGGACTGACGACCGAGCCGTGGACGTTCCTGGTCGGGACGAACGGCCGGGTCGTAGCGCGGTTCGAGGGCCCGGTGTCGGTCGACGAGCTCGAGCAGGCGGTGCGCGACGATCTGCTCGACGGGAGTTAGACGACGTCCCCGACGCGCTCGACCACGATTTGCGGCACCCGCGCACGCGGGCTCAGTTGCAGGACGGCCTGAACCAGGTCGACCACGTCCTCGACCTGGATCATCTCTTCCGGCGGAATGCCGGTCCACTCCGTCATCGGCGTCGCCACGAACGCCGGGCAGATGGCCGTCGCGCGAACCCCGTTGTCCGCCTCCTCGCGGTTGAGCGAGTTCGTGAACGCGATGAGGGCTGCCTTCGTCGCGCCGTAGACGGCGAGGCTCGGCGTCGGGATCGTTCCCGCGATCGACGCGATCGTGACGATCTGACCCTTCGAGGAGCGCAGGAGCGGAAGCGACTCGCGCGTGACGATCAGGGTCGAACGAAGGTTGACGTCGAGCTGGAGATCGAGCCGCTTCGTGTCGAGGTCTGCGAACAGGCCCCCGACGCCGAGGCCGGCAGAGTTGACGAGGACGTCCATGCCGCCACAGCGATCGACGTGGGCAGCGACGACCCGCACGCACTCGTCCCCGTCCGCGAGGTTGGCCGGGATCGCGGTTACACCGAGCTCGTGAGCCGCAGCCTCGAGCTTGTCCGGGCGACGGGCGACGACCGTGACGTCGTACTCGTCCTCTCGCAGCATCCGCGCGAGTGCGTACCCGATGCCCGACGAGCCGCCCGTGACGAGAGCCGATCGCACCGCGCCTATCTAACACAGCGGCCGCCGAGGGGGCGGCGGCCGCTGGTCGTCAGGGGGAGAGGAGAATGGGGTGGTTCTTCTCCGCGACTGTCGTTCGCCGCCGCAGCGCGATCTCCTGCCGTTGCCGTTCTGCCTACAGTTCGGACATCGAGACGGCGCGACTCACATCGCTCGCGCAGGCCGGCGGCTGTGCCGCGAAGTACGCCGCGGCCCGGCTCGAGACCATCCTCTCCGGTCTCGTCACCGTCGATGCGGAAGACCTCCTGGTCGGGCTCGATCCCGCGGACGACGCGGCTGTCTACCGGCTGGACGACGAGCGCGCGATCGTGTTCACGGTCGACTTCTTCCCCCCACTCGTCGACGACCCGCGCACCTTCGGCGCCATTGCTGCGACGAACGCGCTCAACGACGTGTTCGCAATGGGCGGCACGCCGTTGCTCGCGCTCTCCGTGGCCGCCTTCCCCGAGGAGCTCCCGAACGAGGTGCTCGCTGAGGTGCTGGCAGGTGCGGCGGAGCGTGTGCAGGCTGCCGGCGCGATCCTCGCGGGAGGACACACGATTCGCGATGTCGAGCCGAAGTACGGGCTCGCCGTCGTCGGGACCGTTCATCCGGACGGGGTGTGGTCGAAGGCAGGCGCGCGGCCTGGCGATCGCATCTACCTGACGAAGCCGCTCGGGACCGGAATCGTCCTCCAGGCCGTTCGGGACGGCGTCGGGCACGAGGGGACGCTCGACGCCGCGGTTGCCTCGATGATCGAGCTGAACGGGACCGCGGCCGAGGCGCTTCGCCCGTTCGCGCCGAACGCGGTCACCGACGTCACCGGGTTCGGCCTCCTCGGCCATGTCCACGAGGTCGCCTCGAGGAGCGGCGTTCGCGTCGAGCTCGACTCGGCTGCGCTGCCCGCGCTGCCGGACGCGCTTGAGCTCGCGCGGGCGGGTGTACGGACCGGCGGGGACCGGAGGAACCGCGAGTTCGCGGGCTCGCACGTGGACTCCGACGCGCCGGCAGAGCTCGAGACGCTCGCGTACGACCCACAGACCGCCGGCGGCCTCCTGATCACACTCCCGGCTGAGCGCGGCGTCGTCCTCGACGCGACGTTCGGAGAGCAGGGGCTCTTCCTGCGCACGATCGGGCGGATCGACGAAGGATCCGGGGTCGTTCTGCGGTAGCGCCGCGGACGGCCGAGCGTACACTCGTCCCGTGGAAACGGCGGTCGCTCGAGTCCGGACGCTGTCGCCGCCGACCTTCCTTCGCATCGCTCTCGCATCGTGCGTGGCGCTCCTCGTCGTCGTCACGTCTGGCGCGTTCGTGCGCCTCACTGGATCCGGTCTCGGGTGCGACAACTGGCCCCGTTGCGGCACCAAGCCGTTTCCCGAGCAGGGCTTTCACGCCTTCGTCGAGTTCGGGAACCGCATGGTCGCCCTCGTGGGGCTCGTGCTCACGCTCGCCACCTGGCTCGCGTCGCGCCGGGTCGTAGCCCTCCCCCGATTCGCGCGGCTCGCAGCGCTCGGCGCGTTCCTCGGTACGGCTGCGCAGATCCCGCTCGGGGGGATCACGATCGTGCTGGGTCTCAACCCGCTCGCGGTCATGGCCCACTTCTTGCTCGCCCTCACCGTTCTCGGGCTCGCGCTCGTGACGCTCGTCGAGGCGTGGTCCCTCGTCGTCGGGAGAGCGCGTCCGTTCGAGCCGGGGTGGTTCCGGCAGTTCGCCGTGTGGGCCGGGCTGCCGACGTGCGCAGCGCTCGTCGTGACGGGGGCAGTCGCGACTGCCTCCGGCCCGCATCCCGGCTCGAGTCAGGACGTGAAGCGGATCGGTGTCACGATCACGGACACGGTCTACGTCCACGTTCGCGTGGCGGCGGCCTTCGGCATCGGGGTCCTCATCGTCGGCTGGTTCCTGTGGAAGGGCCGGGACGCCTATCCGGGGCTCTTCCGCCTCTGGGGCGTACTTTTCGCCGTGGTCGTGGCGCAGGCGATCGTCGGCGAGGTGCAGTACCGGAACGCTTTGCCCTGGTGGCTCGTGCTCGTGCACGTGGTGCTCGCCGCGTCGATCTGGGTCCTCACCCTCGCCGTCGCGTACGCGCTCTGGCGACCGCCAGCCCCTCTTGCCCGTCAGTAAGCTCCGGCGATGGCCGGAGAGCTGAGGATGCACGACCGGCCGCAGCTCGATCGGCCGGTCCTGATCGGCGCCTTTCGCGGTTGGAACGACGGCGGGCAGGCGGCCACGCTCGCGACCGGGTACCTCGCGCGCCTGTGGGAGGCGGAGAAGTTCGCCGACATCGATCCGGAGCTCTTCGTCGACTTCCAGGCGACGAGGCCCCACGTCTCTCTCGACGAAGGCCAGACGCGGCGTATCGAGTGGCCGGAGAACACGTTCTTCCGCGCCCGCGTTCCGGGGACGAACCGGGACGCGGTCGTCCTCGTCGGCGTCGAGCCGAACTACCGCTGGCGGACGTTCACCGACCTCGTCGCCGACCTTGCTCGCGATCTCGGCGTCGAGCTCGTCGTCACCCTCGGCGCGCTGCTCGCAGACGTGCCGCACACGCGCCCGGCGCCGGTAACGGGTGCGGCGACCGACCCGCGGCTGGTCGACGAGCTCGGACTCCAGCTCTCGCGCTACGAGGGGCCGACCGGAATCGTGGGGGTCCTCCTCGATGCCTGTCGCCGCGCGGGCATCCCCTCCGTGAGCCTGTGGGCCGCAGTACCGCACTACGTCTCCCTTGCACCGAGCCCGCGCGCGGCTCGCGCGCTCTGCGAGCGACTGGCGACCGTCCTCGGGATCGAGATCGACGTGAGCGAGCTGTCGGAGGCCGAGACGTCGTACGTCGAGCAGGTCTCCCAGGCGGTCGCGAGCGATGCCGAGACCGCGGCGTACGTCGAGGAGCTCGAACAGCGTGCCGACTCGCTCGACTGGCTCGAGGAGTCCGGAGAGCTGCCGTCGGGTGAGGCGCTCGCCGCCGAGATCGCGCGCTTCCTCCGCGAACGGGAACGGAACGGCGGGGAGCAGCCGGGGTCGGGCGGCGGCCCCGTCTAGCGGCGTCGAAGACTACGCCGCGTCTTCGGTCGACTCGCCGAGCTCCGGCGTGTCGTCTGCGGGCTCTGACGTGGGAACGAGTGGGACCGCGTCGCCTGCTCCGTCCTGTCCCGATCCGTCCTCGGATGCGGCTTCCACGTTCGGAGACGCCGCTCCCTGCGGGCCTTTCCGCTTCCGTCGCCGTCGCCGCGACTTGCGCGCGGTCAGCTTGGGCGCGGGCAGGTTGTCCGCGAGCGCGTTCGCGATCTCCTCGATCGTGCCGATCTCTTCGCGTGCCCGGTCGAGCGATGCATTGGCGCGCGGCGTGTAGCCGTCGGCGGACGCGAGCAACGCAGAGCCGACCGCGAGCGGGATCGCGGTCGCGACCTGGACGAGACGATTGACGTTCTCCTCGTGGCGGTGCCCGCGGGAGTTCGCGACGGCGCCGAGCAAGCGCTTTGCCTCCGGAAACTCGGTCGAGACGCGGCGGTCCTGTACCTTGCGCGTCGCGCGCGCGAGCCGCCACGTCCAGCGGGCGAGGATCTGCTCCGGCGCGACGGCCTTGCCTTCGCCGATCGCCCGGAGCAGGACACGGACGCCTCCTGCGCGATCTTTCTCCCAGGTCGGTGCCTGGGTGACGAGCGTGACGAGATCGTCGAAGTCAGCTCGCTCGACGGGCGTTGCGACGCGATCGAGGAGTGCGGTCATGCGGAGACGCCGGTTCGGGTTCTCGGCTGCGCAGGTGGCGAGGAACTGCTCGAGCGCGACCTTGCTGGCGCGTCCTTCCGTGAACTTGCGGGCGAACTCGGCCCGCTGGTCGAAGCGAATCTGGCGGCCGGCGATCGTGGCCCAGAAGCGCTGCTCGTCCTCGTCCAGGTACTTCGGGTCGATGCGCTGCCATTCGCGCTGGATGACGCCGAGCCGTCGCGCGACGTTCGGTGTCACCGGCACGAGCCACGGGACCGGAGAGAGCTTGCGCCTCGCGCGACGCTGCTGCCGACGGCGGGGAGCCGGCGTCACGCGCGCGCCCTCGCGGTAGAAGTCGGCGTCGAGCAAGGCGTGGAGCGACACGACACGTTCGTTGTGCGTCGCGCCCTTCGGGACGAAGTCGACGACGACTCCCGCCTCCTTCCGCGGATGGATGCGCATGATGCGGCCGATGCGCTGCTGGTACACGCGCTTCGACGCCGTCGGGGCGAGGTGCATGCAGACCGTCGCGCGCGGCGAGTTCCAGCCCTCCGCAAGGAGCTGGGCGTTGATCAGGATGTTGATCTCGCCACGCTCGTAGGCGGCCAGGGTCTCGGCGAGCCTCGCGGGTGGGGTCCGGCCTGAGACTGCCTCTGCCTTCAGCCCTGCGGCCCGGAACTCCTGAGCGAGGTTGTACGCGTGCGCGACGCCGGCCGCATAAACGATCCCCGGGGTGGGGCCGAACCGGTCGCGGTAGAGGCTCGCGGCGGCCTGGTTCAGGGCCTCGTGGTCGAGAGCTGCGGCCAGGGCACGCTCCTCGAAGTCCCCGCCCACGATCGGGACCGAGTTGATCGCGGCGGCGGGCGGCACGCGCAGGCAGCGGAGCGGAGCGATCAGGCCCCGGCGGGCGGCGTCGCCGAGAGGGAGGTCGTCGACCGAAGCGGGGAAGACATCGGAGACCTGCTTCGCGATCAGCTGCTCGGTCGCGGTCATCCCGATGTACAGCGGCTCCGAGAACGCGCGAATCGCCGCACTCGTCTTCTCCCCCAACGCCGTGTGCGCCTCGTCACAGAGAACGAGGTCGTATGTGTCGCGGTCGAGCTCGCCGCCGTGCCGCGCGAACCAGGCGTAGGTCTGGATCGTGATCGGGTTGTCGCGCGGCGGGCGCGTCCCCTTGAGGATCGCGTCCGTGAACCGCTCTCCGTAGCCCTCCGTGGTGAGGTCGCGTGTGAACTGTGAGACGAGCAGCCGGCGGTGCGTGAGGATCAGGACGCCGAGCCCGCGTGCGGCCTCGACGAACCCCGCCGCCGCGATCGTCTTTCCGGATGCGGTCGGATGCCGGAACCGGTAGCGGCGAACCGCTCCCGGATCGGCTCCGTGGAACGCCTCCTCAAGCTCCTTCTCCTCGATGAAGCCGGCATCGAAGTCGTCGTCGGCCTCGTCCTCGAGCTCGGCTTCGGCGACCGTGCCGTTGCCCTGGACGTTGCCGTTCCCGTTTCCGTTCTCTTCCGCGGAGCGCTGTGTCGCCGCGATCAGCTCCGCGAGCATCCCGGCGAGCGCGTCGACCTGGTGGCGGCGAAGCTCGGTCCCGGCCGCCGTGTGCGGCGGGCTCTCCGTGAGCACTCGCTCGAGCCCGAGCATGAGCCCGTAGCGCACCTTCCAGCGCGCCGACGGGCGCTCGTGGCCCGCCCCGATCTCGGTCAGCGCGTCGTCGAGGGCGGCCCGGCGCGCGGTGCCTGGAGCAAGGGCGACCAGCGCGTCCTCGTCGGACTGCAGGAACGGCTCGCCGAACCAGGCGCCGGCTCGGGCGGCTGCTTCGATGAGGCTCTCAGGGCTGTCCGACGTCAGCGTCGGGATCGTCATTGCTTCGTGCATTCGCGCAGCACGTGCCGCCGTGCCGCTCCTTCCGAAGAGTTGACGCTCGCCTCGGTCCGGGCGAGCGGTACGGCCAGAGCATACCTCAGGATTCGGCGTACGACGCGCTCAGCGGCCGTTCGCGGGCGTCCCGATCTCGGAAAGTCGCCGTCCCGTCACGCGTTCCGAGACGCCGGACTGGTCGAGGTACTTCGTGATTCCGCCGTGCCAGAACGGGTAGCCGGCACCGAGGATGAGGCAGGTGTCGATGTCCGCCGCACTGCTCACGACGCCTTCCTCGAGCAGGTGACGCGCCTCGTCGGCGAGCGCCTCGAGCACCGAGAGATGGATCTCGTCGACGCTCCGGGGCGCATCCGCCACGACGACCGGCTCCCCGCCCTCGGCGAGGCTCTCGAGGGTCGGCGAGAGCGCGAAGCGATCGGGCCATGCGGCGTGGAGCGTGTGCCTGACGTGGTTCGCGACCTTCGGCCCGACGAGCTGGAGGAGCACGGACGGCGCCATCGGGA
>DASSQE010000051.1:0-5279 GCA_035702645.1 Gaiellaceae bacterium
GGGCGCTCGGGGACGGGCGCGCTGGACGACAGCGTCCGCCTCTGCGGGTTCCTGTACCGCAACCTGGCGGCGATCACCGAGGTCGTGGTGACGCTCGACACCCACCAGGCGTTCCAGATCTTCCACGCCCCGTTCCTCGTCGACACGGACGGGCGGCACCCGGATCCGTTCACCCTCGTCACGCCGGAGGACGTCGCCGCCCGTCGCTGGCGCATCGACCCCGCTGCCGCCGAGCTCGTCGGGTTCGGCCAGGGCCATGCGGATGCTCACCTGAGCTCGTACGTCTCGACGCTCGCCTCGACCGGCAAGTATGACCTCACCGTGTGGCCGTTCCACGCACTCCTCGGCGGGATCGGACACGCGCTGGTGAGCGCCGTCGAGGAGGCGATCTTCTTCCACGCGATCGCGCGACGGGCGCAGACGCGGTTCGAGCTCAAGGGCCGCAGCCCGCTCACCGAGCACTACTCCGCGCTCGGCCCCGAAGTACTGCGCGGCGCCCAGGGCGAGGTGCTCGGGCGCCGAAACGAGGCGCTGGTCGCGCACTTGCTCGGTTTCGACGCAGTACTCGTCGCCGGGCAGGCGAAGAGCCATTGCGTCGCGTGGACGATCGACGATCTGCTCGGAGACCCTGCCGCGAGCGAGCTCGGAGCCGTGCAGCGCCTCTATCTGCTCGAGGACTGCATGTCGTCCGTCGTCGTGCCGGATGTCGTCGACTACACCGACGAGGCCGACGCGGCGTTCGTCCGGTTCGCCGACGCAGGGGCGCACGTCGTCCGCTCCACCGAGCCGCTGACGTTCTGGCCCGGCCCGATCGGAGCCGCGCTCGCGGGCCGGACAGGGTCGGCCCTATGAGATGACGCGCTCGAGCCGGGGGCTCGGGCGAAACCTGCGGCCGACCTTCCCGACGGGGCGGCCGTCGAGCAGGACGACGTCCGCGGTGAAGTCGTTCGCCCCGCGGATCAGGGACGACCCGACGCCGTACGCGTCGACAGGGACTCCCCGTTCCTCGAACGCTCGGATCTTGTCCACGCCGAAGCCGCCGGAGACGACGATGCGCACATCGTCGAACCCCTCCCCGTCGAGCGCGTCTCGCACCTTGCGCACGAGGCGCTCGTTGACCCCACGCGGGTCGAAGTCCCCGAGCTCGTCGAGAAGTGAACGGTCGACGAGGTCGGCGGAGGTGTCGAGCCTCACGCCCCACAGCCTCGGTCCAAGCGCTCGGGACACCTCGAGCGCCGTCCGCACCGAGTCGTTCTCGAAATCGACGAGGACGACGACGTTCATGTCGTCAGGAGCCCACTCGGCGAACCTCGCGGCGGCGAGCACCGTGTCGCCGCCGTAGGCGGCGATCAGCGCATGCGGGACGGTGCCGATCCCGCGTCCTCCCCACCACGACGCCTGCGCATCCGTCGAGACGCCGATCGCACCGGCGATATGAGCCGCATACCCGTCCCCCGTCTGCACGCGATGGTGGTCGTGCCGGGCCGGGAAGTAGAGGATCTCCTTGCCGCCGGCGGCCTCGACGACGCGCCGGACGTTCGTGGAGATCAGCGTCCGCCGCGCGAGCACGCCGAGGTAGACGGTCTCGAGGTGCGCGAAGAGCGTGTAGTCGCCCTCGATCGTGAGCACGGTCTCCCAGGGCTCGATTCCGTCCCCCTCGTAGAGCGCGTTCACCTCGAGCTCGTCCCAGCCGTGCGAGCACAGCCGAAGGATCGCGACCGCCTCGTCGATACCACCGAGGAGCGCGTGCTCCTTCTGGAAGACCTGCATCAACACGTGCGGATGGCGGCCGTCGGCGAGGAGCGCCGAGCGAGCGTGATTGAAGTACGCGTCGGTGTAGTAGCCGTCGCGCATCTTCTCGACCGGAAGGTCGAAGACCTCGGGAACGAGCCGCCGCGTCCCGGCTCGCGTGACGGTCACGTCTCGAGAGTCAGGCAGGCGTCGCGTGCCGCGTTCGCGACCTCGAGCTGCTCCGGCGACGGCTCGGCCGTCGAGAAGCGCCGCTGAACCTCGTAGCCCGGCCACTCGAGCGCCCTGGCGACGGGGTGATCGGGGTGCCGCGCCGTCCACGCGAAGACCTCGATGGACGCTCCGATCGCGAGTGTCGTACCTGCGAGGCGCGCCAACCCGCGCGCCGGACGCGGGACCCTCGCGACGAGCGCGTTCGCGGCGAGCGAGGCTCCGACGAGCGGCGCGATCAGCTGCGTGCCGCAGCGAGGGTGCTCCTTGGGAGCCGGCGCATCGTTCTCGTAGGTCCCGATCGAGATGTGCTCTGCCCCGTGATACGCGGCCAGATTCGGGCCGCGCACGGCGAGCATCGCGGGGAGCAGTGCTGCCGCTGCGGCCGTCAGCTCGGTCCAGCCGGGCGGGAGGATGCGAGAGCGCCGGATCGCCCGGACGCTCACAGACGACGCCACGATCGCCCCCAGGATCGCCGGGCGCTCGAACGGGAACCTCGCCTGCGGGAGCGCTCGGCGAACGGTCGGCAGCAGGGCGAATGCCTCTGCGAGCCGGATCGGACCGCGGAGTACGGGCATCCGGACCTGTGCGACCGGAGCGAGCGTGGGCTTCTTCCCGGAAGCGACGTGAACGGCGCCGGATTCGTCCCGCACGGCGCAACCCCAGGACGTGGGGCCGTGGACGAGAACTCCGTTCTGGAGGGCCATCCCTCCGAGCCTCACCTTCTCGGCGTCCACGCTCAGAGCGTACCGGCGCAGTCCGGATGCACCGCTATTCGGGCTCGCTGGTGGCGAGCTCGCGGAGGCTTTCCTGGAGCCGGTCAGAGGCTGCGCCGCGCGGAAGCGCGACGCCGTCGAGCTCGACGATCGGCAGCACCTCGCGTACCGACGACGTCGTGAACGCCTCGTCGGCGGCCAGGAGCTCGTCGAGCGGGTAGCTGCCCTCCTCGACCTGGAATCCGCACTCGGGAGCGAGCTCGAGCACCGTCGCACGGGTCACGCCGGCGAGGATCCCGAGCTCGAGCGCAGGCGTGAGGAGCGTTTTCCCGCGACGCCACCAGACGTTCGTCACGGTGCCCTCGAGCACGGTGCCGTCTGCATCGACGAAGACCGCGTCGTCCGCGCCGCGTCTCCTCGCCTCCGCCTCCGCGGCCATGTTCACGGCGTAGCTCGTCGACTTGACCCCCGGAAGGAGCCAGGGGGCGGACGCCCGAACGCCGAGGAGCGAAACCGCCCGTGCGCCCCGTGCGCGTACCTCCTCGATCCACTCCGGAACCTCGCTGACGAGCGCGAGGCCCTGCGCCCCTTCGCCAGCCGGGCCGGCGGTCCAGATCAACCGGAGGACGGTGTCGACACCGTCCAGCTCGACGCGCAGATCGTCGAGAACGAGCGCCGTCAGCCCCTCCAGCTCCTTGCGGCCGACGGCCGGCAAGCCGATCCCAGCGGCCGACGCCTCCAGCCGGTCGAGATGCTCGTCGAGACGGAAGGGAACGCCGCTGTACACGCGCAGCGTCTCGAACGCAGCACGGCCGCGCAGCAGCGCCTCGTCGTCCGCGCGAACGACCGGCTCCCCCGGATCGCATAAACCGCGACCGGTGACGGCGAGCGCGACGAGGGTCATGCGCGTGCCCCCGTCTTCTCCGGCAGCCGCGAGCCGATCGCCTCGAGCAGCGGCCGCGCTTTCGTCCACGACTCCTCGACCTCCATCGCAGGGTCCGAGTCCCACACCACGCCCCCGCCGACCCAGAGATGGATGCGGCCGCCGGCGAGCGCGAACGTGCGGATCGTGAGCACGAGCTCGAAGTCGCCGTTTCCGTGCACACGACCGAGCGCGCCCATCGACGCTCCGCGCCCTACCGGTTCGAGCTCGGCGATGAGATCGACCGCCGCGATCTTCGGGGCTCCCGTCACCGATCCGCCGGGGAACGTCGCCTCCAGGATCTCGGCGAGCCCGGCCCCTTCCCGCAGGGTCCCGTCGACCGTCGAGACCATGTGCTCGACGCCCGCGAGCCGTTCGGTCGACATCAGGTCGGGCCAGTGCACGCTGCCCGCCTCGCATACCCGTGACAGGTCGTTCCGCTCGAGGTCGACGATCATCACGTGCTCGGCGGCGTCCTTCTCCGACTCCGCGAGCTCGTCGCTACGCCCGGGAGGACGCGTGCCCTTGATCGGCTTCGTCCAGATCCGGCTCCCGCTCCGGGCGAGGAAGAGCTCGGGCGAGGCGGACACGACGGCCCAACCGTCGCCCTCGAACGCGTCCGCGTGAAGCGGAGCGAGCGAGCTGAGCGCGGAGGCGAGCCCGGAGGCGCTCCCGGCGAACGGGGCGGAGAGATGCTGGACGAGGTTCACCTGGTAGACGTCACCGGCAGCGATCGCGTCGCGCACGCGCTCCACCGCGCTCGCGTAATCCGCGGCGTTCCACGTCCGTTCCCACTCACCGATCCGCGGGCGGGGCTCGGCTCCCGCCTCAGCGCTCGTCGACCGCCCTCGAATCGCGCAGGCGGCGAGAGGAAGGGCGCACGGCTCCGGGGGCGCCGGCGTCGTGCGGCGCCGGATCGCCTCCGAGAGCCCGTAGCCGAGATAGAGGTCCGCCTCGAGTGCCTCTCCACCCGGCGCGAAGAACCCGGCGGTTCGGAGGAACTCCTCGATCGCCCGGAACGCGCCTTCCGGGCTCTGGAGCTCGAGCCGCGACTCGTCGCCCGCGTCGGACATCGCGGCGTGCGAGATCAGCTGCTCACCGGCTCCGCCACGAGCGCCGCGAGGCGCTCGTACTGCGCAGCCGGATCGTCGTGCCAGAAGACGGCGCTGCCCGCGACGACGAGGCCGGCGCCGGCTGCCCGGACGGATGCGATCGTCGTCTCGTTCACACCGCCGTCGACCTGGATCCGCACATCGGCCGGGAGCAGTGAGCGCAGGCGCTCGATGCGACCGATCGACTCGGGCATGAGCTTCTGGCCCGAGTAGCCCGGGTGGATCGACATGCAGTTGACGAGGTCCGCCCCTTCCGCCGCCTCGGCCGCCTCCTCCACGGTCGTCTCCGGGTTGAACGCGACGCCGACGCCGAGCCCCAGTGCACGCGCCTCGGCGATGACTGCAGCCGGATCGTCGACGACCTCGACGTGGAACGTGACGCTGTCGGCGCCTGCGTTCGCGAACGCCTCGAAGTGGCGCTGCGGCTCGCTCACCATCAGGTGACAGTCGAGCATGCAGGCCCACCCGTGGACGAACGGGGAGATCGCCTCGAGGACGACCGGCCCGATCGTGATCTCGGGGACGAAGTGCCCGTCCCCGGTGTCGAAGTGGAAGACACGGGCTCCGGCG
>DASSQE010000052.1:0-3169 GCA_035702645.1 Gaiellaceae bacterium
GATCTCGCCGTCCTTCCCGGCGAGCGCGGAGGTCGTCGTCGAGATGGTGGTGGCGAGGGTGGCGAAGCGGTCGGCGAGGACGTCGACCCGGTTTCCGAGTCGCTCCTCGAGCTTCGGGTCGTGCTTCGCGAGCGCCTCGACCGCCTTGCGCAGCTCCTTCGCGGTCTTCTCGTCCCCCGAAATGAGCTCGGCCGCGCGGACCCGCTCCTCGAGCTCCGTCAGCCAGGCGACGATGGAGTCGAGGCGGCCGTCCGGGTCGCTCGCGGCGCCGCTTGGCCCGTGCCTAGTCGGGAGCGAGCTCACGGGCGTAGGCGCATCGGTCGAGGAGCCGTCTCCGAACGCCGCAGGAGCGCAGCTTCGCGCGCGCGGAAACCGTGCGTCGAGTGGACGCAACGGCCGCGAACTGCACGCAGGAAGCCGACATGCTCAGAACGCGTATCGGAGGAACGAGCGAGCCGCTCGCTCACTCGTCCCAGTGACTCGAACGGGTCAGCGGCCTTGCTGCCAGCCGAGGATCGCGAGGCGCTGCTCGAGCGTCTGGGGACAGCCGAGCCCTCGGGTCTGTGCGATGCGGTCGAGTGCTGCCGCAGGCTCGGTTCCGTGTCGCACCAGCCAGCAGCCGACGACGACGCCGGTGCGTCCGCAACCCGCCCAGCAGTGGACGTAGACGATGCCGCCATGGGCGAGCTCGTCGTCGATCGCGTCGAGCGCCCGGGCGATCTGGTCGTCGCTCGGCACCGTGAAGTCGCGGACCGGGATGTTGAGCCGGCGGGCGGGCGCGGCGAGATGCTCGTAGGGCTCGAGCTCACCGTCCTCGGTCAGGTCGACGAGCAGGGTCACCCCGAGCTCGTGCAGCCGCCGCACCTCGTCGGCTGCGTCTGCCGCATTCAGTCCACACGGGTGCCGGCCCGCGGCGAGCCGCCCCTCCTCGATCCAGGTCGGCGGGCGCACGGACGAGCATTCTGCCCGTGTCGAGGAGCAAGGCGCACACGGATCACCCGGATGGCCGGCATGACGCGGCGTCGTTCCCTCGTCCGAGGAGACGACCTCATCGGCGAGCGCGGACGTGCCGATACGTGCCGCATGGATCGCATCGGGGGCCACGCCAAGGAGCTCAGGGACCGGGCGCTCGTCCTCGCCGCCGAGCTCGGCGTCGACCCGGCGTCCTGGTACCTCCGCGTCCTCGACGAGGAGCGGAAGGCCGGCATGGAGCCCGATCTCGGCGCGCTCGTCCGCGCCTACTGGGAGCTGCAGCGCGTCACCGGGCGGGCGGATCTCCACGACGAGTGGCGCCACCTGGCCGACGCCCTGTGGCAGGGCGACGCCGCCTGAGCTCGGGCCCGAACACCGTCTGAGCAGGCATCTTCCGGGCCGGCAGTCCCGTCGGACCTGCGCAGTAAGCTGGCCCTCCCGTGCTCTGCGTCACCTCTCTCGACTCGCGCGCGTCCCTCGGGCGTCGCCCGGCGGGAGCCACTGTCGGTGAGGCGCGCGCGTGACGCCCCCGTTCGTCCACCTGCACGTGCACTCGGAGTACTCGATCCTCGACGGAGCCTGCCGGATCCCGGCCCTCGTCGACAAGGCGCAACGGCTCGAGATGCCGGCCGTCGCGCTCACCGACCACGGCTCGCTCGCGGGCGTGGTCGAGCTCTACAGGGAGGCGCGCGAGCACGGGGTGAAGCCGGTCATCGGCTGCGAGGTGTACGTCGCCGACGACCGCCTCGCGCAGACGAAGGGGTACGCGCACCTCACGCTGCTCGCCGAGACGAACGAGGGCTACGCGAACCTGATCAAGCTCTGCTCCCTCGGCTACCTCGAGGGCTACTACTACAAGCCGCGCGTCGACTGGAGTCTCCTCGAACGGCACGCGAAGGGGCTCGTCGCTCTCTCGGGCTGCCTCTCGGGCCGCGTGTCGCGGGCGCTCGTCGAGAACCGGCCGGGCGATGCGCACGCCGACCTCGACCGGCTCGTCCAGATCTTCGGCCGGGACTCCACGTACGTGGAGATCCAGAACGCCGGCCTCGACGAGCAGCAGCGGATCAACCCGAGCCTGGTGGAGCTCGCCGGCGAGGTCGGACTGCCGCTCGTCGCGACCGGGGACGTCCACTACCTCGACGCCGAGGACGCCTACGCGCACGAGGCGCTCCTCTGCATCCAGTCGGGCGACACGCTCAAGAACCCGGAGCACTGGCGCTTCGACACGAACGAGTTCTTCTTCAAGACCCCGGAGGAGATGGCCGCCGACTTCCCCGGCCTCGAGGACGCCATGGCCCGGACGCTCGAGGTCGCCGAACGCTGCTCGGTCGAGATCGAGCTCGGCCGGATCCTGCTGCCGACGTTCCCGGTGCCCGACGGGCGCGAGGCGTTTGACTACCTCGTCGAGCTGTGCGAGAAGGGCCTCGTCCGCCGCTACGGGAAGACGACGCCCGAGCTCCAGGACCGGCTCCGCTTCGAGCTCAAGACGATCAAGGAGATGGGGTTCGCGGACTACTTCCTCATCGTCTGGGACTTCATCCACTTCGCGAAGCAGAACGGGATCAGCGTCGGGCCGGGGCGCGGCTCCTCGGCCGGGTCGCTCGCCGCCTACTGCCTGGAGATCACGGACGTCGACCCGATCCGCTACGGGCTCCTCTTCGAGCGCTTCCTGAACCCGGCGCGCAAGGACCTGCCGGACATGGACATCGACTTCTCGGTCGCGGGCCGCGATCGGGTGATCAACTACGTCGCCGACCGTTACGGCCGCGACCGCGTGGCGCAGATCATCACCTTCTCGACGATGGCGGCGCGGGCCGCGATCCGCGACGCGGGCCGCGTGCTCGACATCCCGTACGGCGTCGTCGACCGGATCGCGAAGCTCGTCCCGGAAGGCCCGGGCCAGACGCTCGAGGACTCCCTGAAGGCAGGCGCGGAGCTGCGCCAGGCGGTCGACTCGGACCCCGTCGCGAAGGAGATCGTCGACCTCGCGAAGCCGCTCGAGGGCCTCACGCGCGCCGACTCGATTCACGCTGCCGGAGTCGTCATCGGCGCGCAACCGCTGATCGAGGTCGTCCCGCTGCAACAGAAGGGCGCCGAGCAGGAGATCGTGACGCAGCTCGGGATGGGCGGCGTCGTCGACCTCGGCCTGCTGAAGATGGACTTCCTCGGGCTCCGGAACCTGGACGTGATCGACCAG
>DASSQE010000053.1:0-15430 GCA_035702645.1 Gaiellaceae bacterium
CCGAGGACGAACGCCGGGAAGAGATCCCAGAAGTAACTGCCGTCGACGGGCAGGCGGGTCAGGACCGCAACGGACAGGGCCGAGGCGAGCAGACCGCTGGTGAGCGTCGCTCGGACCCCGACCCGGCCGACGACGACCTGGGCGACGTTCGACGCGACGACGACCGAGAGCGCGAAGCCGGTGAAGGCGACGCCCGTCTGGACCGCCGAGTAGCCGAGGACTTCCTGCATATAGAGAGTGAGCAGGAAGAACTCGGAGAATGCGACCGCGCCGACGACGGCCAGCGTCACGTTCGCCGCGGTGAGCGTCCGGAGCCGGAAGATGCGCAGCGGGAGCAGAGGCGCCCTCGAGCGGACCTCGATCGCCACGAACGCGAGGACGAGCGCGACCGAGGCCGCGAGCAGCGCGAGCGTCGTCGGCGTTCCCCAGCCGTCCGCCGCCGCGCGGGTCAGCGCGTAGACGAGGAGCATGAGACCGGCCGTGATCGACGCCGCGCCGGCGAAGTCGAAGTGACGGTGGGGAAGCTCGGCGCGGCTTTCGCGCAGCAGGAGCGGCGCGAGTGCCATCGCCGCGAGTCCGACCGGCACGTTGATGAAGAAGATCGCGGGCCAGCTGAGATAGGAGGTGAGGACGCCGCCGAGCAGGACGCCCACAGCAGCTCCGCTCCCCGAAGCCGCCCCGTAGATCCCGAGCGCGAAGTTCCGCTCGGGCCCGTCGGCGAACGTCGTCATCAGCAGCGAGAGAGCCGCGGGCGCCAGCAGCGCGCCGCCGATCCCCTGAACTGCCCGGAATGCGATCAGGGAGCCCTCCGACCAGGCGAGGCCGCAGGCGAGGGAGCTGAGCGAGAAGACCGCGAGGCCCACGAGGAACAGCCGCCTCCTCCCGAGCAGGTCAGCGAGCCGGCCGCCGAGCAGGAGCGTTCCACCGAACATGATCGCGTAGGCGGAGATCACCCACTGCAGGTTGTCCTGGGTGAACCCGAGATCGGCCTTGATCGAGGGCAGCGCGACGTTGACGATGGCCACGTCGAGGATGACCATGAACTGCGCGGTGACGATGAGCGCCAGCGCGCTCCACCGTTTCTCGTTCCAGTTGAGACGTTCGATATTCATGCGATCGTCGTCCTTCCCAATCGTTGTCTAACACAACGATAGCAGGAGACGACACTGTGCCGCGCTACACTTCGTTCGTGATGTCGACCACCACCTCTACCACAGACTCGGCGCCGTCGGTTGCCACTGCCGGCCCCTCTCGCGAGCTCCTACTGAGCACGCCTTTCCTCCTCAAGCGGCTCGGAGGAGCGGTCAAGGAGCAGGCGTACGAAGCCTTCGAGGCGAGTGGGCTGAACCCCCAGCACCACGCCGTCCTCTCGCTCCTCGACGAAGGGGCGCGCGAGACGCAAGCGACGATCGCCGACGCGCTCGGCTACGACCGCAGTCACCTCGTCGGGCTCCTCGACGAGCTGGAGGCGAAGGGCTTCGTCGAACGGCGGCGTGACCCCGGCGACCGACGGCGCCACCTCGTCAGCTTGACGGCGGCGGGTCGGGAGGCGCTCCGGACGCTTCGGGCGATCGCGAAGCAGGTCGAGAAGGGCTTCCTCGCCCCGCTCGACGCCGACGAGAGGCGGACGTTGCACATGCTGCTGCGCAAGCTCGCCGCGTATCACGACCCCGGCTGTGCCGGGGCCGGCTCGACGACCTAGCGGAGGAGCCAGCGCGCGGACGCGGCGGACGCGCTACTCCGCACCCCGCTCGGGAAGCGGCGCCGCGACCTCCCAGATGTGGCCGTCCGGATCGGTGAAGCTCGCCGTTCGAACTCCCCACTCCCGGTCCATCGGCCCGTTCAGCAGCTGCACTCCTCGCCTTGCGAGCTCCGCGCAGGTCGTGTCCGTGTCGTCGACCCAGATCGTGAGCTGGAAACTCGCCCCGAACTCACCGTTCGCGACGGCGGCGGGCTCGACCAGGCTTCGAGCCGCGGGCCGCGCGAGCAGGTTGACGATCGTGTTCTCGAACTGGAACGCCGTCGCGTCGTCGTCCTCGTGGATCAGCCGTCCGTCGAAGACGTTCTCGTAGAAGGCCTTCGACCGTTTGGGATCCTCGACGAACAGCGTGATCGCGCCGACGCCCTGCAGCGAGACGGTCATGTCTGCACCCCTTTTCCGATCGACCCGGTTTCACAACTCGAGTCTTGGACTCCAGCCGGACCAGAACGTCATCGGGCGGAGCCGGCGTTCGGAAGCGCCCGCCGCAGGGTCTCGAGGGAGTGGAGGCTGACCCAACCGCAGCGTCGGCACGTGAGCACGGCGCATCTCAGACCGAGCCACGGCGGACCGGGCTTCTCGGGCCGCTCGACGAACTCTCCCGCCTCGTCGATCGCGACGAGCTTGACGTCGCGGTCTCCTTCCTCGTCGCCGATCCCGCCCCACGAGTTGTGCCCGCATACCGGGCACGATCCTTCGACGCCCAACGCGTTCAGGGACGCCAGAACATCGCTCTGTCGCATCGCTCGCTCCTCGTTCGGGAGCGTGCAGGATGCCACCGGCGATCTCGTCGCAGGGCGCCGACCCGTACCTTTCCGCCATGACCCGCGCCGGCTCGGCCCTCGAGACCCGAGGAGCGTGATGGACCGCGAACGGCTGCGTGCGCTCCAGGAGCCGCTGAAGGACCGTTACCGCGAGGATCCGGGTGCCGCGCTCGTCACGCTCCGGGCGACCGGCACCCTGGGCGACGGGATCTCGTGCTCGATCTCGACGGGGCGGGCACTCGCCGAGGCGGGCCTCCACCCCGCCTCCGGTGGAGACGGCACGAACCTCTGCTCGGGCGACATGCTCCTCGAGGCGCTCGCCGCGTGCGCCGGCGTGACGATGCGCGCCGTCGCGACATCGCTGGCGATCGACCTCGCGGGCGGGACGGTGCGGGCCGAGGGCGACATCGACTTCCGCGGCACGCTCGCGGTCAGCAAGGACGCACCCGTCGGTTTCCGCAGCATCCGGGTGACGTTCGAGCTCGAGACGGACGCGAGCGACGAGGAGCTCGACACGCTTCTCCGCCTGACCGAGCGCTACTGCGTCGTCCACCAGACGATCGCTGCGCCTCCGACGCTCGCCATGGGCTGGACGCGCACGAACGGAGGGGCCTGAAGCAGGTTCTTCTTGACAAGTTAGCACGATCGTTCGTATACTCTCGCGCTCTTCGACGCACGACCGATCGTTCTAACTGATGAGAGGAGCAGGCCATGGGCACGACCCTGGATCCCGAGCTGGCCGCAGGGCTCGGGGAACGAGTGAGACGGGTGATCCTGACCCCCGACGACGTGGGCTACGACGACGCGCGCAGGGTCCACAACGGGCTCGTCGACCGGAGGCCCGCGCTCGTCGTCCGCGTGCGCACGCCCGGCGACGTCGTCGCCGCCCTCGAGCTCGCGCGTGACGCCGGGCTCGAAGTCTCGATCCGGGGTGGCGGCCACAACGTCGCGGGGCGGGCCGTCACGGACGGCGGGGTCATGATCGATCTCTCGGAGATGAAGAGGATCGAGGTCGATCCCGAGCGGGCGACGGCCACCGCGGGTGGAGGGGTGCGGTGGGGCGAGCTGAACGAGGCCGCAGCCGCGCACGGCCTCGCCGTGACCGGCGGCGCGGTCTCGACGACCGGCATCGCGGGCTACACCCTCGGCGGCGGGCTCGGCTGGCTGATGGCGAAGTACGGCCTGGCCGCTGACAACCTGCTCGCGGTCGAGCTCGTCACCGCGGAGGGCGAGATCCTCGACGTCGACGCCGAGTCGCACCCCGACTTGTTCTGGGCTCTCCGCGGAGGCGGCGGGAACTTCGGCGTCGCGACGTCGTTCACGTACCGGCTGCACCCGGTCGAGACGATCGTCGGCGGGCTGATCGCGCATCCGATCGACGCCGCGTCCGAGCTCCTGCGCTTCTACCGTGACGCGGTCGCGGACAGCCCCGACGACCTCACGGTCTTCGCCGGGCTCGTGCATGCGCCTGACGGCTCGGGCACGAAGCTCGCGGCGATGGTCGTCTTCCACACTGGAGCTCCAGAGGACGCCGAGCGCGAGCTCGAGCGGTTCAAGACCTGGGGCTCGCCCCTCGTGGTCGAGGTGGGACCCATGCCGTACCCGGTGATGAACACGATCCTCGACGCCGGGTATCCCGACGGCGCGCTCAACTACTGGCTCTCGAGCTTCACGTCGCAGCTCTCGGACGAGCTGGTCGACACGATGGTCGAGCGGTTCGCCTCGGTGCCCTCGCCCATGTCGGCGATGCTCCTCGAGCACTTCCACGGCGCCGTCACGCGCGTCGGGGCGACGGAGACCGCCGTGCCGCACCGGGCCGAGAGCTGGAACGTGCTGCTGCCGTCGGTATGGACCGATCCCGCACGAACGGACGAGAACATCGCGTGGACCCGCGACACCTTCGCGGCCCTGCGGCCGCACCTGGGGACGGGCCGCTGGCTCAACTACCTGGGGGACGACCAGGCGGACGACGCGGTCCGCGCTGCGTACGGGCCGAACCTCGACCGGCTCCGAGAGGTGAAGCGTCGATACGACCCCGACAACGTCTTCCACCTCAACCACAACATCGTCCCGTAGGACCGAGCGCGAGTGGTGCTGGGTCGCTGGTGCCGGCCCGGTACCGCCCGTGCGAGCGAGGTCGTAAGGGTCTCGTCAGGATCGACCTTACTGGGGTTTAGTGAGCGGCTGTTCGGGTGATGAGCCGGCATCGCCGTTCCTTACGAGGTCTTCACGCGGTTCTCACATCGCCCTCAGAGACAGCGGCAACCCTGTGGTATGGCGGGCGGTGGGAGTGGGCGAAGTCGTTTCGTCGGCGTTGCCGTCGTCTCGACGCTGTGCGCGCTCTCGCTGGTCTGGGCGCTCGCGGGGCCTGGAACGGGAACGGCAGCAGCAGCCGGCACGTCGTGCGCCCAGAGGGTGCTGCGCGACTGGACCGACAACGGGCGGGTCGACGGCATGTACCCGAGCAAGTGCTACCTGGACGCGATCGCGAGCCTCCCCGAGGACGTCCGGACGTACTCGAGCGCAGTCGACGACATCTCGCGTGCGATGCAGTCGTCCCAGCAGACCGATTCGACGAACGCCGCAGCCTCGACGACCGGCGACCCACCGCAGGCACGCCGCATCTCCTCCGACGAGGCACGGCAGATCTCGGCGCAGTCGCCGTCGTCCGTGCGCGGCCTCCCGCCCGCGCTTCTCGCCGTCATCGTCATCGCCGGAGCGATGACCATCTCCGGCGTCACCGCCTATTTCCTCCGTCGCTGGCGTGACGACGTCCCATGAGGTGGCGTGCGTGGATTGCGGCGCTCGTCGCACTCGGAGCGATGAGCGCGTTTCCGGGAGCGTCGAGCGCGCAGGCGGCGAGCTCGGTGCAGTACGGCATCGAAGACGACGCGTGGCTTCAACACGGCCCCGGGACACTCTCGTCGCGGATCGCCGAGCTCGAACGCCTGCACGTCGACATCGTCCGCTACACGCTGCACTGGGACCGGATCGCCCGTCGCCGTCCGGCAGACGCTCGGGATCCCGATGACCGGGCGTACCGCTGGCGCACTTCCGACACGGTCCTGAACGCCCTCCACAAGGCCGGGACCTCCGTCGTCGTGACGCTGGTCGGCACGCCGAGTTGGGCGAACGGCGGCGCGCCGCCGAACTGGGCGCCGAACTCGGCGTCCACCTTCGCCAGCTTCGCGTCCGCCGCCGCCGCGCGATACCCGTGGATCGAGGACTGGACGATCTGGAACGAGCCGAACCTACCCGCCTGGCTCCGGCCGACGACGGCCGGCATCTACGTCAGCCGTCTGCTCAACCCGGGCTACGCAGCGATCCACACCCGCATACCCGACGCGCTCGTGGGCGGGGGAATGACGTCGCCCCGCGGCGGGGCAGGGGGCGTGTCCCCCGTCGCCTGGATCAGGGCGATGGGCAAGGCGAAGGCGCACCTCGACGCGTACGCGCACCATCCGTACCCGAGCCGGCCGCAGCTCGACTCGCCGTGGGGACCGGCGTGCAAGCGCTGCTCGACGATCACGATGGCCGATCTGGGACGGCTCTTGAACGAGGTCCAGCGGGCGTTCGGCTCCAAGCGCATCTGGCTCACCGAGTACGGCTACCAGACGAATCCCCCGGATCAGCTCCTCGGTGTCTCGCCGGCGACCCAGGCGCAGTACGTCGCGAGCGCTGCCCGGCGCGTGTACCTCGCCCCCAGAGTCGACATGCTCATCTACTACCTCGTCCAGGACGACGCGGAGCCGACCGGGTGGCAGAGCGGGCTCGTCACGGCCGAGGGGCTGCCGAAGCCGGCGTTCACCGCGTTCCGACTGCCGCTCACCGAGGCGGGCAGGACGGGCGATCGCGTGCACCTCTGGGGTCAGGTGCGCGCCGGGTCGGGGCAGCGGCCGTACCGCCTGCGAGTGCTCGTCGCTGGACGCTGGTCGTGGCTCGGCCCGACCCGTCTGACGGACGCTCGAGGGTTCTTCGCGGCCACCGTGCGTGCGACGCACGGGTCGTTCGTGCAGCTCTGGTCGCCCCGCGACGGCGCGTACAGCCTCGAGCTGCACGTCTGAGCACGCGCGCAGGGCGGTCTGAGGCGGGGAAACCGAAGCAGCGACCTGCGCGTACAGGGACGGTTGAGGCGAATGATGCGCAGCTCGTCACGCATAGTGCGGCTCGTGCGCTCGGTCGTCGTGATCGTCCTCGCGCTGGCGATCGTCGCCGTCGCCGCCTACGCGACATGGCCGGGTCGAGCATCGCCGGGACACACCGACCGGAGCTCGGTCTCGACCTGCGACTACGCGAGCGGCGACTGGATGCAACAGCCCGGCTGCGAGCGCCCACCTCCCCGTTGACCCACCTCCAGCGGCGGCCCCGGACGGCCGGCGCGTAGATTTGCGGCCGTGGGATTCGACGTCGCGGCGGACGCGTACGACCGCTTCATGGGCAGGTACTCGAGCAAGCTCGCATCGACGTTCGTGGACTTCGCGGTCGTGGCCGAGGGCCGTGTCCTCGATGTCGGCTGCGGGCCGGGCGCGCTCACGGGCGAGCTCACCCGGCGGCGGGGCCCGGATGCGGTGGTAGCCGTCGACCCGTCCGAGCCGTTCGTCGAAGCCACTCGTGCGCGCCATCCGGGGGTCGACGTGCGGCGTGCGTCGGCCGAGGAGCTCCCGTTCCCCGACGACAGCTTCGACGCCGCGCTCGCACAGCTCGTCGTCCACTTCATGGCCGATCCGGTGAAGGGGCTCGGCGAGATGCGGCGGGTGACGAGGGCGGACGGGGTGGTCGCTGCCTGCGTCTGGGACCACTCGAGCGACCGCGGGCCCCTTAGCCTCTACTGGCAAGCCGCCCGGGACCTCGATCGTGACGTGTCGGACGAGTCGTACCTCGCTGGAACGGGCGAGGGCGAGCTCACGGAGCTGTTCGAGAAGGCCGGGCTCCGTGAGGTCGAGGAGGTTGCGCTGTCCGTCGCGGTCGAACACCCGACGTTCGAGGAGTGGTGGGAGCCGTACACGCTCGGCGTCGGGCCGGCCGGCGCGTACGTGGCGGGCCTCGATCCCGCCCACCGGGAGCGGCTTCGTGCGCTCTGCGAGGAGCGCCTGCCGGACCCGCCGTTCGTCGTCACGGCGCAGGCCTGGGCGGCGCGGGGCCGCCCGTAGCGACGCCCGAGCGACCGGCTCGAGCTATTCCGTCGAGACCTCGACGGACCCCAGCCGGACGGCCGTTCCCCGCCGGAGCGAGTTCGGGATCTCGGCGATTCGGTCGACGTGCTCGATCAGCTCTCGCAGACGATCGGCCGGAGCGTCGCCCACGAGCTCGACGTGGTATGCGACGTCGTCGGAGACCTGCGGGGCGCCGCTGAAGCCGCCCTGGACGCGGACGCGCACGCGATCGAGGTCGATTCCCGCCGCGTGGGCCTCGCGGAAGAGGTCGTTCGAGATGCAGCCCGCGATGGCGAGGTAGAGCAGCTGGCCGCCGTTGAAGCCCACGCCGCGCCCGCCCCCGTCCTCCGGGCGGTCGACGACGACCGTGTGCGGGCCTGCATTTCCGATCGCCGCCGGCTCACCCGCAACGTTCCGAACCTCGACCTCGAACACCGCGCCCTCCTCTCGCTGGTTCGCCCGACATTCTCCTGCACCCCCGAGCACTCGACGGGAAACTCCCCTTTACAGGGATCGCCGTCGCGGCGAGAACGTCGATAGATGGCCCATGCTCTGGCCAGTTGCGGCACTGGCGGTCCTCATGTGCAGCTTTGCGATCGTCTACGGCTCCGTCGTGCAGTCTCGGATGAAGGGCGGCCTCGAACGGGCCGCACACGACTCCCGGGCCGACGGAGCGACCGCGGACGACGCGACTCGCTGACCGAGGATCCACCGCCTCTTCACCACTCGTCGACCCATCGACCAGGACGTCTGGTGCATCGTCCTGGTGCGCCCTCCGAATGACGGTGCAGCCCGAAGGTGGACGCGTTCTGGCCGTGTCCGCCTTCGGGTCCGCCGCGGGAGGCGCCGCGGGCGTCCACCGCGTCGACCCTCCCCGAACAGACGGAAGGCCTGCAGCTCAGGGCCTTCCGTCGCCTGCTGAAACCTGGTCCACTCAGGCGGTCGCGCCCGCCTTGGCCGTGATCCCGAGCGTCGTCGGAATGAGAATCTCGCCGATGACCGTCTCCTTCAGCTCGATATCGCCGGCCATGTTCTCCCCGACCCACGACAGCGCTGCGGCTCCGGCCGCCTCCGCCTGCTCCGCGATATCCCAGCCGCTGAACGAGAAGATCTCTTCGCCGCTCTGGACGACCGTGTAGGCCTCGAATCCGGGCAGCGAGCGGAGGATCGGCAGCAAGCCGTCTTCGGCTCGCCTCGCCAGCTCGTGCGGGTCACCGGTGAAGTCCATCCGGACGATACGAGCGTGCATCGGAAGCCTCCTGTCCGGCCGCCCCCTCGCCTCGTGGCTGATCCACGACGACCTCGCAAGCCTGGAGGAGCCTGATACATCTCCCCGCGCCCTGCCCCGTCGGTTCGCCCGCGCAGGGCCACGGTCGCGGCGAAGCCTCTAGGCTGGCCGGCCATGATCGCGGTCGTCGGCGGACTCGGTGCGGCCTTCGCCTGGGCGACGGCGACGATGACCGCGACGCGCGCCGCGAGGCTCATCCCACCGACCTCCGTGCTCGCGTGGGTGATGCTGACCGGGCTAGTCGTCACCCTCCCCTGGGCGGTCGTCCAGGGGGCACCTCACATCGGCTCGAGCTCCGCGGCCTGGCTGCTCGTGTCCGGCGCCGGGAACTGCGCCGGTCTCCTGCTCGTCTACTCCGCGCTCCGGATCGGGAAGGTCGGGGTGGTCGCGCCCATCGTCTCGACGGAAGGAGCGATCGCGGCGATCATCGCCGTCGCGGCCGGCGAGACGCTTGCCGCGGGCACCGTGCTCGCACTCGCCGTCGTGGCCACCGGGACGATCCTCGCGGGCACAACGGGTGAGCCGACGGCAGTCGGATCGATGCACGGTCGGAAGGCCGTTCTGCTCGCCTGTGCCGCGGCCGTCTCGTTCGGCGTGAGCCTCTACGCGACGGGCCAGGTCGGCAGCGAGCTCCCGCTCGTCTGGGCGATCCTCCCGGCGCGTGTCTTCGGCGTCCTCGTGATCGCGATCCCACTTGCGCTCGCGGGCCGCTTGACCCTCACCCGCAGGGCGGCGCCCTTCGTCGTCGGGTCGGGTCTCGCCGAGGTCGTCGGCGTGTCGTCGTACGCGCTCGGCGCGCGCCACGGGATCGCCGTGAGCGCCGTGCTGGCTTCGCAGTTCGGCGCCGTCGCGGCGATCGCCGCGTACCTCCTCTTCCACGAGCGGCTCGGTGGTCCACAGACGGTGGGCGTGGTCGCGATCGCGGCCGGAGTCGCCGCGCTGACCGCGCTCCAGGCCGCCTAGACCCGCTTGGCCAGCTCGACGAGGCGGCAGAGGGCGTTCGCGAGCCGCATGTGCTCGACCGTCCGGCAGTCGACGTCGAGCAGCTCCGGCGAGCAGGCGAGGTACGCGAGGCACTGCGCACGCGAGATGGCGACGTTCAGTCGGTTGCGCGAGAGGAGGAAGTCGATCCCGCGCGGTGCGTCCGCACCGCTCGACGCGGCCATGGAGAAGAAGACGATCGGCGCCTCCTGCCCCTGGAACTTGTCCACCGTTCCGACGGCGATTCCGGCCTGCAGCCGTTCCACCAGGAGCTTCACCTGCGCGTTGAAGGGAGAGACGACCATGACGTCGGCCGGCGTGATCGGCCGCGTGACGCCCTTCGCGTCGGTCCAGGTCCCGCTGAGGAGACGCTCGATCTCCGCGCGGATCGCGGTCGCCTCCTCCTCGGAGGACGTGGAGTTGCCCGTGTGCGCGACGGGGACCCAGCGGAGCCCAGTCCCGAACGAGCTTCCCTGCGCCTCGCACCCCGGCGCGGATCGGAGCCTGTCCTCGTAGAACGCCGACGAGACGAAGCGGCACACGTCCGGGTGCATGCGGTGCGAGTGCGCGAGGAAGAGGCCCATGTCCTCGGCGACCGTCGCGCGCTCGCGTAGCAGGTGCGAGAGCACGGACGCGCCCGCCCCCTCGGGGTGGACGCCCTGCGTCACCTGCGCGAGCTGGACCGGGTCGCCGAGCAGGACGAGCGTGCGCGCGCAGGTGCCGAGCGCCGCCGCGTCGGCGAGCGAGGTCTGCCCGGCCTCGTCGACGAACAGGTAGTCGAGTGTCCCGTCGAGCTCGGAGCGAGTCAGGAGCCAGCTCGTCCCTGCGAAGAGGTCGTGATCCGCATCGGCGAAGTCGTCGGCTTCCTCCGTGTTTTCGATCAAGCCTGCGCCGTCATAGTGGGACTCGTCGTTTCCCGCGCTCGCCTTCTTCAGCCCGCGGACCGGGACGCCGGTCTCGAGCGCGTCCTTCTCGACCTCGGCCAGGAGCTTGTGGATGGCCTTGTGGCTCTGCGAGGCGATCGCGACCCGCTTGCCGCGTGAGATGAGGTGGGTGATGAGCCGTGCGCCGGTCCATGTCTTCCCCGAGCCGGGCGGGCCCTGGACGAAGAGGTACGAGCCCTCGACCTCGTCGATCAGCCGCCCCATCTCTTCGAGCGTCTCGCACTGGACCCGCTTTCCCTCGAGAGGCGGCTCGCGCCTCAGGAGCTTCTCGAGGTGCGGGTAGCGGCCGTCGCCGGCGAGGAGCGACTCGCCGACCCGGACGAGCGCGGCCTGCTGGTCCTTGGTCGTCCAGGCGCCGCCCGGGATGAGGCCCGTCGGCAGCTGCACCTCCGCGAGCTTCGGGCCGCGCTGGAGCCGAAGAGTCCCTGCGACGGAATCCACTGAAACGAGATGCCCCGCACTCGCCATCGTGAGCGGGTCGTAGACCTGGTCTCCGGGATCGAGCTTGTGCTGCTGGACGGGAAAGCGGAGATCATGGACGAGCGACTTGGCGGCCCGCTCCGGCTCGCCGCCGTCCGCCGTGAGAGAGCCGATCGACTCCGAGTCCTCGACGAGCTGCTCATTGGTCATCGCGCAGCGCTCGAAGAACCACCACCACACCGGACGAGCCTCGCGCCGGTGGTACTCGAGCAGCTCGCCGACGAGCGCCTGGGTCCCGTCACCGGTCGCGAGGAGCGAGCGCCTGAGCTTCGCCCGCGCCGCCGCGACGGCGGTCGCCTCCACCGCCGGCTCGCGCGGCTCCGGCTCGCCGCGCCACGGGATCGCGACGCCGTACTGCGACTCCGCCTCCGCGCGGCGCTCGAGCAGCCAGTCGCGGAGCAGCAGGTTCGAGAGGCAGTCCTCCTCGTTGTAGCGCTGGATCGCCTCGAGGATCGCCGGATCGCGCTCCTCGATCCAGCGCTCGTACTCCACGATCGCGTCTCCCCCACCTTCGAGCTCGTCGCCCGCGTCCATGAAGAACTCGCGCACCTTCTTGATCGAGTAGCTCGGGTACGAGATCCGGATCGCCTGGCGCGTGACGCGATAGAGGTCGACGAAGGTCTCGCGCCGAAGAAGCTCGTCCAGCTCGTCCTCGAGGATCCCGTGCTCGGCCGTGAGGCGCTTGAGCGCCGAGACCTCGTACGGCGCGTAGTGGTAGACGTGCATGTCCGGGTGCTCTGCCAGGCGCTCGCGGAAGCGACTGACGACCTCCCCGATCGCCCGCGCTTCCTCGTCGCGATCGTGCGCCCAGATGGCGGTGAACCGGCGCTCCGCGTCGGTGATGCCGTGCAGGTACTCGAGCCCGCGGCCGGGCTCGAAGAACGGGTCTCCCTCGATGTCGTAGAACAGGTCGCCCGGCGAGGGCGGAGGCAGCAGCTCGAGACCTCGTTTCTCGATCGGAGGAAGGAGGTCGTAGTGATGAATGCGCGTGCGCCGTGCGTCGAGCTGGAGCGACGCCTGGTGCCTGAGCACCTCGAACGTCTCGGGCGCCATGCGTGACACGACGGTGCCCGGCGGGCTGTCGCCGAGCGCCTCGAGCGTCCGGATCCCGGCCAGCCCGAGCCGCTCGATCTGGTCGCGGCGGATGCTCGCCACGCGGACGAGGTGGTCGTCGGCGTCCCACTGCGCGTCACAGAGCTCCAGGAAGTCGCAGATCCCGCAGTGGTCGACGGGGTACGGATACGGATCCGGACCGGTTGCGACCGCCTCGGTCAGACACGATCGCGCCCGCCGGTAGAAGGCGGCGAAGTCGGCAGGCCGGAAGTCCTCCTCGAGCCCCGAGCCGAGGACCACCTTCATCCGCTCGGGCAGCACACCCTGGATGCGCTCGATCTCGTGCGAGTAGAAGGTGAGCTGGAGGACGTGCGCCGGCTTCGCATGGGAGCGCGCGAGCTTCGTGTCCCACGCCTCGTACGAGAACGGGCCGAGGTGGGAGGGTCTGTCGAGGCGGACGAGGAAGTCGGCGATCCCCCGCCAGCCGCCCGAGGCGAGCACGCCCTGGTAGACGATCTCGGCGCCGTCGCGGAGCGCTTCCTCCGTACGCCGGGCCGCTTCCTCGAAGTCGAGCTCGTCACCCTCGACGATCTGAACGACTTCGTGTCCTGCGTTCCCGAGCCGTGCGAGGAAGGCGGCTTCGTGCTCCTCGCCCTTGCGCCGGATGAGATCAGCCTGCGCGCTCTCGCGGTGCGGCCGCTCGAGCTCGCCGCGCTGGACGCGGACGTCGAGCTGGGTCAGGTGCGGGCAGGCGAGGTAGTTCGCGAGGTCCGATGGGGAGAGCCTGAGCGAGCCGTCGAGCGCGAGACGCATGCTCTTCCAGTATCAGCCTCCGAGCGGCGCGCGCTTACGACGTCGAAGGGCCCACCCCGCGTACGTCGAGGTGAGCCCTTGCCTCCGGAGTCATCGGCGTCTCGCGGCGCCGAGCAAACCGCTGTGCCGATCAGGGTGCCGGCGATACGAAGCTCGCGCTGTCCATCGGACCTCCACCTCCTTTCTCCTGTGACGTCCACGCCCGCCGTGGAGCGCACAACCACCATGCGCCTCGAAGCTGAAGCGCGGCTGAGCCGGGCCTAAGAAGAGACGAAGAGTCGCGCCGGGCCGGTCAGAGCCCGAGCGCTGCGTTTGCGCGCTCGAACTGGTCCTCCCGCACGTACACGACGTAGCCGAACGCATTGCGGGCGTCGGTCACGCCGGAGGAGGCATAGATGTCGATTCCCGCCTCGAACAGCTGCTCGTGGACGCGCGCGAAGGCACCGAGCTCGTCGTCGCCCTGCACGAGCAGCGCGTGATGCGGCCCTTCGAGCGGGATCTGCGCGCCACGGGCTTCGGCGACGAGCTTGTTCGCGTCCTCGGGAAAGACGGCGAACTGCGCCATGCTCGGCCCGGACGGAACGGCGGTGAAGGCGAGGAGGTTCACGCCGCGGGCAGCCAGCGCCGAGAGCACGCGGTATGCGGCCCCGAGCTCGTCGCGGACGTTCACGTAGTAGTAGTCGACCGGGCGTACCGTGAAGGCCATCGATCCTCCCGGCCCACCTTAACCGGGCGAGGAGCGCGAACGCACCCGAGGCCTAAGCTGGCCCGGGATGGACGGGTATCAGACGCGAACGCTTCCGAGCGGAGCCCAGATGCCGACGCTCGGCCTGGGCGTCTGGCAGATGTCCGAGGGAGCCGAGACCGAGCACGCCGTCGAGTGGGCGCTCGAGGCCGGTTACCGGCTGATCGACACGGCCGCCATGTATCGGAACGAGAAGAGCGTCGGCGCCGCGGTCCGGCGCAGCGCTATCCAGCGGGAGGAGATCTTCGTCACGACGAAGCTCTTGCCCGTGCATGCGAAATCGTCACGGGAGCTCGCCAAGAGCCTCGAGCGGCTCGGGCTCGACTACGTCGACCTCTACCTCATCCACTGGCCCGTCCCGTTCCGGAACACGCACGTGTGGCGCGAGCTCGAGGAACTCCAGGAGCAGGGACTCGCGCGCTACATCGGCGTCAGCAACTTCGGCGTCGACAAGCTCGAGAGCCTCCGGCGAGCGAGCACACGCACGCCGGCCGTCAATCAGGTGCAGTTCAGCCCCTTCCAGTACCGGCGCGGGCTGCTCGAGTACTGCGCGGAGCGCGGGATCGTGCTCGAGGCGTACAGCCCGCTCGCACGAGGCAGCGGCGTAGACGATCCGACGATCCGGGGCGTCGCCGACAGACTGGGTCGGACACCTGCCCAGGTGATGCTCCGCTGGGCGATCCAGCACGGCGCCGTCGTCATCCCGAAGTCGAGCGACCGGGATCGAATCCTCTCGAACGCCCAGGTCTTCGACTTCACGCTCGAGCACGCGGACATGCTGGCGCTCGACATGCTCGACCGGACGCACGGCAGCGCGAACGCGCGCAGCTGACGGACCCGTCACCGCGCCGGCTACTTCGCGAACGCGAGCCAACTCCTCTGCTTCGCGAGCCGGAGGCAGCTCTGCTTCCCGATGCGATAGCCGCGCGGCGCGTACAGCCGTGTGTACTGGAACGCGAGGTTCCGCCCGCGGAGCGCGTCTGCCGCGTCGAAGCCGTACCAGATCATCCCCCAGCGCACGGACTCGTCGGCGTAGCACGTCGTCAGCCGCTCGTTCACGACGCCCTGGCGGTGGAGCGACTCGTGGAGAACGACCGCGAACGCACCGGCCGTCGTCACCGTGACGCGACCGCGGAAGAACGCCCGCGCGTCGACGCAGATCTCGTGTCGAATGTTCACGTCGCGACCACCGGCGTAGTACGCGACCACGTGCCCGGGCGACTTCCCGAACCGGCGCCGGAACGTGTCGGCGAACGCCTCTGGTCCCCGGTAGCAGCGGACACCGACGGAGAGCACGTCGGCACGCGGGACGCGGACGTGATGAGCGGCGGCCCGCCATAGCGTCTCCTGCGCGATCGTCGCGAGCACCGGGTCGTACGAATATGGCCGCTGCGCCGGCGCGCCGCGTGCAGTCCCCGCGACGAGGACGCAAGCCGCGACGGCCACGAGC
>DASSQE010000054.1:0-10023 GCA_035702645.1 Gaiellaceae bacterium
GGCCTTTCCGAGAGCCATGGCCTGCAAGAGGACGGTCGTCGCGCCGGAGTAGGTGTTCTCCTTCACGGGCAGGACGACGACACGCGCGCTCGCGAGGCGGTCGCGGACACTCGCGAGCGGGACGTCGAGCTCGACCTCGACGTTCCGCGGCCGGACGGCGAGGGTTGCGCTCTGATCGCGTGTCGAGACGATCCGGAACGACCACTCCTCGTGTGCCTGCGCCAGTCGCACGAGGAGCCGGAGGTCGCGACGCGGATCGGCGCCGACGGAGACGACGTCGGTCTCCGGCGCACGACCCGGCTCCGGAGCGAACGCGCTCGTGTCCACGCCGAACGGGACGAAGACCACCTCCGGCCCCTCCCGCCCGATCCACGCCCGGAGCGCGTCGACCTCCCCCCGGCCGTACGCGACGATCGTGTGCAGGCGACGGTACGCTCGCTCGAAGAGACGGCGCGCAGAACCGCTCCGGAGCTGATCGAGGCGCTCCGGGAGCCCGATGGCTGCATACACGATGGGAGGCCGCACGAGACCGGCTCGCTTCAAGAGCGTCGTCGGGATGCCGAGCGTGTCGACGGTCGAGAACACGACGTCCGCGCGATTCAGCGCGCGGCGTGACGCGAGCACCGACGCGAAGTCTCCGCCGTAACCGCCTCCGAGCTCGAGCCCGGAGTTGAGCGCCCTCGCCGCCACGCGCGACCCGCGCCCCGGCCGAAACGTCGGCTCCAGGTTGTGGCGCACGTCGAATCCGGCGGCGCCGGCCTCGTCGAGGCCGTACAGACTGTACCGCGAGCCAGACGCCGCGCCGTTCGAGAGCGCCTCACGGCGCAGCTCCGAGTCCCGGTACAGGAAGAAGGCGGCGGGGCGCGTCGCCGGAGTGGTCACGCGGCCGAACGCTAGATGAGACCGCACCCGGCGGTCGGGTAGCGTAGGCGGTGGTGCACCGGACGAAGACACACTTCGCGGCGCGGGTGAATCACGTCGCCTCCGCGCTCGAACGACGCGGCGTCCGCGCGACCTACCGGCTCCACGACCGCGTCCTCTCGAACCGCTCGAGCCGGCGGCGCTTCGCGCACGACACGCCCGAGCTGGACGAGATCCAGACGCAGATCGTCGACTCGCTCCGGCGGGAGGGCTTCGCCGTCGTCCAGTTCGGCGACCTCTTCCCCGACCCGGCGGACTGGGCGCCGGTCGAGGAGCAGGCGCACGAGTTCGTCCGAGAGACCGAGGCGGGACTCGCGGGCGACGGCTCGTCGCTGCGCGTGCGCCAGGGCAAGGAGTTCGTCGTGCGGAGGCACAGCTACGGCGTCGATCTCGGGCTCGAGGACCCGTGGTTCCGGATCTGCACCTCGCGGCGAATGCTCGACGTCGCGAACAGCTACGTCAGTCTCTGGACGAAGCTCGAGTACGTCGACCTCTGGTACTCCGTGCCGCAGCCCGAGGGCGCCGAGCGCGTCTCCTCCCAGCGCTGGCATCGCGACTTCAACGACCGCCGGCTCCTGAAGGCCTTCCTCTACCTCGTCGACGTGGACGAGAACATGGGCCCGTTCGAGTATCTGCCGGGCAGCGCGGGCGACGGCCCGTACGCGTCCGTCTGGCCCTGGCGGCCGCTCGGAGAGAACTACCCCACGCAGGAAGAGTTCGCGGACCGGATCCCCGACGCCTCGGTGCAGACGTTCGTGGCCTCGAAGGGCACGCTGATCTTCTGCGACACGAGCGGCTTCCACCGCGGCGGCCTGTCGTGGACGAAACCGCGCGTGCTCGCGACCGTCACGTACTCCTCACCCGCATCGCTCGCGTCCCTGACCGAGCGGAGCTACCGCTTCACCGGATCGCTCGACGAGCTCGACGAGCCGACGCGCTACGCGCTCAGCTGACTCCGCGCGAGCTCGCCTCGAAGCTCGCGTAACCCGTCGATCGCCTCCACTCGCCCTGCCGCCGTCGTCTCGTGGATCAGCGGTGAGTTCGAGGGCGAGGTGCCTCTCATCGGCGGGTGCCAGAGGTGAAGCATCGTCGCGCTCGCCCCGGGCCACCCGCAGCGAACACCGGCGTGCCGAAGACGCGCTGCGATGTCCTCGTCCTCGCCGCCCCAGCCGGTGAAGCGCATGTCGAAGCCGTTCACCCGCTCGAAGCTCTCGCGCCAAACGCCGAAGTAGAAGCCGTAGGCGCCAAGGATCGCCTGGAAGTCCTGCGACTGCGGGCGCCACGGGCGCCGCCGGTCACGCACTGGGAGGACCAGGCCGACTCGGGCGACCTCGCGGTCGGTCGTCAGGAGCTCACGCGGAGCGCGGAGGAGCCAGAGCGGCGCCGGCCACCTCGAGGGCCGAATCTCGCCCGCGAGCACGCGCTTCGTGAACCCGGGGCTCAGATGCACCCGCTTGCTCGCGAGAAACCAGTTCGCAAGAGCGCCCTTCCGGGTCGCTTCGAGCATGCGCCGCCGCGGGAGACTGTCCCCGTCAAGAAAGAGCAGGTAGTCGCCTTCCGCCTCGAGCGCGCCGAGATTGAGGATGCGGCTCTTTCGCCACCCGTTCTTCGGCTGCCAGACGTGCTTGATCCGAAGGTCGGGCACGGTGCCCCAGCGCTCGACGACGGCCGCCGTCGCCGGCCCGGAGCCGTCGTCGGCGATGATCACCTCGAAGGGCCGCTCGGTCTGCTCGGCGAGTGCTCCGAGCACCGCGTCGAGTGCCTCCGGCCACTCGTACGTGCTGACGACGACGCTGATCGCCGGTCTCACGCCTGTGCCAGGAACGGTGACGCGTCGACGGTCGTGCGTTCTCCGCGCCGGTACCACTCCTGCTTCCAGTTGCGGCCGGTTCGGCGGTACTCCTTGAGGCGCGGATCCATGTGCCGGCGGTAGCGGAGCCGGAACGGAAGTCCCAGCGGCCCCCGCCGGAATGCGCCGGTCTCCCACATGCTCACGCGGCCTCCGTCGGGATCGAGGCCGTCGCTGCTCGACCTGCGCACGAAGCAGACGTGCAGGAGCCGCAGCGGGTCCGACTCCCAGGTCGTCCCCTGGTCCAGGTAGCGAATCGAGTCCCAATCGAACCCGTCCCGGAACTCGATCGATCCGGCGTGCAGCCGCTCGGGGCATCCCGTCCAGGAGGCGACGACGGCCATGTTGAACAACTTCGTGACCGGCCTCGATGGGGGCGCCATGTAGCCGGAGGCGTTCCAGCCGTCGTCCTCGCTCTTCAGCTCAATGCAGTTGAGCACGTGTCCCTTCAGCCGGAAGACGTCTGTATGCGCGCCTGCGAGGAGGTCTGCTCGAACGCGCTCGAGCGCGCCGGGGTCGAAGAGCTCGTCCCCGTCGACACCGAGGACCCAGGTCTCGGTCCCGGCGTACTGCTCGAGCACGCGGTGGGAATCCCGCGCGTCGGACGAGCGGACGACCTCCACCTGGTCGAGTTCGCAAGCGAGCCTGCGGAGGATGTCGGAGGTGCGATCCACGGACTGCTGGTCGAGGACGTGGATGCGGTCGCAGAACGACGCGACGTTCCGAATCGCACGCTCGACGAACACGTCCTCGTTGCGGACGAGCACACTCCCGACGATCTGCACTACCGCTCCTCGGTCGTCCAGTCGAGCAGCGGCCGGACGACGCCCTTCCACTGCCCCGTGAAGAGCGCGCGTGCCGAGTCGCCCTCTCCCGGGTCCTGGACGTGGAAGGACACCGCGTCGTTGAGGCCTGCGTGCGGATGCAGCTTGAGCGTCCCGTACGAGCAGATGCCGACCTGCACCGAGATCAGCCCCTCGTTCAGCAGGTTGCCGGGGATCCACGCCGTCGCCACGTAGTCACCGGGATCGCTCGGCTCCTGCCACCGGGGATCGGTGTCCATCGCATTGAATGCGACGTCGCCGCGCTGATCGATCAGCTTGAGCTTCGGAAAGACAGGCACCCCGCGCCCGAGCACGGTGAAGCCGATCTCGATGCCGACGGGCCGGCGGACGTCGACGGCGGCAGTCTCCTCGTCGTCCTGCACGACGCGGACTGAGCGGAGCCGCACCAGGCCGTCGCCGGGCGCCTCGTCGAGATCCGGCCACTCGCGGCTCGATCCGGTCCCGCCGAATCCGGACTGGAGGTACCTGGCGACGATCTCGGAGCTTCCGCCGTCGTCGACGACACGGCCCTTGTCGAGCCAGATCGCGCGATCGCAGAGTTGCGAGACGGATTGCATCTGGTGGGAGACGAAGATGACGGTGCGACCGGAGCTGCTCAGGTCCTCCATCCGCCCGAGGCAGCGCCGCTGGAACTCGGCGTCGCCGACCGCGAGCACCTCGTCCACGAGCAGCACCTCGGGCTCGAGGTACGCGGCCACGGCGAACGCCAGGCGAACGGACATCCCGCTCGAGTACCGCTTGACGGGCGTGTCGATGAACTGCTCGACGCCTGAGAACTCCACGATCTCGGCGAACTTGCGGTTGATCTCGCGGCGCTTCATCCCCAGCACCGAGCCGTTCAGGTACACGTTCTGACGGCCCGTGAGCTCGGGATGGAAGCCCGTCCCGACCTCGAGCAGGCTCCCGACGCGCCCGCGAATCGTGGCAAACCCCTCCGTCGGCGTCGTGATCCGGGTGAGGATCTTGAGCAAGGTCGACTTTCCGGCGCCGTTCCGTCCGATCACCCCGAGGACGCCGCCCTCCGACAGGTGGAACGAGACGTCACGGAGCGCCCAGAGCTCCTCGTAGTGCGGCCCGGACTCGCGGTGGGCGATTCGATGGACACCGGCCGCGATCGTGTCCCGGAGAGTGCCGTAGGCGCCCTGGAACTGCCCGAGACGGTACTTCTTCGAGACCCGTTCGACTTCGATCGAGTGCGCCATCACATCGTGTCCGCGAAACGCGGCTCGGAGCCGCGGAAGTACCAGAGCCCGACGACGAAGATGACCGCCATCGAGGCAACGCTGACGAGCACGTGGCCGAGCTGCGGAGGATCCGTTCCGACGACACCCCACTGGAAGCCGGCGATCGCCGCCGTCAGAGGATTGAGCGACAGGATCCACTGCTGCCAGCTCGCGAGCTTCTCGACGGCAAACACAACGCCGGAGAAGTACATCCAGACCGTCGTCAGGAACGGGATGATGTAGGGGACGTCCCGGTACCGGACGTTGAGGGCTGAGAAGAAGAGGCCCACACCGAGCGCCGTCACGAGCGCTATCGCCAGAAAGCCGGGAGCGAGCACGATGGCGGCGGTCGGCCAGGCGGAGAACCAGGCCATCATCCCGATGAGGACGGTGAACGCGAAGGCGAAGTCCACGACCGGCACCGCGACTCCCTCGAGCGGCAGCAGCACCCGCGGGAAGTAGACCTTCGTCACGAGCGCCTTGTTCGTGACCACACTCGCGCTCGCGAGCGCCATCGACGAAGCGAAGTACGTCCACGGGAGCAGCGCCGAGTAGCTGAAGATCGGGTAGGGGACGCCGTTCGTGGGGAAGTTCCCGAACTTGCCGAAGACGATCGTGAAGACCACCATCGTCAGGAACGGCTGCAGGATCGCCCAGGCGACGCCGATCGCCGTCTGCTTGTAGCGAACCGCGACGTCCCGCCACGCGAGATGCAGCGCGAGCTCGCGGAAGTGCCAGAGCTCCCTGAGATCGAGATGCGGCCAGCGCGGCGCCGGCTTGATGACCGTCACCCTCGCGGACCCCGGTGCCTCGGGCGGCACGTCGAGCGCTGCGCCCGTGGCCTCGCGGACGGGAACTTCCGTCTCCGTCACCCGCCCGATGCTAGCGGTCGGGCGTGAAGGCATCCGCCAGTCGTTAGCGCCGTGTAAGCCTGGTGAGCTTTCGCAGCACGCGCGGCCAGAAGCGGGCCTCCAGCTGGCCGATGCGGGCCTCGAGGTCGCGAATGTGCCGGTCGAGCGCGACCAGGTCGACCTCTCCGACCGCGGCGCACTCCCCCGCGTACGCGGCGTCGTCCACGATCGTCGGCGGCCGCAGCACCAACCCTGCGTCATCCTCCGCGGGAAGCGCGTAGACGCTCGTCGACGAGGTTCCGTCCGGACGCCGGAGCGTGCGCAGCGCATCTCGCAGTCGCACGTCCGAGACGAGCGAGCCGCTCGCCGCCGACTGCTCCGCGTACCACTCCGCGAGATGACCCTCTCGGTGCGCCTCGAGGGCGGCTGCCTCGAGCTCCGACCGGGGACGCTCCCCTCGGGCGCAGAAGCGCTCCGCCTGCTCCGGGCTCCTGAAGGGGAAGCGCAGCACCTCGATCGGGTACCAGGCTCGCAACGGCACGCGACGCCCGCCCTCGGTCGGGTCGCCGGGATCGATCACGAGAGCCGGGCCGGCGCGGTACACCGGACGCAGGGTCGACGTGAGCGACTCCGGAGCGGAGGGCTGCTCGAGGAGCGTGGGGCGAACCGTCATCCGCTCTTCGAACGCCCCGTCACCCGGGCGGGGTGGGAACACCCGGACGAGCGCCTGCACGACCCCGTAGCGGGCGGGGATCGCGGCCAGCACGTCCTTCAGGCTCTCGCCGCGCGGCCACCAGAACTCGTCGGCGTCGCTCGACAGCACCCACTCCGCGTCGTGCTCTGCCACGGCACGTCGCGCGAGCTCCGACCGGACGTCGCTGCTGCCATGCGCTCCCGTCGACATCCGCCGGACCACGCCGTCCCGTTCGTACGCCGCGAGGATCTCCCCAGTCGCGTCGTCGCCCCCGTCGATCGCGAGGACGAGATCGACGCCGGCGTTGAGATGAAACGCGAGGTGCGCGTCGAGGAGCGCCGCGTCGTCTCCCGCCCCGACGATCGACACGATCCTCATCCCGCCGAGCCTAACCCACCCGCCCGAACGGTCTAGAGGGACTGCGCCCGCCGTTCCAGCTCGTCGAGATCGCGAGTGAGCCGCACGACGTTCGCCTCGCGGAGCGCCGCACTCTCCGCGATCAGCCCCTCGTCCAGGCGCCTGCGCTCCTCCCTCATAGTCGGATCACGCTGGCCACCGTCGAGCTCGCGGAGCGCGTCACGCAGCCGCATGTCGACCACCAGAGAGCCCTCGGCTACCCCGCGGGAGAGCGTCTGGTCGTCGACCATCAGCGTGCGGTAACGCTCGTCGAGCGTGCCCGACTCGAGCGCCTGCGACACGCGGACGTACTGGCCGAGCGGCGTGTAGCCACGCGCTCGCGCGCCCCGCGAGCCCTTCCGCTCGTACTGCGCCAGGGTCCGGTTCGGGAAGTGGAACACCTCGGCCACGTACCAGCCCGAGAGACCGCGGAGGCTCGCTGAGACCGCCGTGTGCCCCCCGTAGCGGACGATCACTTCGGGATCGGCGCGGTGGCCCACCTTCGCGTGCGGCCGGTACGGGCTCGTCGGGTCGTTCAGAGCAGCCGCCAGCGAGATCCGGACCGTCATCCGTTCGCTGAAGGGACCGTCGTCGCCCGGCCTCGGCGGGAAGTGCCGAGTCAACGCCCACACGATGCCGTACTCCGTCGGCACGGCCTCGAACGACTCGCGCAGGGTTGCCGTCGTCGGCATCCAGAACTCGTCCGCGTCGGTGTGGAACACCCAGTCCGCGCCGTGCTCGACAGCCGCCAGCCGGGCCATCTGCGTTCGCCACGTGCCTTCACGTATCTCCCCGGTCCCGCTCAGCCGCCTGAGGTACCCGTCCCGGGCGAACGACTCGAGGATGTCCGTCGTGCCGTCCTGCGAATCGTGGTCGAACGCGATCACGAAGTCCACGCCCGCGTTGAGGTGGTACGCGATCTGCGAGCCGACGACGTCGGCCTCGTCGCGGACCTGGAGCGTCTGGACCAGCTTCATCGCGGCAGAAGGCTAGAGCGAGTCGCCGGCGGACACGCGGGAGTACGATGGCCGATCGACCTCGCGCCACTCTTTGCCTCGATCGGAGTCGAGCGGGACTACTCCGACCTCGACCTCTCCGGCTTCACGCTCGACCTCCAGGGTTGGGGCGCCGACCGGCCTGTCTTCGGCCGTTTGCTCGCCGAGGTCAGGCCCGAGGTGGTCGTGGAGGTGGGGACCTGGAAGGGCGCCTCGCTCGTGCGCATGCACGGCATTGCACGGGAGCTCGGGCTCGACTGTCAGTTCATCTGCGTGGACACCTGGCTCGGCTCGGCCGAGCAATGGCTCGGCGCGAAGGATCGCGCGCGACTGCGGCTGACCGGGGGCTACCCCGACCTCTTCCGGCAGTTCGTCTACAACCTGGTCGCGTCCGACGCGACCGACGTCTTCCCGCTCCCGATGGCCTCGGTCGGAGCGGCGACCGTCCTCCGAGAGCTGGGCGTACGCGCAGACCTCGTGTACATCGACGGGGGCCACTCGGAGCTGGACGTCGCGACCGACCTCACGAGCTACCACCCGCTCCTGACCGAGGACGGCGTTCTCTTCGGCGACGACTACGCTCCGGGGTGCGACGGGGTCGTCCGGAGTGTCGACAGGTTCGTCCGCGAGCACGGCCTCGAGCTCGAGATCGACGGCCCCGTCTGGATCGCACGAGGAGCACAGCGCGCCGATGCTTCGGAGGGCGCCCGTCCCTGATGGAAGGTCAGCGCACCTCTCTTCACTCGTTTCGTCCGGCCCGCGTCTCGAGCGCGCGTAGCCGCTCCTCGATCCCGTCGACCGCCCGCTGTGCGCGAACGGTGTCCGCCTCCCGGAGGACTGCGAGCTCGATCGCGTAGAGCACGTCCTCACTCGTCGTTGGGGGTGGTGACAGGAGTCGAGGGGCTCCGTCGGAGGGCACGGAGAACCGGGCTGGTCGCGCTGGAAGCTCCGGCACCCCGGCGAGCGACCTGAGCGCGTCGCGGAGCCGAACGTCCTCCGCGAGCGATCCGGCGGCAAGCCCAGAAGCGAGCGCATCGTCGTCGACTACGACACGCTCGTACACCGACAGCTGCCCCGCCCCCGACGACCCTCGACTCGCGCGCACGAGATCGCCGCGCGGGTTGAACGACCAGCCGGTGAGCGTCTTCTCGTACTTCGCAGCCGACTGCTCGGACGAGCGGAGCGGGAAGTGGAAGATCTCGATCGGATGCCATGCCTCTCGAGGATTCGGCGGCACTCCCTCGACCGCGTGATTCCCGGGAAGGACTCTTAGGTCCGGATTCGCTCGCACCACGACCTTCGACACCGGTCGAAACGGGGTCGCGGGGTCGTTGATCGGCGCCGAGCCGGCGAGCCGCACGGTCATCCGCTCTGCGAAGAACCGTCCGTCGTCGGGACGCGGAAGGAACGTCCTCGACGGTGCATAGACGGCGCCGTATTCCGCCGGAACGGCGGCAAGGACCTCTTTCAACGAGCCGCCGCGTGGCCACCAGAACTCGTCCGCGTCGCTCAAGAGCACCCAGTCGGCACGCTCCTCGACCGCGGCCCGACGCGCGAGGCGTGTGACCCACTCCCCCTGCTGCTGCTGTCGCCCTTCCTCTCGGACCACTCGTGCGTGACCTTCGCGCGCGTGGCGTTCGAGGATCTCGCTCGTCCCGTCGGTCGAGCCGTGATCGACCGCGAGGACCACGTCCACGCCCGCATTCAGATGGAAGGCGAGGTGGGCATCGAGGATGTCCGCCTCGTCACGAACCACGAGCGTCATGGCCACCTTCACGCGCGGCGAAGCGTAACGACCTCGCTCGAGCGCACCCCTATCGCCGCCGAGCCGACCGCACGGCGGTTGACGGGCTTACGCCCCGCGCATCCGCCGACCCCTCATTGCGCGCGTCGTCCCCACGGAATGCCGAACCGCCCGCGCGGATCGGCGCCGAGGAGGCCGGCGGAGGTGAGGAGGAGGAACGCCGGGCTCACGGGCGCCGCGTACTCCGCGACCGCGAAGGCGATGAGCGAGGTCGAGACGATCACCACGAGCGCCGCGACGGACAGAGCGATCGCGACCAGCGATCGCGCGGGACGACGCACTGCGATCGCGAGCGCCCCGAGGACGAGCCAGAACCCGATAGGCGGGAACGCGTGCGAGGCCTGGTTCAGGCGCTGGACGAGCGAGGCGTTCGCCGCCCGCGTTGGGATCCGGCTCGCGAGCCGGTCGGTGTCGTTCTGAAACCGTGCGTAGCGGCGCGCGTCCC
>DASSQE010000055.1:0-8880 GCA_035702645.1 Gaiellaceae bacterium
GCAGTCGCGCTTCAGGATCCCGCGGCAGGAATCCGCTCGGCGGATTCCTGCCTTGCGGAACAAGCTGCGCGGAGGTGCGCCGGGCTTCTTCCCCCTAGCTCGGCGCCCACCGCGCACGTGACCTCCTGACGCGACGTCACCTCGCCCGCCTGTGCGGGGCACGGCGCTACGATCGGGCCGAAGCCGGCGCAGGCGAGCGAAGGAGCACGAGATGGCAGTAGTCGAGACCGATCCCAACCTCGGCGCGCAGATCGTCGAGGACGCGAAGGAGTTCGTCCTCTACTCGTGGTCGACGCAGGATGCGATCAACCCGATCGCCGTCGCCGGCGCCGAGGGGCGCTACTTCTGGGACCACGACGGCACGCGCTACCTCGACTTCGCGTCGCAGCTCGTCAACGTCAACATCGGGCACCAGCACCCGAAGATCGTCGCGGCGATCAAGGAGCAGGCGGACAAGCTCTGCACGATCGGGCCGCCGATGGCGAACGAGTCGCGCTCGCAGCTCGGCCGGCTCCTCGCCGAGGTGACGCCCGGCGATCTGACGATGTCGTTCTTCACGAACGCGGGAGCCGAGGCGAACGAGAACGCGATCAAGCTCGCGAGGCTGTATACGGGCCGCCACAAGATCATCGCTCGCTACCGCTCGTACCACGGCGCCACGCACGGGGCGATCTCGCTCACGGGCGACCCGCGCCGCTGGCCGACCGAGCCCGCCATGTCGGGAGTCGTGCGCATGCTCGACCCGTTCACGTACCGCTGTCCGGCAGGCCATCCCGACCCGTGCCCCGTCTGCACGGGCGCGCCCCATCTGGAAGAGATCCTCGAGTACGAGGGGCCGCAGACGGTCGCGGCGGTGATCCTCGAGACCGTCACGGGGACGAACGGCGTCATCCCTCCGCCGGACGGCTACCTGCAGGCGATCCGCGAGGTCTGCGACCGACACGGGATCCTCTTGATCCTCGACGAGGTCATGGCCGGGTTCGGCCGCACCGGCCGCTGGTTCGCGTGCGAGAACTGGGACGTCGTCCCGGACATCCTCACGGTCGCGAAGGGGATCAACTCCGGTTACGTGCCGCTCGGAGCGATGATCATCCGCAAGCCGCTCGCCGAGTGGGTGCGGACACGCTTCTTCCCCGGCGGGCTGACGTACGCGGGCCACCCGCTCGCGTGCGCGTCGGCCGTCGCTTCGATCGAGGCCTTTCGCGAGGAGGAGGTCGTAGAGAACGCAGCCGGCGTCGGCGGCTACATCGGCGAACGCTTGCGCGAGCTGGAAGCGCGCCACCCGTCGATCGGCGAGGTACGCGGGCTCGGCTGCTTCTGGGGGATCGAGCTCGTGAAGAATCGCGAGACGCGCGAGATGCTCGTGCCGTACAACGCGTCCGGCGAGGCGGCTGCTCCCGTCGCGCGGCTGGCGAAGGCGGCGCTCGAGCGAGGCCTCTACCTGATGACGCACTGGAACGTGGTCATGGTCGTCCCGCCGCTCACGATCACCCGCGACGAGGTGGACGAGGGCATCGCCGTGCTCGACGAGGCGCTCGCGATCGCCGACGAATACGCGACCGCATAGCGCGTGAGCGATGTCGTCGAGCTGACGGCTCGGCTCGTCGCCATCGAGTCGATCAACCCGGACGTCGGCGCCGGCGGCTCGGGTGAGGCTGCGATCGCTCGATTCGTCGCCGAGTGGTGCGAGCGGGCAGGCCTCGAGACGACGATCACCGAGCCCGCCGTCGGAAGACCGAACGTGATCGCAGTCGCTCGCGGAAGCGGCGACGGTCGCTCGCTGATGCTGAATGCGCACATGGACACGGTCGGGGTGGCCGGGATGACCGATCCGTTCAAGGCACGGCTCGAGGGAGGTCGGCTCTACGGGCGCGGGGTCTGCGACATGAAGGGGAGTCTCGCGGCGTGCATGCTCGCGACCGCCCGCGCCGCCGGACTGGCGTTGCGCGGCGACGTCGTCCTCACCGCCGTGTCGGACGAGGAGTTCGCGAGCGTGGGGACGGAGGCGGTCGCGGCGAGCCTGCGTGCGGATGCCGCGATCGTGACCGAGCCCACCGGCATGGAGCTCGCGATCGCGCATCGCGGCTTCGTCAGCTTCGAGATCGAGACGATCGGCCGCGCGGCGCATGGATCGCGGCCGCAGCTCGGCATCGACGCGATCGCGAAGATGGGACGCGTCCTGGTCGGAATCGAGAAGCTCGACCGGCGCCTGCGCGCGAATCCGTCGCACCCGCTTCTCGGAACCGGCAGTGTGCACGCGTCGCTGATCGAGGGCGGTCAGGAGTACTCGAGCTATCCCGCTCGCTGCGTGCTCCAGGCGGAACGGCGCACGATCCCCGGAGAGAGCGTCGAGCTCGCCGTGGGCGAGATCCGGGAGATCCTGGAAGCAGCCGCGAGAGCCGACGGCGACTTCGCCGGCGACGTTCGGGTCGTCGCCTCTCGGGAGCCGTTCGAGACCCCCAGCGACGCCGGGCTCGTCGCGGTCGTTCGCCGCAGCGCCGCCGCGGTGCTCGACGCTCCGCCGAGCGTCGTGGGCGTCCCCTTCTGGGCAGATTCGGCGCTCCTCGCGACGGCGGGCATCCCGACCGTGCTCTTCGGCCCGCGGGGAGAGGGACTGCACGCGGAGGTGGAGTGGGTCGACCTCGAGGATCTCGAACGCTGCGTCGAGATCTATGCCGCCGTTGCCGCCGAGATCTGCGGCTAGCGCGACAAGAACTCGCGCACCACTGCGCCCGTCTCCTCGAGCGCATCCCACAGCACCGAGTGCCCGCCCGGAACCACGGCCACCTCGAGCAGGTCGCCGAGCGCCTCCCGGTGCGCGTCGAGGAGGTGGTCGTACGGGAGGTACGACTGCTCTCCGAGCACGAGGAGCGTTTGCACGCGCGCCTGCTCGAACGACGGGGGCGCCGACGACATCTCGCCGTACGCGGCGACGACCGCAGACTGGCAGTAGCGGTAGCGATAGAGCCCGTCGTCGCTCAGCACGAGGTGGTGCCGGAGCTCGTCCACGAGCAGCTCTCGCGGCGCCGAGTGGAGCTGGCTCTCGTCGTAGCGCCGTGTGATCGCCTCGTCGAAGGAGACGTACGCGCGCTCGTTCCGCGCGTTTTCGGCAGCAGCGAGAGCCACGTGCGGCGGCAGCAGGATCGCCGGGTCGAGGAGAACCAGCCGCGGCACGAGCTTCGGCGCGCGTGCGGTGATCTCGAACGCGAGGCGGCCGCCGAACGAGTGGCCGACGAGCATGGCGGGTTTCGCGCCGACGGTGTCGACGATTGCGTCGACGTGCGCGTGGATGTCCCACGGAGGCTCGTACGGCGACGCGCCGTGCCCGAGGAGATCGGGCGCGAGGACGTGGAACCCGTCGAGCGCTGCAGCCAGATTCTCGAAGTGGCGCCCGTGGCTCGTCACGCCGTGCAGGCAGACGACACGAGGAGCGCCCTCCTCGCCCCACGCGTGGAGCGCGAGCCTCACTCCTGCTCGTGCAGCATCTCGAGCGACTCGGGGACCATCTCGGTACGCCGCTCGCCCGAGACCTTGACGAGGGACCAGATCACGGTCCCCGCCTTGTCGATCAGGAAGGTCCCGCGATACGGCGAGCCGTGATCCTCGTCGAACACGCCGTACGCCTTCGAGACGGCGCCGTGCGGCCAGAAGTCGGAGGCGAACGTGTACGTGGCGCCGATCTGCTTCTTCCACGCCTGCCGCGCCGGCCACGGATCGCAGGACACGAGCACGACGTCGGTCTCCGCGTCGGAGAACGAGTCGAGGTTCTCCTGCAGATCGAGTGCCTCCTCCTCGCACACCGCGGTGAAGGCGAACGGGTGGAAGACGAGGAGGACATTGCGGCGGCCGAGGAAGTCGGAGAGCGACACGCGCTCGTCGTACGTCACCGCGAGGTCGAACGCAGGGGCCTTCTCACCTGTCGTCACCGCCATCGACCGCCTCCTCGCCCGTACCGGCGGGGCGATAGTACCGGCGCCCGCGAAGCTCCTCGGGGAGGTACTCGAGCTCGAATCCAGCCGGGTCGTCGTGCGGGTACACGTAGCCCTCGCCGTGCCCGCGCTCCTCCGCCGCGCGCGAGTGTCCCGTGGAGCGGAGCATCGCCGGCGGCCGGGCGTTCCCGAGCTCGCGCACGTCGTTCCGTGCCTCCCAGATCGCGACCGCCGACGCGTTCGACTTCGGGGCGCGCGCAAGGTAGATCGCCGCCTGCGAGAGGTTGAGCTGCGCCTCCGGGAGCCCCACGAGCTCGAGCGCGTGTGCCGCCGCGACGGCGACCGACAGCGCTCGCGGATCCGCGTTCCCGACGTCCTCGGAGGCGAGGATGACCATGCGGCGAGCGATGAAGCGCGGATCCTCGCCCGCCTCCAGCATCGCGGCGAGGTAGTAGACCGCAGCGTCGGCGTCTCCGCCGCGCAGGGACTTGATGAAGGCGGAGGCGAAGTCGTAGTGCTGATCGCCCTTGCGGTCGTACAGGAGCGGTCGCTTGCGGGCGGCGTCGAGCACGTGGCTCTCCGCGAGAACGCCGCCTTCCGCGCGCGCGGTGTCGTGGGCCAGCTCGAGGATCTGGAGCGCCGCACGCGCGTCGCCGCCTGCACGGCTCGCGATCGTCTCCACCACCGCGTCGGTCACCTCGATGTCGAGCTCGGCTGCACCACGGCGGACGACGACACCGAGCTCCTCGTCCGAGAGCGCCTGCAGCTCGATGACCGTGCAGCGCGAGAGGAGCGCCGAGTTGACCTCGAAGTACGGGTTCTCGGTCGTTGCGCCGATCAGCGTCACCAGACCGTCCTCGACCGCGTGCAGCACGGAGTCCTGCTGCATCTTGTTGAAGCGGTGGATCTCGTCGATGAAGAGGATCGTCCGCAGGCCGTTCGCGCCCAGGCGCTCCTCGGCGTTGCGGATCACGGCTCGGACGTCGTCGACCCGCGCGGACACGGCCGACAGCTCCTCGAAGACCGCGCCGGTTCGCTCCGCGACGATGCGCGCGGTCGTGGTCTTGCCCGTTCCCGGCGGCCCGAAGAGGATCATCGAGGGGACCCGGTCCTCCTCGATCGCGAGCCGGAGTGCCGAGCCCGCGCCCAGCACGTGCTGCTGGCCGACGAGCTCGTCGAGCATGCGAGGACGGAGTCGGACGGCGAGCGGCGCCGACTCGGCCTGCCGTTCACGGGCGGCCTGGGTGAAGAGGTCCCCCACGCGCGAAGTATGCTCCGGGCGTGTCCGACCAGGCCGAGGATTACTCGCAGCCGGTCCTCGACGGCGACGCGCGCTCCGACTACGAGCGCTACCTCAGGACGGACGATCTCCTCGCGCTGCAGAAGGGGCCCGACGAGTGGGTGCACCGTGACGAGCTTCTCTTCCAGGTCACCCACCAGACCTCGGAGCTCTGGCTGAAGCTCTGCACAGCCGACGCCGAAGAGGCCGCGCGTCTGATCGAGGAGGGCGACCTGCGGAGCGCGCGGCGGCTTCTCCAGCGCTCCTCGCTCTGCATCCGCTTCCTCACCCCGCAGCTCGAGATGCTGGAGCACATGTCGCCGTGGGAGTACCAGGAGATCCGCAAGGTGCTCGGGCACGGCTCGGGCTTCGACTCGCCGGGGTGGACAGAGCTCCGCCGCGTCCTCCCGCGGCTCGGCCAGGCGTTCCACGCAGCACGCCGCGCCGCCGGTCTGAGCGTGGCGGACGTCTACGTGCAGGGGCGCGAGCACGAGGAGCTGTACCAGCTCGCGGAGGCGCTGCTCGAGCTCGACGAGCAGGCCCAGCTCTGGCGGATGCGCCACTACCAGGTGGTCGCGCGCGTGATCGGGGACAAGGTGGTCGGCACGCAGGGCACGCCGGTCGAGCTCCTCGGCCGCCTCGTTACGAAGGTCTCGTTCCCGGAGCTGTGGGAGGTTCGGAACGAGCTGACCGCGCTCTCCAAGGCCTCGTCCTAGTGCCGTTCCTCGACGAGGTCACGGCGCTCCTGCAGGAGCTCCTCCGCCTCGACACGGTCAATCCGCCCGGCAACGAGACGCGGGCCGCAGAGGCGCTCCGCGGCTACTTCGCCCGGAACGGGATCGAATGCGAGCTGATCGCACGGGAGCCCGGGCGCGCCAACGTCGTCGCCCGGCTGGCAGGCGGCGACGGGCCGAGCCTCGCGTTCCTCTCCCACACGGACACCGTCCTCGCCGATCCGGGTGAGTGGGAGCGCGACCCATGGTCCGGGGACCTCGTCGACGGCGAGGTGTGGGGCCGCGGCGCGCTCGACATGAAGGGCCAGGTGGCGGCGTCCGCGGTCGCGTTCGCGTCCTTGAAGCGCGAGGACTTCCTGCCGGCCGGCGACCTGATCTTCGTCTCAACCGCCGACGAGGAAGTCGGCGCTGGCGTCGGGCTGAGCTGGCTGGTCGAGGCGTATCCCGACGCCGTCCGCTGCGACTACGCCGTGAACGAGGGGGGCGGCGATCGGCTCGTCGTCGGCGGCACGCCCGTCTACCTCTGCGGCACCGCCGAGAAGATGTCCGCGCCGTTCGTCCTTCGCGTCCACGGCCGAAGCGGCCACGCGTCGATGCCGGGGATCGCGGACAACGCTCTCGTCAAGGCGGCTCGCTACGTCGAGGCGCTCGGCGCGTACGAGCCTCCGCACGAGCTCATCCCGGAGGCGCGGAAGTTCCTGGAGGCGACGCTCGGCCAGGCGCCGTCCGTGGACGTCGCGCTCGAACGCGTTCGCGCGCTCGACTCGACTCTCGGGGAGCTCGTGGAGCCGCTGCTCTCGCCGACCCTCTCGCCGACGATGATCGACGCGTCGCACCAGCGCAACGTCATCCCGGCGGCGTGCGAGGTGACGGTGGACTGCCGACTCCTCCCCGAGCAGACGCCGCAGGACGTGGAGCCGCTGATCCGGGCAGCGCTCGGAGACGGGAGCTACGAGATCGAGTGGATCGAGGCGGTCGGGGGGACTCGCTCGCCGATCGAGTCGCCGCTCTGGGCCGCGCTCGAGGAGTTCACGGCGGTCATCGAGCCGGGCGCGCGCCTGGCTCCGCTCGTGAACCCCGGCTTCACCGACAGCCACTTCCTGCGCGAGGCGTTCGGCACGGTCGCCTACGGGTACTTTCCGCTGAAGGCGATGGACGTCGAGCTCACCACCAAGCTCGTCCACTCCGCAGACGAACGGATCGCGGTCGACGATCTCGAGCTCGGGGTCGAGATGTTCCGGTCGGTCGCACGGTCTCTGCTCGGCGGCACATGAACGAGAACGCCGACGCACTCGTCGTCTTCGGTATCACGGGCGACCTCGCGCGGACGAAGACGCTCCCCGCGCTCTACGACCTCACCCAGCGGAAGATCCTCACCAGCCCCGTGGTGGGGGTCGGTCGGCGTCCGCTCGGCGACGACGGGATCCGGGACCACGCTCGTGACGCGATCACGACCGCGAAGGGGAAGAGCCTCGACCGCAAGACGCTCGACGCGTTCCTCTCACGGCTCTCGTACGTCGGCGGCGACGCCGCCGAGGACGACGTGCCCGGCAAGATCCGGGAGGCGCTCGACGGCGCGTCGGCGCCTGTCTTCTACCTCGCGATCCCGCCCGCCTCGTTCCTCGACATCGCCGAAGAGCTCGCGGGAGCCGGGCTGCTCGACAACGCACGGCTCGTGGTCGAGAAGCCGTTCGGGACCGATCTCGAGTCCGCGCGGGAGCTCAACCGGCGGCTGACGGCGCTCGTGCCCGAGGAGCGGCTCTACCGCATCGACCACTTCCTCGGCAAGGAGCCGGTGCAGGACATCATGTACCTTCGCTTCGCGAACGCGCTCTTCGAGCCGGTCTGGAGCCGCGAGCACGTCGAGTCGATCCAGATCACGATGGCGGAGGACTTCGGGGTCGAGGATCGGGGCGCGTTCTACGACCGGGTCGGCGCTCTCCGGGACGTCGTCCAGAACCACCTGCTGCAGGTGCTCGCGCTCGTCACGATGGAGCCGCCCGCGGGAGACGACGACGCGGTCTCCCGACACCGGCTCGACGTCTTCCGGGCGATGCCGTCGGTCGACCCGACCCACGCCGTGCGCGGCCAGTACGAGGGGTACGAGGGCATCGACGGCGTCGCGCCCGGCTCGGACACCGAGACGTTCGTCGCCCTCCGCTTCGAGATCGACAACTGGCGCTGGTCCGGGGTCCCGATCCTCGTCCGCGCCGGCAAGGCGCTGCCGGTGAGCGCGACGGAGATCGTCGTCCGGCTGCGAAAGGTGCCGGAGCTCCGGTTCGGCTCGCACCACCTCTCGTGCCCCGGTCCGGACGACGTCGTGTTTCGGATCGGCCGCGACGCGGGCGTGACGATCGGCATCCGCGCGAAGACGCCGGGGAAGGATTCGTCGCGGCCGGTGTCTCTCGACGTCTCGTTCACCGAGGAGCTCGGCCTGCCGCCGGGGCCGTACGAGCGCTTGCTCACGGATGCGCTTCACGGCGACGGGGCGCTCTTCCCGCGCTGGGACGTCGTCGAGGAGACGTGGCGGATCGTGCAGCCGCTCCTCGACGACGCTCCGCCGGCAGAGTCGTACGAGAAGGGGACGTGGGGACCGAAGGCCGCGAATGCGCTCACCCGAAGGCACGGCGGCTGGCGCACGCCGCGCGCGATCTGATCTGCGCGCGGTCTGCGCAGGCCAGGTTCCTGCATCGCGGGACAGATGGGGGCAAGGTCCCCCGATACAGGAACCTGACCCGCGCCTTCGTCGTGCAGTAGCGTGCTCGCGGTGGCGTGGGGTAATGAGGTTCGCGAGGTCGAGGTCGAGCCGTCGATCTACGCGGCCGACTTCGGGCGCCTGCGCGAGCAGCTCGCGGGGCTCGTCGAGGCCGGCGCGCGCGCCTTCCACTTCGATGCCGGCGACGGGCACTTCATCCCGGAGATCACGATCGGCCCGGTG
>DASSQE010000056.1:0-2639 GCA_035702645.1 Gaiellaceae bacterium
AGGCGGCCCGGCTCCATCGCCTCGTCTCCGACCTGCTCGAGCTCTCGCGCCTCGAGGCGGGGGCGGCCGAGCCGGAGCTCGAGCTGTGGACCGCCGACGGGCTCGTGGCACGGGCGCTCGAGGTCGTGGGCCGGCGGAACGAGCTGGTCGACGTCGCGGTCCCCGACGACCTGCCGCTCGTTCGGGTCGACCCCACACAGATCGAGAGCGCGCTCGCGAACCTGGTCGAGAACGCTCTCAAGGCCTCGCCGGACGGCAGCCGCGTCGAGGTGCGCGGCGAAGCTCTCGACGGAGAGGTGGTCCTCCGGGTGACGGATCGAGGGCGCGGCATTCCCGCGCACGAGCACCAGCGGATCTTCGAGCCGTTCGTCCGCGGCACGCCCGACGGAAGAGAGCAGGGGTCGGGTCTCGGGCTCGCCATCGCGCGCGGCTTCGCTTCGCTCAACGGCGGCCGCGTATGGGTGGAGTCGGCTCCGGGGGCTGGCTCGACGTTCTCCCTCGCCCTGCCTGCCGCAGCCGAGCCCGTGAGGCTCCCGGCATGAGCGGCGCGCGCGTTCTCGTCGTGGACGACGAGCCGCAGATCCTCCGCGCGCTGCAGATGAAGCTGCGCGGGGCGGGCTACACGGTGGAGACGGCGGAGACTGCGGGGGAGGCCCTCATGAAGGCCGCGATGCGTCCTCCGGAGGCTGTCATCCTCGACGTCCTCCTCCCGGACGGGAGCGGCACGGACGTGTGCCGCGAGATCCGCGGCTGGAGCACGGTGCCGATCCTCGTGCTCTCCGCGGTCGGCGAGGAGCGCGAGAAGATCGACGCCCTCGACGCCGGCGCCGACGACTACGTGACGAAGCCGTTCTCGGGCGACGAGCTCCTCGCACGTCTGCGGGCCAGCCTCCGCCGCGCGCGACCGGTGGACCGGCCGGTCATCCAGGTCGCCGAACTCGCGATCGACCTCGAGAAGCGCTCCGTGACGATGGCCGGCCGGCGCGTCTCGCTGACGCCGATCGAGTACGACCTCCTCCGCCTCCTGGCCGAGAACGAGGGGAAGCTCCTCACGCACCCGACGATCCTGCGCGAGATCTGGGGACCGGCGTACCGGGAGGAGTCGAACTACCTGCACGTGTACGTCTCGCACCTCCGCCGCAAGATCGAGCCCGATCCCGCTCGGCCTCGCTATCTGCTCACCCAGGCGGGAGTCGGATATCGCCTCGTCGATCCGGCGTCGCCGTCTTGAGACGGCGTTCAGACGATCGGGCCGAATCTCGAGGCCGTCTTGGGGACGCCGCCCGTAGCGTCGGATCGTGCGACCGATTCGCCCACGGCGGAGAGCGCGGCCCGTCAAGGGCTATCGCAGGCTGCTCGTCCCGCTGACCGACAATACCGAGAGTCGCGCGGCGCTCGACGTCGCGTGCCGCCTCGCCGCCGAGCGCGGTGCGACGGTCGTGACGGTCTCGGTCCTCGAGCTCCCGCCGGCGCTCCCGCTCGACGCGCACCTCGCATCGGAGGAGGCGCAGGCACGCGCGCTGCTCGAGCGCGCCGAGGCGACCGCAGCCTCCTTCGGCGTCCACACCGTCCAGCGCTCCGTGCGGGCGCGCGACGCCGGGTCGGCGATCGTGGACGAGGCGAGAGCAGCGGGAGTCGAGCTGATCGTGCTCGGCGCGGCGCGGAAGACGCTTCGGAGCACCGGCGCGCTCGTGTTCGGGGACGCCGTCCGTCACGTGCTGACGGCGGCGCCCTGCCGCGTGCTCGTCGTCGCGGCGCGGCCCGAGCTCGAGCCGTCCGCCGCGAAGCGCGCGACGGCCGCCGAGCTCGCTGCCTGACCCGACACGCGGCGACTACCATCGGCCGGGTGATCGAGGCGACGCTGTACACGGACGCGGCGTGCCCGTGGGGCTACTCCGCACTTCCCTCGTTCCGCGTCCTCGAGTGGCGCTACGGCGCGCAGCTCGACTGGCGACTCGTGATGATCGGGCTGCGCGAGGACGCGAGCGCGATCCAGACGCGCTTCGATGCCGCACGCTCGGCCATCGGGTACGCGCGCTTCCGGGACCGGTACGGGATGCCGTTCGCCGCCTCGCCGAAGGAGCGGGCCGCCGCGACCGCACGCGGTTGCCGCGCGGTAGTCGCCGCGCGGCTGCTCGAGCCCGGGAGCGAATGGAGCGTCCTGCGTGCGCTCCAGCTCGCGAACTTCACGACCCCGTTGCTGCTCGACGATGACGAGCTGATCCGCGATGCGCTCGGGCGGGTGCCCGGAATCGACGCCGACGCGGTCGTCGACCGCCTCGACGATCCCGAGGTCACCGAGGCCTACGAGCAGGACCGGGCCGAGGCGCGGAGCGCCGCAGGCACCGCAGCCGAGGCGCAGGGCAAGACCTCCACGAGCGACGGACCGGTCCGGTTCACGGCGCCGTCGATCGTGTTCGAGCGCGACGGGCAGCGTTTGGTCGCCGGCGGCTGGCAGCCCGTGCTCGCGTACGACGTCCTCATCGCGAACCTCGACCCCGGAATGACGAGAACGCCACCGCCAGATGGCCCGGAGGCGCTGCTCGAGCGCTTCCCCGACGGGCTGACGACGGCCGAGATCGCCGCGCTCCTCGCAGAGGGGCCCGACTACTGGGTCGACCTGGAGGCCGCGGAGGCTG
>DASSQE010000057.1:0-12636 GCA_035702645.1 Gaiellaceae bacterium
CAATCGGGTGAGGTCGTCGGCGCCGGGGAGCGCGTACACGAGCTTGGCGTCGCGGTTGCGGACCTTCACGAGACCGAGCTGCGCGATGTCGCGCGAGACCGTCGTCTGGACGGCGTCGATCCCCTCCTTGCGAAGGGCTTCGGCGACTTCTGCCTGCGTCGAGAGCTCCCGCTCGGCGACGAGGCGGAGAATCGCCCCCTGGCGCTCGAACTTGTTCATGCGAGGACCTCCTCGAGAATCGCGAGTGCCCGGTCGAGCTTGGGATTATTATGCCTAGACTGGGCGTAACATGCGTTGACGTGAAAAACCTCCGCGCTCGGCGGCCAAGACAGGCCGCTCGCGGCGTCGAGACCATCCCCGCCTGACCGGACGAAAACGCACTCAAGCGAAGAGCCGCAGCAACCGCTCGGACTCGGCCTGGAGCTCACGCGCCACCGCGCGAGAGAGGTGCCCGAATGGTGTGATGTCGATCTTCCCGCTCTCGTAGCGCCACGAGCCGGCGACGGTGCCGTCGACCAGGAACGTCGGGAACGAGTGTGGGGTCTTCGTGTTGAAGACGCGGGTGCGGTGCTCCTCCGAGAGGATTCCCGTACGGCGGGCGTGCACGAGGAGCGTCGCGTCCCAGACCGGGAGGAAGCGCACCGGAGCCGGCGTGTCGGGAGCGGGCAGCGGCGCCCGCGGGAGATCGAGGAGCTCGTCGCCGTCCTCGGCGCGGAAGCGGCGGAGCGTCATCCGCTCGAGCGCCGGATCGAGCGTGCTCGGCGGAACGCCGGCCCAGGAGGCGATCTCGCGCTTCGTCGCCGGCCCGAACCCGCCGAGGTAGCGCCGGACGAGGTGCTCGAGAGCCTCGCCGACCGCGATGTCCTCCGGCCCGATCCAGTCCTCCGCAGCGGCGTAGATGTCCGCCCGGCGTCGCTCCCACGTCCCCGACGGGGGAACGCGAACCAGGTCGAGCCAGAGCCCGACCCCGTTCACCCACACCGGACCGCCGCGTACCACCCGGTCGATCTCGGATCGGCTGAGCGAATCACCCGCGAGCTGCTTCCTGAGTCGCGCCGCTGCTGCAGCGAGCTTCCGCGGATCGGGTCGCGGCTTGTGCACCCGAAGCCACCACTCGTGGCGGCTCTCGCGGATCGCGACGGCGAGCGGCCAGTAGTCCGCCCGCGAGACGAGGTGGATGGTCGAGCGCATGAGCGTCCCCTGCACCACCTTCCGCTGCTCGAGAGCCCGGTCGAGGTGAGCGCGCTCGAAGCCGTCGATCCGCGACCAGAGGCCGATGTACATCGACGGCGCGTACTGCGCCTGGAGCGTGCCCATCCGCTCGAGGACTCGCGGAATCGGCAGCCGGACGCGCTCGAGCAGGAGTTGGCGCGCGAGAAGCGCGCGGTTCAGGTCGCGCGTCGTGAGCGTGCGCTCGGCCACGCGCGGACGCTACCGGCTGCCCGAGCGAGCCCCGAAAGGCTCGTGCCTTGTGCCACGACAATGCCGCCGACCACGAGCGCCGCACCGACGACGAGCCACGGCGTCAGCTCCTCCCCGAGGGCGAGCATCCCGATGAGGAGTGCGAGCGGCGGGTTCGCGTACGTGTAGACGACCGCGCGCGTCGGGCCGAGGCCGCGCAGCCCGTAGTTCCAGCCGATGTAGCCGAGGAGCGTCGCGAGCACGCCGAGGTAGAGCACGAGGAGCGCGTCCCCGGCCGAAATGCCCGTGACGGTGTCGACCGTCGAGCCGCGGACGAACGGGAGGAGCGCGAGCGTCCCGACCAGGCTCGAGGCGGCGGTCAGGGCGAGGAGGTCGTGGCGGCCGAGGAGCGGCTTGACGATGACGTTGTAGAGCGCGAACGAGAGAGGCGCCACGAGCACGATCAGCGGCCCCTTCACGCTGTCGAACGAGAGGCGCTCGCCGGTGCCGAGGGAGATGACGATCGCCACCCCGACGAAGGCGACGGCCAGACCGAGTGCGCGCCTCGGAACGAGGCGTTCGAGGCCCAGGAGGACGGCGAGCGCGAGCGTCATCGCCGGTGCGAGGGCGACGACCAGAGCGGCGACGCCCGACGTCGTGTGGCTCTCACCGACGTTCAGGGCGATGTGGTACCCGAGCACGACGCAGATGCCGGCGGCGACGACGCGCAGCGCGTCCGAGCGCGTCAAGCCGGGCAGCCCTCGCGCCCGCCAGAGGATGAAGGCGAAGCCCGGAGCGGCGATGGCATAGCGGAGAACCGCGATGTCGCCCGGCGCGAAACCGTGGTCGAGGAGCGTCTTGATGACCGAGAAAGAGCCCGCCCAGACGGCGACGACGCAGACGAGAGCGGTGTGGGCGCGCGCCATCAGCGGGATAACGCGCGAGGCGGCTGCATCGTGAGGGGTCAACGGCGTCGCGCGCGCGATGCTTCCTCCGTGCTCGGTCCGTGGTGCCGAACAGGTCCTGCCTCTACGCCTGGCGAAGGACTTCCGTTAGCGCGTGCGCGAGAAGCGGTGCACGGCCTCGAGGAGCTCGGTGCTCTTCCGCGCCGCCTCCTCCGGGTCCCCGGACGCGAGCGCGCCCACGACGCAGTGGTTCACGTGGTCGTCGAGGATCCGGAAGGCGACGCTCTCGAGCGCCGTCGAGACGGCCGCGATCTGCGTCAGCACGTCGATGCAGTAGCGGTCCTCCTCGAGCATCCGCTCGATCCCGCGCACCTGGCCCTCGATCCGGTGCAGCCGCCGGACGAGGGCGTCCTTGTCGTCGACGTAGCCGCGCACGGGAGCCTCGGCCTCGCTCATCGTGCGTCCTCCTCACGCAAGCCGCGGAAGCGGCGCAGCCGCAGCGAGTTCGTCACCACGAACAGGCTCGAGCCGGCCATTGCGAACGCGGCGATCATCGGGTTGAGGAGACCTGCGATCGCGAGCGGAATCGCGGCGACGTTGTAGGCGAACGCCCAGAAGAGATTGCCTTTGATCGTCCGCAGCGTCCTCCGCGCGAGCGCGATCGCGTCGACGGCGGAGCGGAGATCGCCGGACACGAGCGTCAGGTCGGACGCCTCGATCGCGACGTCGGTGCCGGTCCCGATCGAGAGGCCGAGGTCCGCCTGCGCGAGCGCGGGCGCGTCGTTCACGCCGTCCCCCACCATCGCGACCACCGCGCCCTGCTCCTGCAGCCGCTTCACCTCGGCGACCTTGTCCTCGGGCCGCACCTCGGCGACGACTCGTTCGATTCCGACCTCTCGAGCTACGCGCTCTGCCTCGTCCCGGCCGTCGCCGGTGAGGAGGACCGGCGTGAGTCCGAGCCGCCCAAGCCCGGCGACCGCCTCGCGGCTGGTCGGCTTGACGGTGTCGCGAACCGTCAGTGTCCCGCGCGCTGCTCCGTCCCAGGCGACGGTGATCGCCCCGTTGCTGCGGCCGACCTCCACGAGGTGACCGTCCACGACGCCGTGCACGCCGGTCCCCGGGACGTTCCGGAACCCGGTCACCGGCGGAAGCTCGCCGAGCTCGATCCGGGCCGCGTCCGCGACGGCGCGCGCGATCGGATGCTCCGAAGCGGCTTCCACGGCACCGGCGAGCCGGAGGATCTCCGCGCGCGAGGCGCCGTCGAGCGGCGTGACGTCGACGAGCTCCACCCTCCCCTCGGTGACCGTGCCCGTCTTGTCGAGGACGATCGTCCCGATCCGGCGTGTCTGCTCCAGGACCTCAGGCCCTTTCACGACGATCCCGAGCTGCGCCCCTCGGCCCGTTCCCACCATGATCGCGGTCGGGGTCGCGAGGCCGAGCGCGCACGGGCACGCGATGATCAGGACCGCGACTGCCGCCGTGAACGCCTCGGCGACCGACCCTCCGAACACCAGCCAACCGGCCAGCGTGAGGAGGGATAGCCCGATCACGATCGGCACGAAGACCTCCGAGACCCGGTCCGCCAACCGCTGCACGGGGGCCTTTCCAGCCTGCGCGGACTCGACGAGTCGCGCGATCTGCGCCAGCGCGGTCTCCGATCCGACCCTCGTCGCGCGGACGACGAGCCGGCCGTACGTGTTGATGGTCGCGCCTGCGACCCCCGAGCCCGGTGCGACCTCCACCGGTACCGGCTCGCCGGTCAGCAGCGACTGGTCGAGCGCCGATTCGCCCTCGACAACGACGCCGTCCGTCGGAATCTTCTCCCCCGGCCGCACGACCATCATGTCGCCGACACGCACGTCCTCGATGGAGACGTCGATCTCGGCACGGTCGCGAAGCATGTGCGCCTCCTTCGCGCCGAGCTCGAGGAGTGCGCGGATCGCCTCGCCCGAGCGCCGCTTCGCGAGCGCCTCGAGATAGCGCCCGAGGAGGATCAGGGTCGTGATCACCGCGGCGACCTCGAAGTACGTGTCTTCTGCGAGCCCGCCGACGAGGACGACGACCGACCACGAGTAGGCGGCGAGCGTGCCGAGCGAGATCAGGGTGTCCATGGTCGCGGTGAGATGGCGCGCCGCCTGCAGCGCGACCCGGTGGAAGCCGGCGCCGCTCCAGAAGACGACGGGCGTGGACAGCGCAAGCGCGACCCACTCCCAGCCCGAGAAGTGGAGCGGCGGGATCATCGCGAGCGCGGCGACCGGCGCGGTCAGGGCGACGGCAACCGCGAGGCGTCGGCGCAGGACGTCGATCGGCTCCTCGTGGTGGTGATGACCGCCCGCGTCCTCGACCGGGTGGGCGTGGTAGCCGGCGGCCTCGACCGCGGCGACGAGCTCGCCCACTTCGACGGACTCGTCGCAGCGGACCGTCGCCCGCTCCGTCGCGAAGTTGACCGTCGCCTCGACACCGTCGAGGGTGTTGAGCTTGCGCTCGACGCGTGCGACGCACGAGGCGCAGGTCATCCCCTCGACGTCGAGGCGAATCTCCTTCGTATCAGGCTTGCGGGTCTCGGTCGAGGTCATTCGGCCCGGTACCCGGCTTCCGCGATCGCCGCACGGAGCGTGGGGTCGTCGAGGTCCCGCCCCCGGGCGGTCACGAGCTTCGACCCGAGATCGACCTCGACCTCGGCGACGCCCTCGACCGCGGAGACCTCCTCCGTGATCGCACGCTCGCAGTGCTCGCAGTGGATCTCGGGGACGGTGTAGGCGATCGTCTCGCTCGTCGACGCCTCACGCATGACGCTCAGCATACCCCCTTAGGGTATGGGCCGCGACGGTGTCTGTCTCGAAGAGACCACGTGTGCGCCGCGGCGCGCCCTCCGCCCAGGCCGATGAGCAGCGTCGATCTGTGACATCTTCGGGCGAGAGGACGTTTTCATAGACCTCTCGTGACGAGCAGGCTGCGCGCCGCTCGGTCAACGCGCCCTCGAGGAGGCCGCGGAATAGACTCGCGCGCCAAGTCCGATCGAATGGGTGGTGCGATGACGGGTGAGCTGGAAGCGATCGTTCGGAAGGTCTTCGACGCCGTTGACAGGAAGGACATCGACGCACTCCACCAGGTGTCGGATGACGACATCCAGGGCGTCGATGAGGTATCGCGAAAGTGGTTGCGGGGTCGCGACGCGGCCAACCGGCACTGGCGTCAAGGTCTGATGGCGGTCGACGGCATCCGCACTGAGCTTGGCGACTTCTCGGAAGCGACATTCGGAGAAATTGGAGTGGTCACCTACTGGATGGAGCAGGACTACACGCTCGAAGGAACGCTGAGCACGTTTCAGGGCCTGCAACCGCCGTCTTTCGTCGTCGGGGCGACGAATGGAAGGCGGTGCTGCTCTTCCACTCCGTGCTGTCGGCGGAGGAGAGCGCTCAGTAGACGGGAGTGTGGCCGGTCGTCAGGCGTCCATCAGCGACCGGTGCTGGACTGTTGGTGCTGCGGCCATCTGGCTGGGAGAGGGGCCCTGGCGCACCGGCTGGAAGCGGAGCCGAGCGGTGCGTAGAGTCGCCCGGAAGCGGTCGAAGAGGAGACGGTTGATCGTCCACACTCGCATCCAAAGCTCGCAGCTCGCCGGAAACCTCCTCGGCGATCCACCTGAACGAGATTTGTTCGTCTACCTGCCGCCCGGGTACGACGAAACGGAACGCCGCTATCCCACGGCCTACCTCTTGCACGCCTATGGCGAGACCGCCGAGCAGATGGTGAGCCCCAGCACCGATGGACAGCGATGGAGGCCGCCGATCGAGGACGTCCTCGACCCGGTGTTCGCTCGTATGGGTGTGCCGCCGATGGTCGTCGTGATGCCCGACGGCACCTCACGCTACGGCTGCGGCCAGTGGGTCGACTCGCCCGTGACCGGCAACTTCGAGCAGTACGTGCTCCACGACGTCATCCCCTACGTCGACGGCGCCTATCGCACGCTCCCAGCTCCACGAAGCCGCGGCGTCTTCGGCTTTTCGTCGGGAGGATTCGGCGCCTGGAATCTCGCCTCGCGCAACCCCGATGTCTTCGGCGCCATGGCCGTCCTCTCGGCCGACTCATGGCTCGACATGACGCACAAGTTCCTGCTCTACAAGTACCTCGACAGCATCTGGCCCGAGGCGCCGAACGGCCCCGTCGAAGGCAACCTCTGGTCGGAGATCGTCTACGACTACGCGGCGACGTACTCGCCCAACCCGGACAACCCGCCGTTCTACGTCGACCTACCGGTGGCCTGGCCGAGCGGCGAGCTCCGGCAGGACGTCTGGGATCGCTGGCTCAGCTTCGACCCCGTCGTCAACGTCCACGAGCGCCTGGACAACCTCCGCATGCTGTCCGGCATCCTGCTCGACGTCGGCTTCAACGACGACTACAACCTGCATTGGGGTCACCGGCTGCTCAGCCACCATCTCCGCGAGGCCGAGATCGCACACGAGCACAGCGAGAACCCCGGCAACCACGGCGGGCGCGCGAACGAGCGGTACCAGATGGCGCTCGAATGGCTCTCGCGGGTCCTCGGCGGCGACGTCACCTGACCGACGCCGCCTCGAGCGACATTCCCGCACGCTCGGGCAGGGAAGTGGCCCGCTGCTGGCGGTCAGGCGATGAGCAGGCGAAGTCCGAGCTCTGCCGCTTCGAGATCGAGGAGGTCGCGGTTGCGTTCGGCCCACCGACCAGATGCGAGGTCATCGCGGAGCCGGCGCACAGCCCTCCGCTCGGCGTCCGGCCCAACGCTGGCCCACACCGAGATTCCGCGGCGGACGTGTTCGTCGAGATACGTCTCGGGCCGGCGCCAGTAGGCCTCGAAGAAGCCGTCAGCGCAATCCCAGGGAACGAGCACCGGCTCCATCCGGGCGGCGATCGCGCGCGCGAGCTCGGTGGCGAGGCCGACGCGGGAGGCAGCGACTTCGGGTAGGTAGTCGCGAGTCAGCCAGAACCGGCGACGCCAACTCCGGTCACTGGTGTCGCACGTGAAGACGACCACCCGGCGAGCCACGCGCTGCATCTCGCGCAGGCCGACGATCGGGTCCTGCCAGTGATGAACGGTGGCGAAAGCCATCGCAGCGTCGAAGGACTGGTCTTCGAACGGAAGGCTCTCGGCGGTGGCAGCCACACACCGCGCTGCGCCGGGTGGACGCTGCGCACGCATGACTGCCGACGGTTCCACCGCGGTGACCTCGCGGTCGTGCGGCTCATAGGAGCCGGTGCCGGCCCCGACATTGAGAACGGTTCGCGCATCGCCGAGCGCAGCCCAGACTTGCGCGGCGATCCGCGGCTCGGTGCGCCGTGTCACGGCGTACGTGGCTCCGATCGTGTCATACATGTGCGCGCTGGTCATGACACCTGCCTGCCTTCCTGACTCTCACCACCGCGGCGTATCGCCGAACCGTGACGCTATCGCGTCGTTCAGCCCCGCAACGCAGACGAGCCATCCCTCTGGCGTCATCGCGGAACGCTGGCGCAAGGTGCCGCTCGTTCCCTTGACCTAGAGTTCACGCGTGGCGGGACTCCGGAGTTATTGGAGCTGGCTCGGTCACCGGCTTCGGCTCTCCCAGCCCGGCCGAGCGGTCTTCACCGGTGCACTGCTACTCGGCGGTGCCGAAATGGTGGTCGCGCGGGCTCACGGCGACCGGGAAGGCGGCGCACCCCTGGTGGTGCTCGCACTCCTGTTGGTCGGCGTGGTCACCCTGGATGCCGTCGGCCGGGGAGTCGTCGCTGTTGCTCGCCGCCTCATCGTGGGCGGTGGGCTCAGGCGTCCCTGAACACTCGCGCAGGCGGGCGACTCATCGCCTGGCGGTCGCAATGTGTGCAGACATTGGTGCGTACGTTCCGTCCCAAGCTCCGAGGGCGTCTTCGACCGCTATGGTCGCCCGCTCGAGAGCCGACGGATCGAGCTGTTCGATCTCGGCTCGGAACGGCGAACCGAGGACGATGCCGTGCGCTGCGTCGCGCGCATTGACCAGACTCGACAGCTCGACTGTCTCGAGCTGGATCGACTCGAAGGCGGCCGCCCGCAGATCCTGGTCGACCATTTCAGCATCCGCGTAGCTGAAGGGGCCCCGTTCCATGTAGCGCGGATCGTTCGGGAAGAGCCTCGCCACGGCTTCGCCGGCTGCCTTCGGAACCGGATTGAGTTCCAAGCGGTCGAAGGTCACGAGGACGTAGGAGCCTCCGGGCCGAAGGACGCGGCGTGCCTCTGTGTTGGCCCGAACCTTGTCGGGAAAGAACATGACTCCGAACAGGCAGAGGACGAGATCGAAGCTCGCGTCGTCGAAGGGAAGATCCTGCGCATCTGCTCGCTGAAACGTGACCCGCTCCGAGTGCGGCAGCTGTGCCGCGAACTCGACGACGGTCGGATTGATGTCAGTCGCCACGATGACCGCCTCGGGCACGGTCTGACCAACCGCACGCGTGGCGATACCGGTCCCCGCGGCAGTCTCCAGGATCCGCTCGGGCTGAAGGGCCGCTACCCGCTCGGCCACGTGCGTCGCGTACGGCTCAAACAGGAGTGGTCCCATGTACCGGTCGTAGAGCGACGGCGTCGAGTGCTTGAAAACGTCTGTCTCTGCCACCGGGACGAAACCTCCTGCGAGCGACTCGACGAGTGCGATCAACCCTTTGCCGCGATCGTGTAGCGATCATCTCAGAGATACGTCCGACGACGGTCACTGCTCAGGGGACATTCCCGCCCACCGGGCAGGCAAGTCAGACGTCGCTCGGTCGGACGTATGCTCCGTCCTTCTCGGGAGAGGAGGATCGCGATGAGCGCCGAGGTTCAGGACCTGGCTGTTCGCTATGGAGCGGCTTGGGCGGATCGCGATGTGGACGCGATCACGGCACTGCATACGGAGGACACCGTGTACCACCTGCACGGCGGCGGCGAACCTGCTGTTGGCCTAGCGGCTACGCGCGATGCGTTTGCAGCGGTGCTTGCGGAGTGGCCCGATCTCAGCTTCGAACGGACGCAGGTGTACATCGGCGAGGGGCATTTCGTGAGCCAGTACACGATGAGCGCGACCACCGAGGGTCGCCGGATCGTGTGCGATGGCGTCGACGTATTCGCGATCGATCACGCCAAGGTCGCTCGCAAGGACACCTACCTCGACTGGCCGGCGATTCAAGCGCAACTCGCACAGACTTCCGCGGCATCTGGTCCTGCCTGACCTCAGAGGTCATTCCTGAACACTCGGCCGGGCGGGGTCGGGTCACTCGATTCCCTACCATCGTTTCGGTCACCAGAGCTGAGGTGTTCCGTGCCCCAACCCGGGTTCATCGACCACATAGGGATCGGCGTGCCGGATCTCGGCGCGGCCAAGGAGTACTACGACGACCTCATGTCGGTCCTCGGGCTCCGCGAGTGGTTCGCGACCGTGCCCGGAGGCCCGCTCAACTACGGGCCGGACGGCGCCCACGGCTCGCAGGTGTTCTTCTACCAGGCGGAAGAACCCGGCACGTACTCACGCCAGCAGACAGGGCTCCATCACCTCGCATTCCTCGTCGCGAGTAGGGCGGTCGTCCGGGAGGCGCATCGGTGGGCATACGCTCGCGGCGCCGACATCCTGGACGAGCCGAGCGAGTTTCCCCAGTACGGGGAGCACTGCTTCGCGACCTACTGGCTCGATCCGCACGGATTCAAGCTGGAGGCGGTCTGCCACAGCCCGGAAGAGAGCTAGGCCAGCGCCATCCCGAGCGGCCGGTGCCGGAGGGCGGTGACGAGGGAGTCATCGCCCGCTTCGATCTGCCCGCCAGGGAGGAATGACGATCGTGGAGACGGGGGCGCCGCGGGGGCGTCAGAGCTCGATGCGCGAGGCGCCGACGATCGCCTCCGAGCCGCCGTCCAGGCGCACGAGAGCCTTCCCCTTTCCGTCGTAGTCGGGCGACCAGACGACGATCGTCGCCGGCTCGCCGCCAATGCGACACGAGCGGCCGTCCTCGGGGTCGAGCCCGCGCCAGAAGCGGACGAAGGGGTTCTCGTCCCACTCGCGGCCGATCGTCGTCTCGTCCGTGTGCCCCGGAAGGACGCGGACGTCCGGGGAGAGGAACATGAGCACGTCCATGACCGACGTGCGGACCTCGTCCGCGGATCCGCCGCCGACCGAGTCGCGGAAGAGCGTGTCGCCGGTGAAGCACAGCTCGTCGCCCGCGACGAACGAGACGCCGTCGTCGGAGTGCCCCGGCGTGGGGAACGACTCGATCCGGAGGCCACCGGTCTCCACCGAGCCGGTCGTGACCTCGAGCCCGTACCGGCGGATGAGCTCGTCGTTCCCGGCGACGTGGTCGGCGTGGCCGTGCGTCACGAGGAGGTGCGTCGGCTTCAGGCCGTCCCGCTCGACGGCCTCCACGAGGGGCTCGAGCGGTGCTCCGCTGTCTACGAAGACCGCAACGCGCGAGCCCTCGTCGGCGAGAAGGTATGCGTTCGAGAGCCACGAGGGGTGCATGCTCCGCTCGACGATCATCGACGGATCCTCGCCGATCGGGGAGCGGCCGGGCAAGCGGAGGGCAGGAATCCGGCTCCGCTGCTCGAATCCCGCCCGGTCGGAACGACCGGCAGCCACGAGAAGGAGGATCGATCATGGACACGCTGTTCGACGAGCGCGACGTGCTCGAGGAGGCCGCCGACCGCTGGTGGATCTTCCTCGTCACGGGAATCGGGTGGCTCGTCTTCTCCCTCATCGTCTTCCAGTGGAACTACGCGTCGGTGGCGGCCATCTCGTACCTGTTCGGCGTCGTCGCGATCGTGATCGGCGTCAACGAGTTCATGGCCATCCCGCTCTCGACGACGGGCTGGAAGTGGGTGCACGGCCTGCTCGGCGTGCTCTTCGTCATCGCCGGCATCTACGCCCTGATCCATCCCTACGACACCTTCCAGACACTCGCGATGCTCGTCGGCCTCTTCCTGCTCGTGAAGGGGATCTACGACGTCACCGTCTCGTTCGTGGCGAAGGGCCAGTTCGAGCTCTGGTGGCTCCAGCTCGTGATCGGGATCATCGAGATCCTGCTCGCGTTCTGGGTCGCGGGCGACTTCCGCTCGAAGGCGATCCTGCTCGTCGCATATGTCGGGATCCTCGCGCTCGCGCGCGGGATCACCGAGCTCTTCTTCGCGTTCAAGCTGAAGGGTCTCAGGCGCCGGCTCGCTGCCGCCTGACCGACAGGTCGTTCGACCTGGACGGGGCCGCCGCGGGGCGGCCCCGTCCCTTTTCCGGAGGCCGACGGTTTGCATGTTTCGGCCTCGCGGGTCGCATGTAGGATCGCGCGGATGCGCCGGAGGATCTTCGCGGTCGCGGCCCTCACCGCGGCGTTCGGGCTCGGGGTCGCGCTCGCCGGCTGTGGCGGCGAGGAGGAGGCGACGCCGACGCCGACCACCGTCCAGGGCCACGTCTCCACGACGCCGACGTCCTCGACGACGACCACCTCGACGTCCACGACCGGGACCGGCACGACGGGGACGACGACCACGGGAGGGACGACGAGCACGACGGGTGGGCCGTCCCAGGGCAACGCCACCGCCGGCAAGGCTGTCTTCACCGGATCGGCCGGCTGCGCAGGCTGCCACACCCTGAGCGACGCCAACGCCACCGGGACGGTCGGGCCGAACCTCGACGACCTGAAGCCGTCCTTCGCCATCGTCCAGCAGCAGGTGATCAACGGAGGCGCCGCGATGCCGCCGTTCAAGGACACGCTGACGCCGCAGCAGATCGCGGACGTCGCGGCCTACGTCTCCTCGGTCGCCGGCAAGTAGCCGGCCGCCGCGCGTCAAGCAGGCTCGACGCCGGCCTTTCTAGACTCCTCTCCGTGATCGACCTCAAGGCCGCCCGCGCCGATCCGGACACGTACCGCGCGGCCCTCGCGCGGAAGGATGCTGCCCCGGAGTTCGACGCGCTCCTCGCAGCGGACGAGCGCTGGCGGGAGCTGATCCCGAAGGTCGACGAGCTCCGCTCGAGGACGAAGCTCAAGGGCAAACCAACCCCAGAGCAGCTCGAGGAGTTGCAGTCCATCAAGGCGGAGCTGAAGGCCGCCGAGGAGGAGCTGGCCACCGCGGAGGCCGAGCGAGACGCGGCGCTCGCGGTCGTACCGAATCCGCCGCACGTGTCGGCTCCGGACGGCGAGACGGAGGACGACGCGGAGGAGCTCCGTCGCTGGGGCGAGCCGGCCGCGCTCGAGTCGCCGCGCGAGCACACCGAGATCGGCCGCTTCGACATGGAGCGCGCGGCGCGCGTCTCCGGCTCCCGCTTCGGCTACGTCATCGGCGACGCCGCGCGGGTCGCGATGGCGCTCTACTCGTTCGCCCTCGACCACCTCGTCC
>DASSQE010000058.1:0-42890 GCA_035702645.1 Gaiellaceae bacterium
GGATGGAATGGACACTCAATGCGGCGCAGGCCCCCAGAGAGAACCAAAGACCTCGAATCTGAACTACAGCGATACGCGGCCTGGTTCACGCGGCGGAAGCGCGAGCTTGCACCAGACCACGAGCGCGAAGACGAGGAGCGGATACGGAAGGGTGTCGAGGCTGCGAACCGCCGATCCGCAAAGCCGAAGGGCGACGAGACGCGTGAACCGCCCGGGGCGCTCTAACGGTGGATCGTCAGGCTCCTGCTCTTTGACGTAGTCACCAGAAACCTCGCCACCTCGAAGATCGGGAAGCCGCCGACGGTCGCCGCGTAGTCGGACTGAGCTGCCGCGAGTGCCAGGCATTTCGATCGGTAGGGCAAGGAGAGGTGCAACACGCGACCGTGGCCGGTGACGATCCGGTACCGCCATCCGGCTCGGATGAGTCCCCGCCCGCGGACGACCTCGATGCGGTCGCTCTTCATGCTGCGGTGTACCTCGGAGGACCGCGCTTCTGAATCTTCACTAGCGTGGGCGCTATCTGAAGATCAGGACTAGGACGAGAAGGATCAAAAGGAGCGTGAGGAACCCTCCGCCGATGTAGATACCACTGCTTGCAAGAACGAGAGCTGTCATTAGAGACCTCCGGTTTGCGGCGATGAGGTCACTTCCTACCCCGATCGAGTTGAGTTCACACTCCGGAGTCAGATATCCGGCTCGCCGAACTGGCGAAACCATTTGCCTCGAGGCCGGAGTGCCGTGCCCGACCGCCGAGAACTTTCTCGGACTCGACAAGCGGCGATCACAAACGTCCTGCGCGTCACGGGAACCTCAAGCTGACCCAGATGTTCGCGGGTCATGCCGACATCGGCACCACGGCCAACATCTATGCGCATCTCGACGTCTGACTCGAGAGCGCACTCCGCCAATCGTTCCTATCGGAAAATGCCGATTAGCGGGGGAAAATGGAGGCGGCGGGAATCGAACCCGCGTCCGCGGCCGCACCGAACAGAACGTCTACGAGCGTAGTCCGTGCTTGATCTCACCCGCCGGCCGGTTCACGGACGACCAACCGACGGGCCAGCCATCCTTCGGTGTCGCGCGTCAGGCGATTGGCTCTCCCTTCGCGCCGAGCCCGAACGTTGGCGCCGGTTCCCGGATCTCGGGCCGAATCCGGGTCGACGTCGCCTTACCTAGGTTGAACTAGGCGGCGAGTGCGAGTTCGTTCTTGTTCGCACTTGCTTTGGTGCCGGTTGATTTACGAGGCCAACCGGCGACCTCGGCTCGCAGCTCTGCCGGAGAACCGACCACGTCGAGACCTGATCGCCCCCGTATGTGTCTTCAGGTTCGGAGGATAGCTGCCGATAAGCGGGGCGACCCGTCCTGCGGTGAGGGGGATCGGGTCCTGAAGGCTTGTCGTTTCCCGAGTGGAAGGAAGAGCTTGTGGCGCTGATGATGGAGGAGAAGTACGACGATTTCGCCGATCTGCGCGAGCGTGCGAAGGCAGAGGTCGCGAAGGTCGTCATCGGACAGGACCGGACGGTCGAGCTTCTCCTCATCGCCGCCGTCGCCCACGGACACGTCCTGCTCGAAGGCCCGCCTGGCAGCGCGAAGACGCTCATCGCCCGAGCGGTGGCGCACATGCTCGGCGCCAACTTCAAGCGGATCCAGTTCACGCCGGACACCACGCCCGCCGAACTCAACGGCGTCAACACGGTCCGGAACGGCGAGCACGTGTTCCTTCCCGGCGCCGTGTTCACGAACGTCCTCCTCGCGGACGAGATCAACCGCACGCCGCCCCGCACGCAGGCCGCTCTCTTCGAGCCGATGGGAGAGCGCCAGGTGACGGTCGACGGCCGCGCGCACAAGCTCCCCGACCCCTTCCTCGTGATCGCAACCCAGAACCCGTACGAGCACGAGGGCGTCTTCGTCCTCCCGGAGGGCCAGCTCGACCGCTTCCTCTTCAAGATCGTTCTCGACTACGCGGACGCGGACAGCGAGCTCAGCATGCTGAACCTCCCGCACAAGGGGATCGCGCCGGACATGCTCGGCGAGGTTCGCCCCCTGCTCGGCGTGGTCGGCCTCGACAAGGCGCGGCAGGAGCTCGAGACCACCGAGGTCTCGGACGCGATGGGTCGTCTCATCGTCGCTCTCGGCCGGAGGACGCGTGAGGTTCCGGGCGTGGAGCTCGGCGTCAGCTCGCGCGCGATGATCCACCTCGTCAGCGCCGCGAAGGCGAATGCACGCCTCAACGGGCGGCACAGCGTCACCGCCGAGGACATCTTCGACATGGCTCCGTTCGTCCTCCAGCATCGCATCGTCGTCGACCCGAGCAAGGGCACGTCCCCCGCTGACGCACTGCAAGCTGCGATGTCGTCCATTCCGGTGCCGCACCCGGCCCCCAGCCCGGCCTGACGTCGTCGTCCACCCGAGCCCGCCGCCGTTGACGGACACCGACGGGTCCCCGATAGTGCGATAGGGATCGGCGGCCGTGCGACAGCCGTGCGCCGCCGATACGCTGTGCGCCGGACGAAACTGGGACGAAGGGGGAGTGGGAATAGTGGGAGTCATGAGGGAGGCGCCGTACGAGGACCTCCTCGATCTGCGCGAGCGGGCCAAGCAAGAGGTTTCGAAGGTCGTCATCGGGCAGGATCGGGCGGTCGAGATGCTCCTCGTCGCCGCGCTCGCACGCGGGCACGTGCTCCTCCAGGGGCCACCCGGCAGCGCGAAGACGTTGCTCGCACGCGCCACCGCACACATGCTCGGTGCCGAGTTCAAGCGGATCCAGTTCACGCCGGACACCACGCCGGCGGAGCTGACCGGATTCGACACCATCAAGGCCGGCGAGCGTCTCTTCCTTCCCGGCGTCGTCTTCACGAACGTGCTGCTCGCGGACGAGATCAACCGGACGCCGCCGCGCACGCAGGCGGCGCTGCTGGAGGCGATGCAGGAGCGCCAGGTGACGGTCGAGGGCCGGACGCACCGGCTGCCCGACCCCTTCCTCGTGATTGCGACGCAGAACCCGTACGAGCACCGCGACGTGTTCGAGCTCCCCGAGTCCCAGCTCGACCGGTTCCTGTTCAAGATCGAGCTCGACTTCGCGGATCCCGAGAGCGAGTTCGTGATGCTCGACCTGCCCCACAAAGGCGTCGCTCCGGACATGCTCGGCGAGGTGCGGCCGCTGCTCGGCGTCGTCGGCCTCGACAAGGCGCGCGTCGAGCTCGACGCGACCGACATTCCGGAGGAGGTCGCCCGCTACATGGTCGCGCTCTGCCGGACGACACGGGAGCTGCCGGGCGTGGAGCTCGGGGTCAGCTCGCGCGGCATCATGCACCTCGCCGCCGCCGCGAAGGCGATGGCGCGTCTGAACGGCCGAGACGTGGTCACGCCCGAGGACGTCCGCGAGGTCGCGCCGAACGTGCTCAGGCATCGCCTCATCCTCGAGAACGGCATCACCCCGGACGAGGTGCTGACGAAAGCGCTCGAGCTGGTGCCGATGCCCACACCGCGGGCGTACGCGTTCGTCTAGCTCCCGCGCGGGAGCAGCGGCACTCCGAGCTCGGAGACCCCGGCTCCCGGGTCTCCTAGCGTGCGGCCGCCTCCTCGAGCGCACGCCGCGTGAGCACGCGCGCGAGGTGTGCCCGAAAGTCGGCGCTCCCGGCGTGATCCGACGGCGGCTGCGTGCCGTCTGCCGCGAGCTCGGCTGCATCCTCGAGCGACGCCCCGTCCGCGATCGCAGCCTCGGTGGCGGTCGCCCGGAGCGGGGTCGGGCCCATGTTGGTGAGGGCGATCGCCGCCTTCCCGATCGAGCCGTTCGAGCGGCCGACGACCGCGGCGACGGCGACCGTTGCCCAGTCCTGAGCGCGCCTGCTCATCTTCAGGTACGTCGACGTCGTCCCGTCGGCGAGCTTGGGGACGCGGATCTCCCTCAGCAGCTCATCCGGCCCGGCTGCCGTCTGGAAGATGCCGGTGAAGAAGTCGCCCGCCGGGACTACACGTTCGCCGCTCTTGCCGAGCACGACGAGCTCGGCGTCGAGCGCGAGGATCACGGTCGGGAGGTCCGACCCCGGCTGACTGTGCGCGAGCGACCCGCCGATCGTGCCCCGGTGCCGCACCTGTGGGTCCCCGACCATGCCGGCCGCGCGAGCGACGATCGGGCAGTGCTCCAGAAGGAGCGGATCGGCGTTGACGTCCGCGTGCCGGGTGAGTGCGCCGATCGCGATCTGCTCGCCGGCGTCGCGAACGTACGCGAAGTCGGAGAGCCTCCCGATGTCCACCAGGAGCGAGGGTCGGGAGACGCGGAGCTTCAACGCGGGGATCAGCGACTGCCCGCCCGCGAGCAGCTTCGCGTTCTCGTTCTGGCCGAGGAGCTCGAGCGCGTGCTCGGGGCTGTCGGCGACCTCGTAGTCGAACGGTGCGGGGATCACTTCGCGTTCGCCTCCTGGATCGCGGTCCAGACTCGCTCCGGCGTCGCCGGCATCTGGACGTCGGTGACGCCGAGATGGGAGACGGCGTCGACGACCGCGTTGACGACCGCAGGCGCGGCCGCGATCGTTCCCGTCTCCCCCACGCCCTTCACGCCGAGTGGGTTGTCGGCCTGTGTCTCGGTCCTGTCCGTCTCGTACGACGGGACCTCCGCCGCCGACGGGACGAGGTAGGTGGTCATCGTCGTCGTCAGGAGATTGGCGCCGTCGTCGTACGCGCCCTCCTCGTACAGCGCGGCGGCGATCCCCTGGGTGATCCCGCCGTGTACCTGGCCGTCGATGATCGTCGGGTTCACCGGTGCGCCGACGTCGTCGACGGCGACGTAGCGAACGAGCCGCGTGTCGCCCGTCTCCGTGTCGACCTCGACCACGGCGGCGTGTGCTCCGGCCGGCCAGGAGAAGTTCTGCGGGTCGAAGGTCGCCGTCGCCTCGAGGCCCGGCTCCATCCCGTCCGGGAGGTTGTGTGCCGCGTGCGCGGCGAACGCGGCTTCCTTGATGCCCATCGATCGATCCGGAGAGCCTTTGACCGCGAACGAGCCGTTCGCGAACTCGAGGTCGTCCTCGGCGACCTCGAGCTGGTGCGCGACGATGTGGCGCGCCTTGTCCAGGATCTTCTGACCGGCGTGCCAGAGTGCGATCCCCCCGACGGTGAGCGAGCGGCTGCCGTACGTGTCCATCCCGAGCTGCGAAACGGCGGTGTCCCCGTGGAGCACCTCGACGTCGTCGACGTCGACGCCGAGCTCGTCCGCGACGATCTGCGCCCAGGTCGTCTCGTGGCTCTGTCCGTGCGGCGACGTGCCGGTCACGACCTGCACCGAGCCGAGCGGCTGGAAGCGGATCGTCGCGCTGTCCCAGCCTCCGACCGCGTAGCGGATCGCCCCCAGGATGCGTGACGGAGCGAGCCCGCACATCTCGTTGTAGGTGGAGAAGCCGACGCCGATCTGCGTCGTCGATCCGCCCTCCCGCCGCCGCTTCTGCTCGGCCCGGATCTCCTCGAGGTCGAGGATCTCGAGCAGCCGGTCGAGCGACGCCTCGTAGTCGCCGGAGTCGATCGTCAGGCCGGACGACATCGTGTGCGGAAACTCCTGGATCAAGTTCCTTCGCCGGAGCTCGACCGGGTCCATCCCGAGCTCCGCGGCCAGCGCGTCCATCGTCCGCTCGAGGACGTACGTCGCTTCGGGCCTGCCCGCCCCACGGTAGGCGTCGGTCGGCGTCGTGTGCGTGAAGACCCCTGTGAAGGTGACGCTGTAGTTCGGGATCGCATATGGCCCCGAGTAGATCCACGCTCCGAGCAACGGAATCCCGGGGGTCACGAGCTGGAGGTAGGCGCCCATGGCGCACGTCATCTCGCCTTTGACCGCGGTGATCTTCCCGTCCTTGGTCGCAGCGAAAGTCAGCTCGCTCACGACGTCCCGCCCGTGGATCGTCGCCTGGTAGTTCTCCGAGCGCTCCTCGGTCCACTTCACCGGCCGGCCGAGCCGCTTCGCGAGCGCGACCGCGAGGTACTCCTCCGCGTAGGTATCGAGCTTCGAGCCGAACCCGCCGCCGACATCCGGCGCGATCACGCGCACCTTCGACTCGGGGATCCCGAGGACGAGCTGCATGGTGAAGCGGATGATGTGCGGGATCTGGGTCGCGGACCAGAGCGTCAGATCGCCGGTCGGCCCGACCTGGGCGAGCACGCCGCGCGGCTCGATCGCGTTCGGGATCAGCCGCGGCTGGAAGTACCGGCGCGTGACGACGAGGTCTGCGGCGTCGATCGCGGCCCGGACGTCGTCGGTCTCGAGCTTCCATACGTAGCACTCGTTCGTCTCGAGGTCCGCGTGCACGAGCGGCGCATCGGGCTCGAGGGCCTTCTCCACGTCCGCGGTCGCAGGGAGCGGCTCGTACTCGATCTCGACGAGCCCCGCGGCATCCTTCGCGAGGGCGCGGGTCTCGGCGACGACGACGGCGACTCCGTCGCCCTGATAGCGGGCCTCGTCCGCGGCGAGCGGGAAGTGTGGAGGCATCTTGATGTCCTCGGTGACCGGCCAGGCACACGGCATCGGGCCCGACCAGTCCCCGGCGAGGTCTGCTCCGCTGAACGCCGCGACGACGCCCTCGGCGGCCCGCGCCGCGTCGAGGTCGACGTTCGTGATCCGTGCGTGCGGGTACGGGCTGCGAACGACTGCCATGGAGAGCATCCCGGGCAGCGTCAGGTTGTCGACGAACGTCCCCCGGCCGCGCAGGAGCGACGCGTCCTCCTTCCGCTTGACGGACGCACCGACGAACGCCTCGGTGTCGGTCGCGACGGCCATGGCCCGCTACCTCGCCCCGGCCGCCGCGGCGACCGCCTTGACGATGTTGTGGTAGCCGGTGCACCGGCAGAGGTTCCCCTCGAGCCCCTTCCGGATCGAATCCTCGTCCTTCGCTTCACCGTGCTCGATCAGGCTGACTGCGGCCATCACCATCCCAGGCGTGCAGTACCCGCACTGGAGGGCGTGGTGCTCGTGGAACGCCTGCTGCACCGGGTGCAGCTCGCCGTTCCGCGCGAGCCCCTCGATGGTCGTGATCTCGAGGCCGTCGGCCTGGACTCCGAGCATCGTGCAGGACTTCACCGACTCGCCGTTCACGAGCACGGTGCACGCACCGCACGACGTGGTGTCGCAGCCGACGTTCGTCCCGGTCAACCCCAGTCGCTCGCGGAGTACATACACGAGCAGCTCGCGGGGCTCCAGCTCGAGCTCGTGCCGCACGTCGTTGACGGTCAGCGCTACCCGTCGCAAGGCTCTCTCCCTTCCTCGCGAGTGGACAGCGCGAGCGTACTCCTCGCGTGACCGCCACGCCAGGAGAGCGGGAAGCCGGCGCTAGCGGCGCCGCTTGAGCGCGCGCTCGATCTGCCGCTGAGCGTCCCGCTCCGCGATCACGCGGCGCTTGTCCGCGCGCTCCCGCCCGCGCGCGAGCGCGAGCTCCACCTTCACACGTCCGTCCTTGAAGTACATCCGCGTCGGCACGAGCGTGAGGCCCTTCTCGCGCACCTTCCCGTGCAGCGAGTCGATCTCGCTCCGGTGCAGGAGGAGCTTGCGCTCGCGGTCGGGCTGGTGCGGGAACGCTCCGGCCTGCGGGTACTCGGCGATCGAGGCCCCGACGAGCCATGCCTCACCGCCGCGGATGTCCGCGTACGCCTGACCGAGCTGCACCTTCCCGTCGCGCGCCGACTTCACCTCGGAGCCCGTGAGGACGACGCCTGCCTCGACGCGCTCGAGGAACTCGTAGTCGCGCCGCGCGCGGCGGTTCTCCGCGATCGGCTTCTCGCTGCCGGCCATGGCCCGCGAAGTCTAGGGAGGCGTCAGTCGGGCGCCGCGTCGCCGAGGCGCCGTGCGAGCTCGCGGAGCATCTTGAGCGCGAGCGAGGGCTCGGTCTCCACGAGCGCGAGGAAGTCGTCCCTGGGCACGCTCAGGCAGCGGACCGTGTCCATCGCCCGCACGCGGGCGACGCGGTTCGAGGTCGGCACGAGCAGTGCGATCTCCCCGAAGAAGTTCCCCTTGGTCAGCTCGACGTGGAAGCCGCCACGCATCTCGACCCGGACCGTCCCGTCGAGGATCACGTACATCCCCGACCCGGGATCGCCGGGCAACGCGAGAACCTGGCCCGGCTCGCACTCGATCGGCGCCGCCGTCCTGGCCAACCGCTCGAGCCCTTCGTCGGAGAGGCCGTCGAAGAGCGGGACCGCGCGAAGCTCGTCGGGCGTCACAGGCGGTTCATATCACGACCGGCCCGCGATCCCCGCGCAGCGATCGCAGAGCGGATACCACGGTGGGCACGACCGGCCGCACGAGCGGCAGCGGCCGATCGTCGGCGACTCCACCTCGAGCCGGAGACGCGCGACAACGCGCTCGGCGGCCGCCTCCTCGAGCGCCGCTGCTCGCTCGATCGTGACTCCGCCGGTGCCCGGGAACTGGAGCGCGAACCAGCGGAGGATACTCGCCTCGCGTCCCGCCTGCTCGGCGTCCTCGAGCGACGCCGTCCGCAAACGCGCGGGATCGAGCAGGAAGCTCAGGTGCGGCCGAGCCACCCGATCACCCGCGAGGGCGAGCGCGAGTGTGGCCAGGAGCTCGACGCCGTCCTCGTCGACGGGCGCGCTCACGAGCGTCCATGTGTCGTCGAGCGACAAACGACGCCTGCGTTCCCGCAGCCGGCGCTGCACCGCCTCGAGCCTGAGACGGAGAGGCTGAAGCGACTCGACCGCGAGCCAGCTCTCGAACGCCCACTCGCGGAGCGCCACCTGGTGCCAGGCGACGAGCGCAGCGTCGAGGTCCGCGGGGTCGTCGACGCCGAGATCGCCGAGCCGCGGCCGGATTCGGGCTTCGTCGACGACCCGGTATCCGCGATACCCGCCCGGAAGCTGGACGTGCGGCTCGAGCGCGGACTCGACCAGGTGCGGGTCCGGCGCACCCCAGCCGATCCCAGAGAGGACGCCGACGTGCCCGCGCTCGACGAGCCCGAACCGCCCGGCCCGGCCGGCGATCTGCGCGAGCTCCCAGGGAAGGAGCTCGCGTCGCTCCTGGCCGTCGAACTTCGTGGTCTCTGCAAAGACGAGGGTCTCGCACGGAAGGTTCACCCCGTGCCCGAGCACGTCGGTGGCAACGCAGACCTCCGCCGCCCCGGAGAGGAAGCGCTCGATCTCCTCGCGCCGGGAGGAGAGCGGCATCGCGCCGTAGAGCACTGCCACGCGGCCCGGGCGCAGGCGGTTCACCTCGCCCGCCAGCGCGAGCACCGCCCGGCGGCTGAACGCGACCACCACCGTGCCCCGCCCGAGCGAGCGCAGCGTTCGCTCGCCGATGAACTCGAGTGGGAGCTTCCGCTCGAACACCCGGAGCTCGTGCTCCGGGAACGCGCGTTCCGCGAGCGGCAGGGCGTCGAGAGCGCCCAGGAGCAGGATCTCCCGGTACTCGCCGGCGAGGAGCAGCCGCGTCCAGGCCGAGCCGCGCTCGTCGTCGTCGGCCCATTGGATCTCGTCGAGGACGAGCAGGTCTCCGGACTGCGGCGCCATCTCCACCGTGCAGCAGATGACCGGCGCGTTCTCGTTGATCCGCTCCTCGCCCGTCAGGAGGCCGACACTCTCGTCCCCGAGTCGCGCCGCCAGCCGGCGGTGGGCCTCCTGCGCCAGCATGCGGAGCGGCCCCGCGTAGACGCCGGCGCCCGCGGCGACGAGCTCCTCGAGCGCGGCGTAGGTCTTCCCCGAGTTCGTCGGCCCGAGGTGGGCGACGACCCGGGCCGGCGCGACACTGCGCGACGGGAGGCGGATCGCGATCCGCTGCTCGGCGCGTTCGACCGACGCCGAGGGTCGGCGCCGCGCGCGCTCCGAGCGGCTCGGGCGCTTCTGGCGTCCGCGAGGTGGCCGCCGTCCGTGCATCGCCGCACGGTACGCGAAGTGCAGCGAGGCGCTTGGAGCCGTCCGGTCAGGCGGGCCGGCTCATGCAGCGTGCACCGTTTCGGGCTCGACGGCCGCCTCGTCCCGCGGTCGCGACATGCGCCGCTCGATGTGCTCTGCGACCCGCTTGCCGTCCCGGCCGGCTCCGAGGACGAGCATCGAGGCGAACGAGTCCAGGAACAGCATGCCGACGAAGTAGAGGCCCGGGAGCGAAGAGACGACTCCGCGGCTCTGCTCGGGAAACCCGTCCTCGCCGACCGGGAGCGGCGCCCGAATCCACGACCACTCGTTGCGGAAGCCGGTGCACCAGATGACGTTCGCGACGTCGAGGACGCGTCCGTCCGCGAGCGCGGGCCGGCCGTCGACGACTGCGGTCGTCCGCTCGAGGACGCGCTCGACGCCGACTCCTGCCAGATCCGCCCGCCTGACGCGTAGCAGCGGGGCACCGTGCGAACGAAGCTCGGGCCGCATCTTCCGCCCGAGCGGCGTCGAGACCGTGAGCACGCGCGTCGCGAGGAACCGAAGGAGCGGAAAGAGCAGGCGCGCGGTCAGTCCTTCGATGTCGAACGGGACCTGACCCGTATCGCGACCGGAGAGGATCGTCGGATGCCCGGCCAGAGCGACCTCGTAGGCGATGTCTCCGCCAGAGTGAGAAGCCCCGACGACGAGCACCGGCCCGTCGCTGAGCTGCTCGGGGCCGCGGTAGTCGGCGGAGTGGAGCTGCGTGATCGCCGGATCGATCTCGGCTGCGAAGTCCGGGACGACCGGGCGCTCGTGCTGGATGACCCCCGTCGCGACGACGACGTTGTCCGCATGGAAACGGCGTCCTCCTGCATTCACGAGATACGAGTCGCCGTTCCGCTCGAGGCCGTCGACGGCGACCCCCGTGCGGACGTCGAGCTCGTGGCGCTCGGCGTAGGCCTGCAGGTAGTCGGCCATCTCCGCGGCGGTCGGAAACGAGTTCTTCGGAGCCGGAAACTCCAGTCCGGGAAGTCCGTCCATTCGGGCGGGTGTGTAGAGACGGAGCGACGGCCAGCGCATCCGCCAGGAGTCGCCGACGGACTGGTTCGCTTCGAGAATCGTGAACCGCCTCCGCTTCTTCTGCAGGAAGTAACCGACCGCCAGCCCTGCCTGGCCACCCCCGACGATCACCGTCTCGACGTGTTCTGCCTGCTGCATCGCGACCACCTCCGAACGTGTGCCTGCCTTGCGTGCACGGTAGGAGGGGACGCACCGCCGCGCATCGCGACGATGCACCAACTCCCGCGCTCCGCGGCGTGGTCATTTCTCACCACCCGAACTCAGAGAAGGTCGTGCTCGTATGCGAACGCGCTCGCGGCCGTCCGAGAGGAGACGTCGAGCTTCGCGAAGAGGTTCTGGAGATGGCGGGCGACGGTGTGCTCGCTGATGACGAGCCTGGCGGCGATCTCGCGGTTGCTGAGACCTCGCGCGACGAGCCGCAGTACTTCCAGCTCGCGCACCGTGAGCCCGTGCACGTTCGCCTCGCGGCTGTCAGCGAGGAGCGATTCGGCGCGCGTCGCGTCAGGGGCTGCGCCGAGACGGAGGAACGTCTCGTACGCCGCCGCGAGCTCGCGCTCGGCACCCTCCGCATCGCCGAGTGCGCGACAGGCGAGACCCGCGAGCACGCGCGTCCGGGCGGCCTCGTAAGGTGCGGCGAGCTCGTCCCAGGCTTTCGACGCACGCCGAAGCGACGCGAGCGCCCCGGCCGGATCCAGGCCTTCCCCGACGAGTACCCCGCCCCGGGCGTGGGCGGCGGTGGCCGCGAGCAGCACGCTTCCGTAGTCGCCCGCGATCGCTTCGAGCTCCTCGCACGCCTCCCGCGCAACCTCGAGGTCGTCCGACGCGAGCGCGATCTCGACCTGCGCCGGCAGGAGCGCGGCCCTTCTCGACCGCTCCTGGGACTCGGCGAGCGTTCGACGGATCGACGCGCCGGCCGCGTCGTTCCGCGCCTGGCTCAGCTGGAGTAGCGCTAGCCCCGGCTGAGGCTCGAAGCCGTAGCGGCTCGCGGCGAGGTACGCCGTCTCCGCCGCGTCGAGCTCGCCCCTCAGCCGGTGGAGCTCTCCCTGCCGATAGAACGCCTGGGCGGTCGCAGGTCGGTTGAAGCCCTGACCGAGACGGTCCGCTGCACGCCGCGCTTCCTCGAGCGCATCGGACCAATCGCCGCGCAGCTGCTTGATCTCCGCCCGATGGACGAGACAGCGGCCGCTGAAGGCGACGAGGTCGGGCTGCTCGTCGCACCAACGGCTGAGAACCTCCGTCCACTCCTGAGCGCGACGGACGTCGTACGCATCCGCGCAGGCCAGGATCACCCCGCAGTACACGATGCCGGTGACGATCGGCGACTCGACGGCCGACGTGGCCGCGACCATCGACTCGTCGAGCAATGCGACGCCCTCGCGGATTCGGCCGTCCATGACCAGGACGTGCCCTCGCATGTGTGCGGCCAGCGCGAAGAGATCCGAGTCGCCGAAACGCTCGCCGAGCTCGGCCGCCCGCTCAGCCGTCTCCACCGCCCCGGCGAGGTCTCCTGCCGCCTGCCGCTCGTACGCGAGCGGCAGCAGGAGGTAGCCGTGCTCGACGGTCTCCTCTGGCTCGCGTTCGAGCAGGCGCTGTGCCCGACCGAGCCAGCCGCTGCCCGGCCCCAACTCGCCTCGCAGGAGGAGCGTCATCCCGGCCCAGAAGGCACAGCGCACTGCGCGCAGGGCGCTGCCTGCCTCGAGGTGCGCGTGGTGCGCGCGCTCGAGGTACAGCGCCGTCTCGTCGTCACGGCCGAGGAGATAGGCGGCTGTCGCGAGGAGCTCGAGGTCGACGGCGCGGAGCGGCGCCGAGCCGTCGGCCGCGAGCAGGAGCTCGTACGCCTGGCTCCACAATCGTCGGGCGTACGCGTCGCGGCCTCGTTCGAGCTCGCCGCCTGCCACGACGGAACCCTAAGCGCGGGCCGGCGCCAACGGGAGAAGGCGTCCTCCTTGACTGCCGGCGCCGGCGTGCGTGAGACTCTCGTCGCTCGAGAGGAGGCGTCAGTGTCGCGACTCGGTCCCGTTGACGTCGAGTTCCGGCGGGCAACGGAGGACGATCTCCGGGCCGAATACGAGGTGTTCCTCGCAGCGCAGGGAGAGCTGCTCGCGCGGCATGGGTTCGGCGCCCCGCAAACGTCGCCGGAGTCGTTCGCGAAGACGCACGGCCACCTCCTAACCCACGACGGAGAGCGCTCGTTCGTCGCCGAGGCGAAAGGACGGATCATCGCGTTCTGCGCTGCCTTCGTCCGGGATGACACGTGGTTCCTGTCCGCGATGTTCGTGCTGCCCGAGATCCAGGGCCGCGGCGTCGGCAAGCGCTTGCTCGATCTCTCCTGGAGCGAGGGTGACCGCCGCCGCTTGACGATCACCGAGTCGATCCAGCCCCTCTCCAACGGCCTATACGCCCGGCGCGGCCTCGTACCTCTGACGCCGATCCTGGCTCTCGCGGGGGAAGCTCGTGCCGACGACCCGCGCGAGCTCGAGGCGGGCATCCCGGACCGAGCCGTGCTCGCCGTGATCGACCGGGACGCGTACGGCTTCGAGCGCCGTGTCGACCACGACTTCTGGGCGTCCGAGGCGGAGTGCACGCTCTGGTACCGGGACGGAGCGCCGGTCGCCTATTCATACGTCTCGGCCGCCGGCGGCATCGGCCCGCTCGCGAGTCGCGACCAGAAGGGTGCTGCCTCCGCGCTGAGAGCGGAGCTCGCGCGCCTCTCCGGTGCGGAGGCCGCGGTGACGGTTCCCGGGAGTGCTCGCGAGCTCGTCGAGGTCGCGCTGGCAGCGGGCCTTCGCTTCGAGTCGCGGCCGGGCCTGCTCCTGGTCTCGTCCGCGGTGCAGGCGCCCACCTCGCTCGCGATCTCGAGCTATTGGCTCCTCTGAACGGGACGATCGCGTGTCGTCAGACGCGGAGGAAGCGGCGGAGCGTCATTCCCGACCCGAGCGCGCCGATGCCGAGCCCGACCGCGAGCAGGATCGCCGCCGTCCATGAGAACGCGAGCGCACGGACGTCGGGATCGCTCCGGATGTGGCCGAGAATCTGCGGCACGGCGATCTCCCGGCTCAGTAGGAGCAACAGGATCGCGGACAGCGAGCCCGCGAAGCCGGTGAGCAGCCCCTCGAGCATGAACGGTCCGCGCACGAACCAGTTCGTGGCGCCGACGAGCTTCATCACCTCGATCTCACGGCGGCGGGCGAAGATCGACAGCCTGATCGTGTTCGCGATCAGGATCGTCGACGCGACGAGCAGGATGATCACTGCGATCAGGAACACCACCTGGATCGCGCGTGCGATCTGGAGGATCCGCCTCGAGGTCTCCTTGCCGTACTTCACCTCGTCGACACCGGGCACCTTCCCGTCGCGGATTCCGAGCGCGATCGGCTCCGTGTCCTCGCCCTTCTTCGGAGTGATCTCGAACGAGGCGGGGAGCGGGTTCGCCGGCAGGTTCTCGGTCAGCTGCGGGTACTTCTTCTGCATCTCCGCGAGCGCCCGCTGCTTGGAGACGAACGCGATGCTCTTCACCCTCGGGTCCTTCTCCAGGCGGTTCCCGAGCGCGTTGATCTGCGTCTTGGTCGCGTTCTCGGTGAAGAAGACCTTCACGACGAGCTCCTTCTTCACGTTGTCCGACCACGAGACGACCCACGTGCCGAGGCCGATGAACACGCCGAGCAGGAACATGCCGATGAGGACCGTCACGACCGCGGCGGCGGTCGTCGAGAGGTTGGCGGTGATCGAGCGAAGCGCTTCGGAGAAGAGGAGGCGGAGGCGGGTCATTGCTCGGCGTACCCTCCGCGCCGCTCGTCGCGGATCAGCCTGCCCTCCTCGAGGGCGATCACGCGCTTGCGCATCTTGTCGACCATCTCGCGGTCGTGCGTGACCATGAGGATGGTCGTGCCCGTCTGGTTGATGCGGTGGAGGAGCTGCATGATCCCGACGGAGGTGTCCGGGTCGAGGTTGCCGGTCGGCTCGTCGCAGATGAGGAGCGGCGGGTGGTTGACGAACGCACGCGCGATCGAGACGCGTTGCTGCTCGCCGCCCGAGAGCTCCTCCGGGCGTGAGCCCATCTTGTGGGCGAGCCCGACGAGGTTCAGCACCTCTGGCACCTTCTTCCGGATCTGTGCAGCCGACTCGCCCTGGACGCGGAGCGCGTAGCTGATGTTCTCGGCCGCGGTGCGATTCGGGAGGAGCTTGAAGTCCTGGAAGACGCAGCCGAGGTTCCGGCGCAGGAGCGGGACGCGCGAGCGCTTGAGCCGTCCGAGGTCGCGGCCCCCGACGATGATGCGGCCCTGCGTCGGCTCGATCTCCTTCAGCAGCAGGCGGATGACGGTCGACTTGCCCGATCCGGAGGCGCCGACCACGAAGACGAACTCGCCCTTCTCGATCGTGAAGTTGACGCCTTGCAGGGCGACGACTCCCGGGTCGTAGATCTTCTGGACGCCCTCGAACACGATCATCGAGGAGCTGCTCGGTGTCTCCTGCTGGACCGCCTCCTGCGGAGCGAGCTGCTCTGGTTCGGCGATCGCCGTCAACGTCGTTTGTGTCCCAAGCTCTTGGTCCGGCACCGGATCGGAATGCGCCGCAGCCGTGGAGGCCTGCTCCGGTTCTGAGGAAGCGGCCAGTGTAGCGGACACTTCCGCTGCACTCAGCGCAGGACCGGAATCGGCTGGTCGCAGATTCCGGTCGCCCGGAAGTCCCCGCAACGCGACCGCTTCGTGGTCGCGGCGCTGCCGGTTCGCGTCCATCGCCGCTCTACAGGACCTTCCCCGCTGCGCGGGCGAGGAGGTAGGAGTGGACGAAGTCGTCGAGCGCGCCGTCCAGGACCGACTGGGCGTTCCCGACCTCGTGATCGGTTCGGTGGTCCTTCACGAGCTGGTACGGGTGGAGCACGTACGAGCGGATTTGACTCCCGAAGCCGATGTCCTGCGCCGCTCCCCGCTCACGAGCGAGTTCGGCCTCGCGCTTCTCCTCCTCGAGCTCGGCCAGCCGCGAGCGGAGGATCCGCATCGCCGTCTGCTTGTTCGACGTCTGCGAGCGCTCGTTCTGGCACTGGACGACGATCCCTGTCGCGAGATGCGTGATCCGGACCGCCGAGTCCGTCTTGTTCACGTGCTGCCCGCCCGCGCCGCTCGAGCGGTAGGTGTCGACGCGGATCTCGGAGTCGTCGATCTCGATCGGCGCGTCCTCCGGCAGGAGCGGCGCCACGACGACCTGCGCGAACGCGGTGTGCCGGCGGTGTGCGGCATCGAAGGGTGAGAGGCGGACGAGGCGATGGACCCCGCGCTCCGCCTTCAGTACCCCGTACGCGTTCTCGCCCCGCACCGCGAGCGTCGCCGACTTGATGCCGGCTTCCTCGCCCGGGCTCGAATCGAGGAGCTCCGTCGCGAAGCCGCGGTCCGCGGTCCAGCGCTCGTACATGCGGAGGAGCATCTCCGCCCAGTCCTGCGCGTCGGTCCCTCCCGTCCCGGCGTGGATCTCGAGGAGCGCGTCGCCCGCGTCGTACTGCCCGGTGAAGAGCGCGTCCTCCTGCATCCGCTCGAGCTCGTGCTCGAGGGAACGGACGGAGTCGGCGATCTCGCCGGTCAGCTCGTCGTCGCCCAGCGCGAAGAGCTCTCGCGCGTCTTCGTACTCGCTCTTCAGGCGTTCGTAGCGCTCGAGCTTGCGGGACACGCGCGCGTGTTCCGTCGAGATCCTCGCCGCGGCGGCCTGGTCGTCCCAGAAGCCGGGCGCACCCATCGCCTCCTCGAGCTCGGCGCGGCGGCGGCTCAGCGCGTCGGGGTCAAAGGTAATCACGGACCCAGGCGAGCTGGGCCCCGATCTCCTCGAGGTGCTCCGCGAGCGGCTTGCCGTCGACGTCGGCCATGGGACAAGCCTAGCGAGGGGCTCCGGCGGACACTGCCCTCTCGTCCGTGTGAGGCGACGAAGCCGCCGCGGCTCTGCGCGACACGAGCGCGTCCCGGACGAGGAGCGCAGCGGCGAGCCACGCGATGCCGAGACACCAGCCGGCGACCACGTCCGTGACGAAGTGCACGTCCAGGATCACGCGGCTCGCGCCGATCGCGGCTGCGAGCACGGCGGCAAGTGCCCAGAGGAGGTGTCGATACGCGGGCCAGCGCTCCGCAGCCAGTGCGGCAAGGACGCCGAACGTGACCACCGAGCCGGCTGCGTGGCCGCTCGGAAACGAGGGAGAGCCCGGAAGCGGGATCGCGCTCGCGCCCTGCGGCCGGGGCCGGTCGAACGCGTCCTTGAGCGCCGCGACAAGCACGTGGATTCCAGCGAACGTGACGGCTGCCCAGACGGCGTCGCGGAACCGGCGGAGGACGACGAGCCCGATCACCACGACCCCCGCGACCAACCAGGCGCTCATGCTCCCGACGTCGCTCGCGGCGCGCCCCATCGACTCCGCCCAGCCCGGCGTATGGCGCGAGACCCACCTCGCGACGTCGTGGTCGAGGGGGTCGAGCGGTGCGTACCGGTAGAGGACCGCCAACAGGGCGAAGCCGACGATGCCGCAGACGAGCAGTGCGACGAGCGTCCGTCGTCGTTCGGCTTCGGCACCCGGGTCCACCGAGAGGCCCCGAGGCCCCACCGACCCTATGCCCCGTGGCAGCGCTTGTACTTCTTGCCCGACCCGCACCAGCACGGGTCGTTACGGCCGATGTCCTTGTGCTCGTTCACCGCCGGAGCCTGAGCGAACGAGCCGGACGACGGCGCCGGTGGGGCGGCAAGGGCGGTAGCCGCCGAGCCCCCCGCTGCGGCGATGACGTCCGCGCCCGCGGACGTGTCGTGCTCGTAGCGGAGGTCGCCGTCGTGCGCCTGTATCGGCTCGAGCGCGGGCTGCTCGATCTCGACCGCAACGTGGAAGAGCGTGAACACGACCTCCTGGCGGATCGTCTGCCCGAGCTCCTCGAAGAGCGCGTGCCCCTCGCCCCGGTACTCGACGAGCGGGTCCTTCTGGGCGAAGGCGCGGAGGTGGACCCCCTCGCGGAGGTAGTCCATCGTCTCTAGGTGCTCGCGCCAGCGCTGGTCGACGATCTGGAGGATCACGTAGCGCTCGATGTCGCGAGCGAGCTCGGGCGTGAGCTCCTGCTCGCGCTCGGCGTACGTCTCGAGGGCGTCGTCCAGGAACTCGTCGGTGAGCGCGTCGCGACTCCGAACGTCGGACTCCTCGCGCAGCTCGTCGACCGTGATGTCGCTCCCATAGAAGGACTGCATGCTGGCCACCAGCCCGTCGAGGTCCCAGTCCTCGGGGAACTCGGCGTCCGTGAACTGCGCGACGATCGCGGCGATCGACTCCTCGATCCAGCCACGGACCTCCTCCGAGAGGTCCTCGCCCTCGAGCACGCGCCGGCGCTGGTCGTAGATGACCATGCGCTGCGTGTTCATGACGTCGTCGTACTTGAGGACGTTCTTGCGCGCGACGAAGTTCTGCTCCTCGACCTTCTTCTGCGCGTTCTCGATCTGCTTCGAGAGGATTCCCGACTCCATCGGCTGATCGTCCGGGATCTTGAAGCGGGCCATGATGTTCTGGATCCGGTCGCCGGCGAACAGGCGCACGAGATCGTCCTGGCCCGAGAGGTAGAAGCGCGACTCGCCCGCGTCGCCCTGGCGGCCTGAACGACCGCGGAGCTGGTTGTCGATCCGCCGCGCCTCGTGCCGCTCTGTGCCGAGCACGTACAGCCCGCCCAGGTCGAGCACTCCCTCGCCGAGCTTGATGTCGACGCCGCGGCCGGCCATGTTCGTCGCGATCGTCACCGCGCCGCGCTGGCCGGCGTCCTTGATGATCTCGCCCTCGCGCTCGTGCTCCTTCGCGTTCAGGACGTTGTGCTCGATCCCGCGACGCGTGAGGAGCTGGGACAGGTACTCGGAGGTCTCGACCGCGATCGTTCCGACGAGGACGGGCTGGCCCTTCTCGTGGCGCTCGACGATGTCCTCGAGCACGGCGTCGAACTTCGCGTCCTTCGTCTTGTAGATGAGGTCGTTCTCGTCGGCGCGCGCGACCGGCTGGTTGGTCGGGATCTCGACCACGTGGAGGTTGTAGATCTCGACGAACTCCTTCTCCTCGGTCTTCGCGGTGCCGGTCATGCCCGCGAGCTTCTGGTAGAGGCGGAAGTAGTTCTGGAGCGTGATCGTCGCGAGCGTGACGTTCTCCTCGCGGATGGGCACGCCCTCCTTCGCCTCGATCGCCTGGTGGAGTCCCTCGCTCCAGCGGCGCCCCTCCATGATCCGCCCGGTGAACTCGTCGACGATCTTCACCTCGCCGTCCTGCACGACGTAGTCGACGTCGCGCTTGTACAGCGACTCGGCCTTGAGGGCCTGGCTCAGGTGGTTGACGAGGGAGACGTTCCGCGGCTCGTACAGGTTGTCGATCCCGAGCGCGCGCTCGACCTCCTCGATCGCCGCCTGCGCCGGCGAGACGGTCTTGAACTTCTCGTCGTACAGGTAGTCGGCGCCCGAGAGCTCGGTCTCGTCCTCGCCCTTCGCGCCCTTGCGGGTGGCCGGCTGGCCGTGCAGGTTCTTGACGACGCGTGCGAACTGGTAGTAGGTCGCGGCCGCCGTCTCCGGCTCGCCGGAGATGATGAGCGGCGTGCGCGCCTCGTCGATCAGGATCGAGTCGACCTCGTCCACGATCGCGAACGAGTGGCTGCGCTGGACGGTCTGGTCGAGCGTGACCGCCATGTTGTCGCGGAGATAGTCGAAGCCGAACTCGGAGTTCGTGCCGTAGGTGACGTCGCAAGCGTAGGCCTCGCGCCGCTCGGCGAACGGCATCATGTTCTCGATCCAGGCGACGGTCGCGCCGAGCCGCTCGTAGACCGGCCGCGTCCACTCCGCGTCGCGCTTGGCGAGGTAGTCGTTGACGGTGACGAGGTGGACGCCGTCTCCGGTCAGCCCGTTCAGGTACAGCGGCTGGACGGCGACGAACGTCTTCCCCTCACCCGTCTTCATCTCCGCGATGTCGCCCTCGTGGAGGACGATCCCGCCCATGAGCTGGACGTCGAAGAGGCGCACGCCGATCGTCCGCCTGAACGCTTCGCGTACGGCTGCGTAGACCTCGAAGATCAGCTCCTCGAGCGACTCGCCGTTCTCGAAGCGCTGCTTGAACTCGGCGGTCTTGCCCGCGAGCTCGTCGTCGGTGAGGGCCTCGAACTCGGGCTCGAGGGTGCCGATGTACGCCGCTTGGTCGCGGAGGCGCTTGAGCCGGCGCCCCTCGCCCATGCGCAGGACTTTCTCGAACTTGCCGTAGGAATCGGTCGGCATCGAGACTCGAAGGGTACCCGCTGTGGGGCCGCTTTCCCGGCGGGCGGCCGAGGCGCGCAGGCCTACAGCGGGAGGACGAGCACCTCCCAGAGATCATCTGCAAGCCGGTGTGCCCGTGCGGCATACGACCCGTGTTGGCGTCGACTCGCGAGCCGCTCGAGAGCCGCGGCGCGGGCCGGGTCGGCCGGCATCCGGTCGCTGACGAGCGAGAGCATTGCGCCGTCCCAGGTCAGCTCGAGGTCGTCCGCATCGGGGCTCGGATCGAGCCGGACGACCTCGATCGCGCGAGCGCCGACGGCCCAGAGATCCTCGCGGCGGATCGCGACAGCGCGATACGGCGCCGGGATCGACGCCGCGAGTGCGGCCGCAAGCGGCCCCGCATCGACGCCGTCGGGAGCAGCCTCGACGACGAGCCTGCCGTCAACGAGCGCGACGAACTCCACCTCGTCGCCCACAGCCCCGGGTCCCTCGGCGGTCGCGACGACGTCCCACTCGCGCTGGCGCGCGAGGCCGGTGATGCCCGCCGCGAGCCAGTTGCGGCCGGGGTCGAGCGGCACGAGCCCTGCTACGCGGCGGCTTCGCCGGGCTCGGACGCCGGCTCGCCCTCGGTGGCGCTCGTCGGCGCTTCGGACCCGGTCTCCTCCGCCCGCTGCCTCGCAGCCACGCGACGCGGCTCGACTTTCCGCTTCTCGCTGTAGCGCTCGACCTGCCGCTCGAGCTTGTCCACGAGGCGGTCGATCGCTGCCTCGAACGTCTTCGCGGACTCACTCGCGACGAGGTTCGGTCCTTTCGTGTAGACGATCGCCTCCGCCTTGTGATCGTCGGCGATCGACGGGTTCCGTTCGCGGGAGAGCGTGACCTCGACCAGCGTCCCCTCGTACAGGCGCCGATCGAGCTTCGCGAGTCGCTTCTCGGCATACGCTCGCACCGAATCCGAGACGTGACCATGGGGCGCCTCGAGCTGTAGCCGCATGTGCGCTCCTTTCCGGATCGGGATGAGGTCGTGCACTCAATCTAACGAACCGCCCGCGCGAGGGTGACGATCTCGACCCGGCGCGCCCCCGCCCGACGGAGGGCGCTCGCACAGGCATCCGCGGTCGCCCCGGTCGTGTACACGTCGTCGACGAGGCACACCGCGCGAGGCGCGTCACCGAGGACGACGACGCTGTCGCGCACGTTCCGTCGCCGCTCGGCAAGGGCGAGACCGCGCTGGCGCGGAAGCTGTCCCTGTCGCCGCAGCAGATCCACCGCGGGGACGTCCCAGCGGGCTCCGAGGGCGAGAGCGAGCGCGCGAGGAGGAACGTCTCCGCGCCTGAGCGCACGCTCGGGATCGCCCGGGACGTGCGTGATCGCGTCGACGCTCGGCGCGGGCACGACCTCGAGCACGAGCACGGCCGCTTCGTCCGCCAGCCCTCGCCGGCCGCGCTCCTTCCACTCGCGGACGAGCACTCGCGCGCGCGCGTCGTACACGACCCCCGCTCGTGCGCGAACGAAGGCGAGCCTCCGTCCGGCGCACTCGGCGCACCGCCGGACGGGCCGCGGCCCGGGAGCGCCGCAGCGGTCGCACAACGGCGGGTGCAAACGGACCAGGGCCTCGCGGCATGTCTCACAGAGCGCCGCCCCAGGCGTGGAGCACACCGCGCAGCGCTCTGGGAGCAACCGCCCGAGCACACACCCAGTGTCGGCGAGAACAGCTCAGGGCTTCGAGCCGGGACCGTGTCGATTTCGCGTCATCCGCCGCCCGCGATCGGCGGGTCGGCGGCCAGCGTCTTCGTGAGCCCGGCGACCAGCTGATCGCGCTCGGCCGCGCTCAGCCGCCCGGCGGGATGCGTCGGCTTGTACTGGAAGGGCGGCATCGACCCGCTGCGGACCGCGTCGACGACATCCTGGGCGTCGGCGTCCTGCGGTCGGTCCCACTCGGAGAAATTCAGTGCGCGGCGCCCGCCGACGACGTCGGCGTAGACGAGCCACGAGACCGGCGCGACGTTGCTGTACCAGGGCCACGTCGTGAGGTTGCTGTGGCAGTCGAAGCAGGCGCCGGCCGCGAGCGCCCGCGTGCGCGGCGAGTCCCACTTGACCTCCCGCGTGACGGGCGGGTTCGCGTGGTCTCGGCCGTAGGGAACGAGCTGGATCAGCCCGAAGACGACGACCCCAGCGACCAGAGCCCGCAGGAGCCACTTCCTCATGGCTCCATCGTCCGAGGATGCGTGCGGCCATGCATCCGCAGAAGCCCGGCTGGGCGGAGCGGACGACTACCGAGCGGCGCCGGCTCAGTCGGACGCCGAGAAGATGCGGTCGGCTTCCTGGAGCGTCTCGGCCGAGCCGATGTCGTACCACTCGCCCGGCAGCCGCCAGGTGTAGACCGCGGTGCGCGGGTAGAGCCACTGGATCAGCCTCCCCGGCTGATCCGGGTTGTTGCCGTCCGCCAGGTACCGGCGGACGAGCGGGAGCGCGCTCGCCGGGTAGTAGTAGAGCGCGACCCCGGCGAGCGTCGTGCGTGCCTGCGCCGGCTTCTCCTCGAAGAAGACGATACGGCCCTCGGAGTCGATCTCGATTTGGTTGTACTCGTGCATGCGCGCGAGGTCGCCGATGTCGTGGACCGCGATCACGGGCGCGCCGACCTCGCGGCCATAGCGCGCGAAGCCGGAGACGTCCTCGGCGAAGAGGTTGTCGCCGGCGACGACGACGAGGTCGTCGTCGATCCCGCGCTGCTCGACGACGAACCCGATGTCGCCGATCGCGCCGAGGCGGTCGTCGTTCGACGTCGTGCCGTCGTTCACAACCGTCACGTCCCGTTTCGGACCGGCCCACTCCTCGAAATGCGGCGCGAACTTCGCGTTCGTGACGACGATCGTCTCGGCGACCTCCATCTCCTGCAGCCGCTCGAGGACGTAGTCGAGCATCGGCCTGCCCCCCACCTCGAGCAGCGCCTTCGGCTTGTCGAGCGTGAGCGGGTACAGGCGGGTGGCGTAGCCCGCGGCGAGGACGAGGGCCCTCACGCTGGCACCGGCCTCGGCAGCGAGGAGGCATACGGGGCGTGGTGGACGCCTTCTTCGGTCACGATCGCCGCGATCATGTCGGCCGGAGTGACGTCGAAGGCGGGATTCCGCGCCGGGAAGCTCGCGGAGACCTCGGCCGGGTCTCGCTCCTCGATCGGGATGTCCGCGCCGGTCGCGGTCGACGGATCGAGCGTGGAGGTCGGGACGACGACGTAGAGCGGGATCCCGTGATGGCGGGCCGCGACAGCGAGCGCGTACGTGCCGACCTTGTTCGCGACGTCTCCGTTGGCAGCCACCCGGTCGGCCCCCGTGAGGACACAGTCCACGTCCCCCGTCCGCATCAACGATGCCGCGGCGCCGTCGACGATCACCGAGAACGGGATGCCGAGGGCGTCGAGCTCCCACGCCGTCAGGCGCGCACCCTGCAGGAGCGGACGCGTCTCTCCGACCCACACGTGCTCGACGAGCCCGCGCTCCCACGCGGCGCGCACTGCCCCGAGCGCGGTCCCATAGCCGCCGGTCGCGAGGCCGCCCGTGTTGCAGTGAGTGAGGATCCGCGAGCCGGGCTCGAGCAGCCCGGCAGCGTGCGCCGCCATTTTCCGGCAGCGCTCGACCTCCGCCGCGTGGATCGCGCGAGCGCGGTGCGGGCTCGGGTCGTCGCGCATCTCGTCGAGCGCCCAGCGCAGGTTGACCGCGGTCGGACGCGCCGATGCGAGCACGTCGTACGCGTCGGCGAGATCCTCGCCGTGCTCCGCGGCAAGCGCATAGCCGTACGCGGCCGCGACGCCGATCGCCGGCGCACCGCGAACGGCGAGCGCACGAATCGCGTCGGCGACCTCCGCGGCCGAGCCGAGCCGCAGCTCGACCTCCTCGGCGGGAAGACGCCGCTGGTCGAGTACGACCACGGCGTCGTCCTCGAGCCTGACGATCCGCTCGGGCAAGAGCTCCACGAGGCTAGGTGCCTTCGTCCCAGCTCTCGAGGTACTTCCGCTGCTCCTCGGTGAGGCGGTCGATGTCGATGCCCATCGTCGCCAGCTTGAGGCGCGCGATCTCGTCGTCGATGTCGCGGGGGACGTCGTAGACCCGCTTCTCGAGCGTCGCCGCGTTCTGGATCACCCACTCGGCGGCGAGTGCTTGGTTCGCGAAGGACATGTCCATGACGAGCGCGGGGTGACCCTCGGCCGCCGCGAGGTTGACCAGCCGTCCCTCGCCGATGAGGTAGATCCGGCGTCCGTCGGCGAGCGTGAACTCGTCGACGAACGCCCGCGCCTCCCGCGTCTCGACGGCGAGGTCACGGAGGGCCTGGATCTCGATCTCGACGTTGAAGTGGCCGGTGTTCGCCAGGATCGCCCCGTCCTTCATCCGCTCCATGTGGTGGCGAGCGATGACGCTCTTGTCGCCGGTCGCGGTGCAGAAGACGTCGCCGATCTCGGCCGCCCGCTCCATCGGCAGCACCTCGTAGCCGTCCATCGCCGCCTCGAGCGCCCGCAGCGGGTCGACCTCCGTGACGATCACGTGCGCACCCATCCCGCGCGCGCGCATGGCGACCCCGCGCCCCGTCCAGCCGTAGCCGCCCACGACGAACCGCTTGCCGGCGAGAAGGACGTTCGTCGCGCGGATGATCCCGTCGATCGTCGACTGACCGGTGCCGTAGCGGTTGTCGAACAGGTGCTTCGTCCGCGCCTCGTTGACGGCGATCACCGGGAAGCCGAGCTTGCCGTCACGCTCGAGGGCCTTCAGCCGGATGACACCAGTGGTCGTCTCCTCCGTTCCCGCGATCACGTCGCCGAGCTGCTCGCGCCGGTGCGAGTGGAGGACGCCGATCACGTCGGCGCCGTCGTCCATCGTCAGGTGCGGGCGGTGGTCGACGGCCGCCTCGATGTGACGGTAGTAGGTGTCGTTGTCCTCGCCTTTGATCGCATAGACGGAGATGCCGAACTCCTCGACGAGCGCGGCGGCGACGTCATCCTGCGTCGACAGCGGGTTCGAGGCGCAGAGGACGACGTCCGCGCCGCCGGCGTGCAGCGTGCGGGCGAGATTCGCCGTCTCCGTGGTCACGTGCAGACAGGCCGAGATCCGGTGCCCCGCTAGCGGCTGCTCGCTCTCGAAGCGCTCGCGGATCGCGGCGAGCACCGGCATCTGCCGGTCCGCCCAGGCGATCCGCCGGACGCCTTCCGCGGCGAGTGCGAGGTCCTTTACGTCGTACCCCTGTGTGGTTGCCATCGATCCTCTCTTCGCTTCGTGTGTCGACGTTGGTGAGTTCTCAGGCCGCCTCGGGCGTGAGGAGGCGCTCCTGCTTTCGCTGCTCCCACTCGACCCAGGCGGGCGTCACGCCCTGCGACGACGGCTCGGTAGTGCCTTCGAGCCACGTCTCGACTGCAGCGCGAAGGTCGGACTCGCGACGAAGCCGCAGAGCGAATGCGAGGTCGTCGATCCCGACGGCGAAGGCGCTCCGCAACGCGGCCAGCGTGCGCAGCTGGTTCAGCTCACGAATGCCGTAACGCCGGTACCCGGCCCGCGTCCGGGCGGGAACCACGAGACCCTCCTCCTCGAGGTAGCGGAGCATGCGCGGCGACCAGCCCGTGTGTCGGCCCGCCTCCCCGATCGTCATCGCCGCCTCGACCATGCGACAACCCTACCAGGGCTTTGTCAAGGTTGTGCCCGACCGCGCGAAGTCCGAGGCTCAGGCAGCCGAGGTGCCTTCGCGGCCGTAGCGATCCTCGAGCCGGACCACGTCGTCGAGCTCGGTCGTCGAAACCTCGATCACGAGCAGGTCCTCGAGCGCCGTGACCCGGTGGACGGTGCCGGGCCGGTAGCGGAGCGCATCTCCGGGCTCGATCTCGATCGTCTCCAGGTCGCCGCCGACGTCGCCGAGCTCGAGCCGCGCGCGTCCTTCCTGCACGAGCCAGGACTCGTCCTTCCGCTCGTGGTACTGGAGGCTCAGCGCCTCGCCCGCCCTGACGAACAGGAGCTTGCCGACGTAGGCGTCCGCCTCAGCCCACACGAGCTCCCAGCCCCACGGCTTCTCGACTCGCCGCGGAGCGTGCCCGTATCGGTCACGCGCTCCGCTCACGAGAAGCGGACAGCCTGCTCGGGAATGCGCTGTCCGGCGCCGATGCGCAGACCATGGTCGAGCTCGTTTCCGGCCCCCAGCGCTGCGCCAGGGCCGACGACCGCGAGATTCCGGACCTCGCAACTCGGCCCGATCTCCGCCTCGGCGCCGACGATCGAGCCGACGACGGACGCGCCCGCCGCGATGGTCGTGCTTCCTCCGATGACGGCATTCTCGACGACCGCCCCGGCCGCGATCCGCGATCCGGGCCCGACGACGGCGAGGCTGCCCGCACGGGCGCCTTCTTCGACCACGGCGCTCGGGCCGATGTAGACGGGCGGGACGAGGCGGGCTCCTGGGTGTACCTCGGCGGTCGGATCGACCAGCGTGAAGTCGGAGCCGAGCGCGTCGCCGACCTCCGTCACGAACGAGCGCTCGAGGACGTCGCGATGGGCCTGTAGGTAGGACTCGGGCGTTCCCACGTCGAGCCAGTAGCCCGCGAGCGCGATCCCGTACACCGACCCCTCGTCCGCGAGCCGCGGGAAGACGTCGCGCTCGATCGAGACCGCGCGGCCCGGAGGGACGAGGTCGAGGACGTCCGGCTCGAGGACGTACAGCCCGGCGTTGATCAGGTCGGTGTCGATCTCCTCCGGACGGGGTTTCTCGAGGAAGCTCGACACGCGGCCGTCCGCCGCCGTCCGGACGAGGCCGTACCGGCTGGGGTCGGAGACGGGCGTGAGCAGGATCGTCGCCTTCGCCCCCGTCGAGCGGTGGAAGCGCACGAGCTCACCGAGATCGGCTTCGCGGAGCGAGTCGCCGTTGAGCGCGAAGAAGCTCGAGTCGAGCCCCCCGCCCGCGAAGCCGATCGCGCCGCCGGTCCCGAGCGGCTCGTCCTCGATCGCGTACTCGAGCGCGAGCGATCCGTGGCGGTCGCCGAACGCCGATCCGATCTGATCCGGGAGGTAGCCGCACGAAACGATCGCGCGCTCGACGCCGTGACGGGCGAGATGCTCGAGCGTGTAGGCGAGGAGCGGTCGGTCGACGAGCGGGAGCATGTCCTTTCGCGTCCGGTCGGTGAGCGGGCGAAGCCGCGTCCCCTGCCCGCCGACCAGGATGACCGCCGGAAGGGTCATCTCGTGTTGGCGCGGCCGATGCCCTCGTACTCGAAGCCGCAGGCGCGGAGCGTCTCCGGATCGAGTGCGTTCCGGCCGTCGACGAGCAGCGGGTTCCGCATCCGCTTCGCCGCGGCGGCCCAGTCGAGGTCGACCAGCTCGGGCCACTCGGTCACGACGACGGCCGCATCGGCACCGGCGAGCGCATCGAGAGCGGACGCCGCCACCTCGACCCCGTCGAGGTGGTCCGCACCGTCGGCGACAGGGTCCCACGCGCTGACGTGCGCGCCCTCCGCGAGGAGGCGACCTGCGAGGACGAGGCTCGGCGCCTCGCGCATGTCGTCCGTGCCGGGCTTGAACGCGAGCCCGAGCAGTGCGACGTTCTTTCCGCGGAGCGACCCGAGCCGACGCTCGAGCTTCCCGATCACGCGGCGCTTCTGCAGCTCGTTCACCTCGATGACCGCGTTCAGGAGCTGGAAGTTGTAGCCCGAGTTCGCGGCGAGCTGCTTGAGCGCGAGCGAGTCCTTCGGGAAGCACGAGCCGCCGAAGCCGATTCCCGCGCGCAGGAACGACGGCCCGATCCGGTGGTCGAGGCCGATCCCCTCGGCCACCCGGAGGACGTCTGCCCCGGTCGCCTCGCACACGTTCGCGATCTCGTTGATGAACGAGATACGCGTGACGAGCGCGGCGTTCGCGGCCAGCTTGATCATCTCCGCGGACGCGACGTCGCACCGGATCACGGGTGCGTCGATGCCGTCGTGCAGCCGGGCGACGGCCTCGGCGTCGGACTCTTCGAACGCGCCGATGACGACGCGGTCGGGGTGGAGGAAGTCCCGCACCGCAGTGCCCTCGGCCGTGAACTCCGGGTTCGAGACGTAGCCGACGTTCTGCAGCCCACGCTCGTCGAGTCGATGGCGGACGGTCCGTCCGGTGCCGACCGGGACGGTGCTCTTCATCGCGACCACGATCCGGCGGTCGACGCGCGGCAGCTCGTCCACGACCGTCCAGACGGCGGAGAGGTCGGCATCGCCCGAATACGTCGGCGGCGTTCCGACGGCGACGTACACGACGTCCGCGTCCCGGACTGCCTCCTCGACCTCGGTGGTGAAAGCGAGGCGGTCGCGGCTCCGCTCGAGCAGCTCCGCCAGGCCGTCCTCGTGGATCGGCACCTCTCCGCGCCGTAGCGCGTCGATCCGCTCGGGGAGGATGTCGCGGACGACGACGGCGTGGCCGAGGTCGGCGAAGCACGCGCCGGTCACGAGGCCGACGTAGCCCGCGCCGAAGACCGCGATGTTCACGAGCTACCGCGCTCTCCCGAGCGGCTGCAGGCCTTTCGCGATCGCGAGCATGGTCTCGTTCGAGATGTGGTCGAGCAGGGTGTTGATCACCCAGTAGCGCGCCTTCGGGGTCCGGAGCACGACCATGTGCAAGTTCGGGCCGTTGTAGTAGAGGTCGTAGGTCCGGCCGCCGATGTGTCGGGTGAAGCTCTTGTCCGCGAGCACGGGCGCGTCGTCCCAATTCGTCTCCTCGACGCCCCAGTACTCATTCGAGCCCATGCGGTAGACGAGCCGAACCGCCTTGTGATCGTGTCCGTCGATGTAGTACAGGCGGGCGGGGTCCGCGCTGTCTGTCCACGAGCTCCGCTCGATGACGCGCGGAAGCATGAGCGGGAACGGAACCTTGGAGCGCCGCTCGCGGAGGAGGTCCCGCGCGGCATTCGGCGCGAAGGTGACGTTCGGCTTCTCGCGCTTCGGCGTCTCGTCGATCGGCGCGGGCGCCAGGTTCCCGTGGTACGTGCGGCCGACGACAACCGTCAGCATCGCGCCGTTGGAAACCGTCGCGATCCGCGCCGGGACGCGGTTCGTGTCCGCCGAGCCGAACAGGTTCGCGACCTTCACCGCCGCCTCGCGCGATCCACGTTGCGTCGGGTCGTAGTAGACCTGCGTCCTGAAGTAGTCGAAGTTCGGCGCGTTGGCCGGCAGCCCGTTCGGGGGAGTCAGGATCTGGTACTCCCGCTGCCCGAGCTCGTACCCGGCGGTGGACGCGGACCCCGTCTCACCGTTTCCGTTCAGGACCGTGATCGACGTCGCGCTCGGCGCGGGCGCGGTGCGCTTGACCTTCTCGCCGAGCGCGACCCGCGTGGCCGCGCGCGACGAGCCGACGTCCGGATGCATGAACTCGGCGACCGCGCGCGTGATGTTCTCCGGCGCTGTCGTGAGGTTCGCGTAGCCCTCGAGGCCCTCGATCTTCGACTGGAAGACGCGCCCGTGGGGAAGCCCGTACGCGAAGAGCGCGTACGAGAGCACCGTCTTCCCGGACACGTCGGAGCCGCCGCCCTGCGCGACCTCGACGTTGTGCGTCACCGCGTCGACGACCTTCGGCAGCGCGAGCGGCGAGAAGCTCTGCTGCACCTGTCCCTTGAACGCCTTCACGAACTGCTGCTGGCGCGCGACGCGGTAGAGGTCGGAGTCGGTGTGCCGGTAGCGGACGTAGTCGAGAGCCTGACGGCCGGAGAGCTTCTGATAGCCGGGCTTGAGGTTGATCCGCGCGTATCCGCCCGGCCCGCCGTGCGTGTTCAGGTAGTGGCGGTCGACGTCGAGCCACACACCGCCCATGCGGTCGACGATCTGGCGGAAGCCCCGGAAGTTGACCGTGATCAGGTAGTTGATCGGGACGCCCGTCAGCGCCTTGACGGTGAGGAGCGAGCCCTGCGGCCCGCAGTTCGCGTACGCCTCGTTGATCTTGCCGGTGTACGGGGCGACCCCCGGGCAGTGGATCTCGACTTGCATGTCGCGGGGGAACGAGAGGAGCGAGATCGAGTCGGACGTCGGGTCGGCGCGAACGAGCATGAGCGTGTCCGAGCGGCCCGAGGCGTTCTTCCCGTCCGCGGTCCGGTGGTCGTACCCGACGAGCAACGCGACGGCGGGGCCGTTCGGGGTGGCGATGTCGAGCTGATGCGCGGCCTTCCTGACCTCGGGGGTCTTCGCGGCCACGGCCGCCACGGACTGATGGAAATAGAGGTACGCACCGCCTGCGGCGCCGACGGCGAAGACGAGGAGTGCGACTCCCACCCACATGAACGCGTATCCCACGAGCGCCAAGCGCGAGCGCCCGCCCGGCGGCTGCTGGTAGCGGGTGACGGGCGTGAGCGCTCCGGGCGGGAGGACTGCCTTCCCGTTCCCGTTCGGCGCCGAGGCGCGTCCGAGGCCTCTCTTCAGAGTCGTTCTCATGGAACACGACGAGCGCCTCCAACGGCGCCCGCCGTCGGAGGATAGCGGTATTCGCGGCCGGCCCCGGCCCTCCTACCGCGACGACGAGACGACGGCCGCGAGCGCCTCGTCGAGGACCGCGATCTCGTCCGGCGTCCCAGCCGTGATACGGAGCGCGCCCGGCGCGCCGAAAGAAGCGAGCGGGCGCACGACGACGCCCTGACGCAAGAGCGCCTCGTTCAGCGACGGCGCGTCCTCGCCGACCTCGACGAAGACGAAGTTCGCGACTGCCGGCCCCGCCGGCTCGAGCCCGTGACGGCGAAGCGTCGCCTCGAGGAGCTCCATCGCGCGACGGTTGGCCGCGCGTCGTCTCGCGACTTCCGCACCGTCGGCGAGGCTTGCGAGCGCGGCCTCGAGCGCGACGGAGCTGACGTCGAAGGCGCGGCGCACCTTCCCGATGGCCGTGACGACGTCCTCCGGCCCGATTCCGTAGCCGACGCGGAGCCCGGCGAGCCCGTAGATCTTGGAGAACGTCCTGAGCACGAAGACCCGGCGACCGGCTTTTGCGTACTCCTCGATCCCATCGGGGTAGTCGGCGTCGTCGATGTACTCGAGGTACGCCTGGTCGAGCACGGTGAGGACGTGCGTCGGAACGGAGGCGAAGAAGGCGTCGAGCTCGTCGCGCGTGTTCGTCGTCCCCGTGGGGTTGTTCGGGACGGAGAGGAACACGAGCTTCGTCCGCGGCGAGATCGCGGCGAGGACCGCTTCGAGGTCGATGCGGTCGTCGCGGAGGGGAACCCGGATCGGAGTCGCGCCGAGCTTGAGGGGATCGAGCACGTAGCTCGCGAACGACGGCCACCCCGCGACGACCTCGTCCCCGGGATCGAGGGTCGCGAGCGACACGTAGCCGATGACCGCGTCGGCTCCCGCGCACACGGTCACCTGCCCGAAGTCCACTCCGTGGCGCTCGGCGAGCGCGTGGCGCAGCCGGTAGGCGCCGCCGTCCGGGTAGCGGTTGAGCTCGAGCGACGCGCGCGCGATCGCCTCGGCAGCCGCGGGGAACGGACCGTACGGGCCCTCGTTCGACGCGAGCTTGACCACGCGCTCGAGCCCGAGCTCGCGCTGGACCTCCTCGACCGGCTTGCCGGGCTCGTACGGTACGAGGCCCGCGAGCGCGGGCCGGATCAACGCCTCGTCGTCCGCGCCGGGCCGACGACTCACGTCGCCGAGATCGACTCCGGCGCGACGTGGAGATCGTCGACGGCGGCGATCTCGACGTCCTCGCGCGCAGCGACCTCTTCGACAGCCTCCCCGTCACGCGAACGCCGGTGCAGGACTCCGGCGAACGCGATCAGGAGACCCACCGACAGGATCGCGAGGACGAGGACCGTCACGAGCTTCAGACCGCTCCGGCTCTTCTGGCGGCGCATGAAACGCCGCCGGGCGCGCGAATGGGCCTTCAGCGTGAGATAGCCGACGAGTGCGTTCCGCTTCGTGAAGATCTTCACGCCCCTGAGGGTAACCGACCCGACGGCTTCAAGCCGAGGCTGACGCTCTGCGCCGGGGGCCGATGTGGATCGGGCGGCCGAGCGCGACGAGTCCGGCTTCCTTGATCGCCTCCGACAGCGTCGGATGCGGCGCCATCCCGTCCGCGACCGTCTCCACGGTCGCTTCGGCGTCGAGAGCGATGACGCCGGCCTCGATCAGGTCGGTGGCATGTGCTCCGACGATCACGATTCCGAGCAGCTCGCCGTAGGTCGTCTCGTGGATCGACTTCACCCAGCCCGTCGACTCGCCGGACATAACCGCGCGCGCGTTTGCGACCCACGGGAAGCGCCCCACGGCGACGTTCTCGTCTCCGTAGCGCTCCCGCGCTTCCGTCTCGGTCAGTCCGACACCTGCGATCTCCGGGTCCGTGTAGATCGGCCGCGGCACGGCGGGATCCCCGATCTCGGCCTCGTGGCCGGTGGCGTTCTCCGCCGCCACCTCTCCCTCGCGGAAGCTGGTGTGCGCCAGTTGCCAGTACCCGGCGACGTCGCCAGCCGCGTAGATGTGGGGGACCGACGTCCTCCGCTGCCCGTCCGTGCCGATCCCGGCTTTCGCATCGAACTCGACGCCGGCCGCCTCGAGGCCGAGACCCTCGACGAGCGGCGCTCGCCCGACGGAGACGAGCATGAGGTCGCACTCGACCGTCTCGTCCTCGCCGAAGTGGACGACCAGGCTCGCGCCCGTGTCGTCCACCTGCGTGCACTGCTTGCCGAGGTGGACGACGATCCCTCGCCGCGCGAAGGCTTTGCGGAGCTCGTTCGTCGCGTCCGAGTCCTCCTGCGGGATCAGGGTGTCGAGCATCTCGACGATCGTCACCTCGCTCCCGAAGCGCTCGAAGATCGACGCGAACTCGCACCCGATGATCCCGCCTCCGAGGACGACGAGGCGCTGCGGGACCTCCGTCTGCGCCAGGAGCCCGGTCGAGTCGACGCAGCGAGGCGAGTCGAGCCCCGGGATCGGCGGCCGCAGCGGGTACGAGCCCGTCGCGACGATCGCGCTCTTGAAGCTGAGGCCGACGTCCTGCCCCTCGAAGGTCATCGAGCGGGAATCCTCGAAGCGTCCGGCACCCTGGAACCAGGTGACGTTGTTCGCCTTGAAGAGCGTCGCGACCCCGCTCGTCATCTGCTTGGAGACCGCGTCCTTCCACTCGTTGGCCTGCGCGAAGTCGAGCTTCGGTTCGCCGGCGACGACACCGAGACGCGGAGCGATCTCGTTAGCGGCGTAGAGGGCATGCGCCGTCTGGACCCACGCCTTCGTCGGGATGCAGCCAACCCGAAGACAGGTCCCGCCGAGCTCGCTCTCCTTCTCGACGCACGCGACGTTCGCGCCCAGCTGGGCCGCGCGGATCGCCGCCGTGTAGCCTGCCGGGCCGCCTCCGAGCACGGTGACGTCGAATTCCATCGCTTCGGATCCTTTCTCCTCGAGTCCGGGCGATCCTAGCCCTACAGCCGGCGGCGCATGGTGACGCTGTCGTCCCCGTCCTCCTGGACACGGCTGAACCCGTGCTTCTCGTAGAACGAGACGAGCGCGTCGTTGTCGCGCGCAACGCTCAGGCTCAGCGCCTGGAACCCCTCCGAGCGCGCGCGGTCGCAGAGGGCCTCGAGGAGGGCCTCGCCGAGCCCGCGGCCGCGGCGGCTCGGCACGACCGCGATCGCGAGCTCCGGGGTCGCGTCGTCGACGAACCCGTACCCCGGCCGGTCACGGGTGAACAGGCGGTACCACGCGGCGCCCACCGGGAACCCCTCGTCGAGAGCGATCAGCGCCGTGTCGCCCGGGCGTCCCCAGCCCTTGACGTAGAGCGAGATCGGGGTCGCGCCTTCTCCCAGCTCGCGCTCGCGCCAGTAGTAGGCGTGGTGGAGCATGTCGCGGAGGAACCGGACGTCCTGGCGACCGCCGCGCCGGATGACCATCCCAGGAGCCTAGTGAAGCTCGATGCGAAGGTCGGCAACACAGACGTCGCCGCCGCGAGAGCGGCGGCGCTCCAGGGATCTTCGCGCTCGCACGATCCGCTCGGCGGATCCTGCGAGCTGCGCAGGAAAGGAGCTCTGCGTCAAAGAGCGAGCACCGGGGCTTCGACGAGCTCCTGGAGGGTCTGCAGGAACTCGGCTCCCTCGGAGCCGTCGATCGCCCTGTGGTCGCACGTGAGCGTGAGCGTCATCGTCGGAGCGACGTCGAGCTCGCCGTCGATCACGAGCGGCCGCTCCGCGATCGACCCGACCGCGAGGATCGCGACCTGCGGCGGGTTGAGGACGGCGACGAACTCGTCGATGCCGTACATCCCGAGGTTCGAGATCGTGAACGTGCCGTCCTCGAGATCGGGGAGTTGGAGCTTCCCGTCGCGCGCGCGGGCGACGAGGTCGGCGCGTGTTGCGGCGATCTGCTGGACGGACGAGCGGTCGGCGTTCCGGATGACCGGGACGACGAGGCCGTTGGGCGTCGCGACCGCGATGCCCACGTTCACGCTCGCGTAGCGGTGAATCGTCCCGTCAACGAACAGCGAGTTGAGGGGCCGGTGCCGGGTGAGCGCAGAGGCGACGAGCCGCGTCAGGAGGTCGTTCACCGTCGGCTTCGCCTCGCCCTCCCGGAGCCGCTCGACCATCGCCTCGCGCGTGGCAACGAGCTCGCTCGCGTCGACGGTGCGAGTCAGCTGGAACACCGGCGCCTCCCACGCTTCGGTGAGACGGCGCGCGATCGTCCGCCGCACGGACGTGAGCTCGACGACCTCGAACTCGGACGGGGCGATGGCCGCCTCCTTCCGCGGCGCCTTCGCGGCACGCTCGACGTCCTCGGCGATGATCCGCCCTTCCGGGCCCGTCCCGGTCAGACGTGCGAGGTCGACTCCCTGCTCACGCGCCATCCGGCGTGCGAGCGGCGAGGCCTTGACACGCGCGGTCCGCGCCCCGGCCGCCGGCTCGGGCGACGCCCGCGGGGGCGGAGCGGAAGGCTCCCCCTCCCACTCGGGTGTGACCGGCAGCGAGTCCGCCTCGGCCGGGGACGCCTCGGCCTCCCCGGCAGGCGCCTCTCCGGCAGGAGCCTCCTTCGACTCGTCGGCCGGTGGCGCCGGCGCGACGGGGACTGCGCTCTCGGCGTCGGCTGCCTTCGGCCGCCCGCCGTTGCCGTCGCCGGGCAGCCCGGACACGTCCTCGCCCTCGGCGCCGATGAGGGCGATCGTCGTCCCGACGTCGACCTCTCCGTCGGTGACGACGATCTTCAGCAGGACGCCGCCGGTGTCGGACTCGACCTCCTGGGTGACCTTGTCGGTGTCGAGCTCGTACAGCGGCTCGCCCTTCTCGACGCTGTCGCCCTCGGACTTGAGCCACCGGACGATCGTTCCGGCCTCCATGCCCTGGCCGAGACGGGGAAGCTTGACCTCGACCGCCATCAGCGCGAACCCTACGCGCGCGCGACCGTGCGCCTGATCGCGTCTAGCACATCGGAGGCGTGCGGAACCACCCACTGCTCCATCGCTGGAGCGAACGGCAGCGGCCCGAACCTCGCACCGACGCGTTCGATCGGGGCGTCGAGCCAGTCGAAGGCGCCGTACTGGATCACGGCCGTGAGCTCCGCGCCGAACCCGGCGCGCGTGACCGCCTCGTGCGCGGTGACGCAGCGCGTCGTCTTCTTGACGGATCCGACGATCGTCTCCTCGTCGAGCGGGAGCAGCGTACGCGGATCGACGACCTCGACGGAGATCCCGTCCTTCTCCGCCTCCTCCGCCGCCTGCAGCGACTCGTGCACGAGCCTGCCGGTGGCGACCACTGTGACGTCCGTTCCTTCGCGGTGGATCCGCGCTGTCCCGAGCGGGATCGGCTCGAGCTCGTCCGGCACCTCGCCCTTGATCGGGTAGAGCGTCCGATGCTCGAAGAAGACGACCGGGTTGTCGTCGTGGATCGCCGACCAGAGCAGGCCGCGCACGTCCTCGGGAGTCGACGCGAAGACGACCTTCAGGCCCGGCACGTGCACGAACCACGCCTCCACCTGCTGCGCGTGCTGAGCGCCTGGAGACCAGCCCGCACCGCCCTGCGTCCTGATCGTGAGCGGCACCGTCACCTGGCCGCCCGACATCGTCCGGTGCTTCGCCGCCTGGTTGACGAGCTGCTCCATCGAGAGCGTGAGGAAGTCCTCGTACATGATCTCGACGATCGGCCGCATTCCCTGGATCGCGGCGCCGATCGCGCTCCCGACGATCGCCATCTCCGAGATCGGCGTGTTGCGGATCCGTTTCGGGCCGAACTCGTCGAGCAGGCCCTGCGTGACCCCCATCGATCCGCCCATCTCGGCGATGTCCTCGCCCATGAGGAAGACGTTCTCGTCCTCACGGAGGGCGTGCGCCAGCGCGTCTCGCACCGCCTCGCGATAGGTGACTTCGGCCATCTCTTCGCCTCAGGCGTACACGTACTTCAAGGCGTCTTCGGGCTTCGGATCAGTGCCCGCCTTCGCGAACTCGACGGCCGCCTCCACCTCGGCCGTGACCTCTTCGTCGAGCGACGCGAAGTCCTCATCCGAGATCTCGAGCCGGGCGCGGAGCAGGTCGACCGGGTCCTTCGTCTCGCGCTCGCGCTTCAGCTCGTCGCGGTCGCGATAGAGCTGCGGGTCGCCGATGTAGTGCCCGACAAGGCGGTGCGTCCGCATGTGGAGCAGGACCGGGCCCTTCCCGGAGAGCGCGTGCTCGCGGGCTGCGAGGGTCGCAAGGTACACCGCCTCGACGTCCTGGCCGTCGGCCTCGATCGTCTTCATGCCGTACGCGAGCGCGCGGTCGGCGAGCTTGTCGACGGGGAGCGGAGAGTGCTGCACGGCGGGCGTCGACTCCGCCCAGCCGTTGTTCTCGAGCGCGAAGATGGCCGGCACCTTCCAGAGCTGCGCCAGGTTCATCGACTCGTGGAACGTGCCCGCGTTCGTGGCGCCGTCACCGAAGAACGCGACGGCCACGCGCTTCTCGCCGCGGAACTGGAACGCCATTGCAGCGCCCACGATGCCCGGGATCCCGCCTGCGACGACGGCGTTCGCGCCGAGGTTCCCGACCTCGAGGTCGTAGAGGTGCATCGAGCCCCCGTACCCGTGGGAGCAGCCCTCGGTCTTGCCGTAGAGCTCGGCCATGATCCGCTCGGGGGACGTTCCCTTGGAGATCGCGTGCGCGTGAGCGCGGTGCGTCGAGGCGATGACGTCGGAACGCTCGAGCGCCGAGCAGACGCCGACCGCGCACGCCTCCTGCCCGATTGCGACGTGGAGGAAGCCCGGGAGCTCTCCTGCGCGGAAGCGCTCCTCGACCTTCTCCTCGAAGCGCCGGATGAGCAGCATCTCGCGGAAGAACGAGCGGAGCAGCTCCTCCGAGACGCGGCGCCCCCCGGCGCCGGCCTTCTCTTCGACCGTCGTCATGGACCGGCCATTATGCTGATCGGCCGATGCGCGCCGTCGATCAGTGGAGGAGCATCGAGGCTGATCTCCCGGCGGGCTGGGAGGAGGCGCGGCTCTCGTTCGTCGTCGAGCAGTCGGCTCAGGCAGCAGCCGCCGCGGGCGTGCTCGGGCCGCTCGGGCCCGGACGCGTCGGCGACGAGGTCAGGTTCGTCGTCCACTCCTCGGGCAGCGGAGGACCGCAGGCGCTCACGAATCTGCTCGGCCGCATGGACGGCAAGCGGCTCTGGGGGACGCTGACGCTGCGCGACGCCACCGCGCCCGCCGCACCGGTCCCCGAACCGGAGCCCGAGCCCGCGGACGTGCGCCCCTCACAGGTCTCGACCGGCGCCAACCCGGAGGGGCTCGTCTCCCAGTGGGACGCGCTCGTCGAGACGCTTCCCCCCGACTGGAGCGACCTCCTCTGTCGCCTCGAGGCCGACTCGACCGACTACCTCGCGACCGCGGCCCTGCTCGGCGCGCCGCTGAACCCTTCGCGGATCCCCGGCGAGCCGGCCCTTCGCTTCCGCGTCTCCAGCAGGAAGGGCTACGGCGCGTCGCCGCTGATGGTGCGCCGCTGCTTCGAACGCATGGACGAACAGGGCGTCACGGGCGAGCTCGAGGTCGTCACCGAGCTCGCGGACACGCAGAACGTGGCCACGCAGGGTCCCGTCTGGCGCGTCGCAGGTCGCTCCGTCTGACGTCTCTGACGGATCCGCAGCGAACGCGGACGAGCTCAGCGGTGTGCGTCGCGGAACCGCTCGTCGAGATCGAGGAACGCTTCGGCGAGCGCCAGTCGATCCTCCCGGAGCGCCACCAAGGCGCCGTGTAGACGCTGTTCCCCGTCCGGGGTCAGGCGCAGCAGTCGGACCCGACCGTCGTGGGCGGACTTGCGTCGTTCGACGAGGCCCGCCGCGACGGCGCGCTTCACGAGCTCGGTGACGGCCGTCTGACGGAGCTGCAGCCGCTCGCACAGCTCCGTGAGCGGCACGCCGTCCCCATCCCGGCTACACGTTCGGATCATCAGCAGCAGGTCGTACCGCTCGGGCGTGAGGCCGAATCTCGCCGTCACCGCAGCGGTCGTCCGCAGGAACCGCCGGAGCTGGGTCCGGAACGCCGCAGTCCGCTCGAGCTCGTTCTCGACCATCGCTAGGACCTCACCTGCCTCCATGTCGGGATTCTGAACGGAGTCGATCTCCCGCCAGGAGGCTGTTCGGCGTGCTGGGCAGCTCGTCGAGTCCGCGCGCTGGATCGGCGAGGTCTCGTCTGCGGCCGCAGGCCGGGAGCTCGCTCGCGCGCGCGAGCAGGCCTTTTCGGCCGCACGATCCTCCTGCATAGCCGCCGAACTTGACTTTGGGTATCCGAAGTAAGAACATCACGCACTGGTGCATACGGGACGAAGGCTCGCAATCGTCGCGATCACGGCGGCAGTCATGGCCGGGTTGATCGTCTGGTACGTAGCGGGCTTCCTAACGGTTTCCCCTCCCGCCGTCTCCCCTAGAACGACGAAGGGCGCGCAGCCGACCGCGCAGCTCACACTCCAGACCGTCGCCGGGCTCGGCGACGGCTTCACACAGCCCACGTGGGTCTCCTACCTCGTCAAGAACTCGAGCGGGCAGTGGAAGCACAGCACCGTCTTCGATCTCCCGGCGCACGCGCTCGTGCACGTGACCGTGTACCAGTACGACGGCGCGAGCGGGCTCCGGAATGCGTTCCTCGCCAGGCCGCAAGGCGTCGTCGGCGACACGATGACGGTGGACGGGAAGACGCTCACCGCACTCGACCCCGAGGACGCGTCACACACCTTCGCCGTGGCTGCATACCACCTCGTCGTGCCGCTCGCAGCCGTCCCCGACGACGCGAAGAACCAGTGCGAGAACGCCCCCTGCACGCTCGCCGAGGCGCATCGGACGATCACGTTCTCGTTCCGGACGGGCAAGCCGGGCAAGTATCGCTGGCAGTGCTTCGTCCCCTGCGCCGCCGGTTTCATCTACGGCTTCGGCGGGCCGATGCAGACGATCGGCTACATGGACGGCTTCCTCAACGTCGCCTGAGGGATCCGGACGAGCGCCCCGAACCACACCCGCCGGATCGCGATCCTGACGATCGTCACGAGCGTGGTAGCGACGCTGCTCGTGATCTTCGTGCTCGGCCCGCACCTCCCGCCCGGCAAAGGCTCGGCGCAGGCGGCGGGGCAGGTCACCGACAACACCGTCCTGACGGCGATCATGACGCCGATCATCTGCCTGATCGTCGTCTACTTCGCCTACGTGCTGATCGTGTTCCGCCGGCGTGGCGACGACACCGAGGAGGGAGTCGCCATTCGCGGGAACCCGCGCGTGCAGACGCTCTGGATCGCGGGCACCTCGGCCCTCGTCATCTTCCTCGCCGGATACGGGACGTGGGCGCTCCTGCAGAGCGGCTCGGGCGGAGGCCAGGGGCCCGCGCCGATCGCGGTCCCGCGCGGGCCGAAGCTCCCGGTGCAGGTCATCGCCCAGCAATGGCAGTTCACCTATCGCTATCCGACCTTCGGCGGCCTCGAGACCTCGCAGCTCGTCCTCCCGGCCGACCGGATGATCGAGTTCCACGTCACCTCGCTCGACGCCGTCCACTCGTTCTGGGCGTACGGGCTCGGGGTCAAGGCCGACGCGAACCTCGGTACCGACAACGTCGTCTACGTGAAGACGCGGGCACCACGGAGCGTCGACATCCACTGCGCCGAGCTGTGCGGGCTCTGGCACGGGTACATGTTCGACAAGGGTCAGATCGTGAGCTCGCCGGCGTTCGTCGCGTGGATCGGCCAGCAGCAGAAGGTCTTCCGGTCGATCGCGAAGTACATGCCGCCGTATCGAACCTCCTACGCACCCATGCCCCAGAGGAGAGCAGGATGAACGCAGTCGCCGTCCACACGAGCCGGTCGCCGGTGCGGCGCCTCCTCGGCTTCAACCTCCTGAGCGCGGTGGTGCTGGGCGCGGTGGGCTACTACGTCGGCTGGTGGCTCGGCCACCAGATCCACGCGACGAGCCTCGACTACTTCGGCGACACGAGTCAGAACGACGTCGCGCTCTTCCTCGCCTACTTCGTCGGCACGATCGGCTTCCTCGGCGGGCTCGGGCTTCTCAACTACCCGCTCTCGCGCATGGCGGGGCGTCCCGCCTCCGCCGACCACCACGAGGAGGACCATCGCGGCTGGACGCGCTACATCGGCTTCTCGACCGACCACAAGGTGGTCGGCCTCCAGTACCTGATCGGGATCGGCTTCTTCGTCTTCTTCGGCGGCATCAACGCGATGCTGATCCGCTTCGAGCTCCTGCGCCCGTCGCCGAACGTCTTCCCGGCCGGCCAGTACCTGACCCTCGTCGGGCTCCACGGCACGATGATGATGGGGATGATGACGAGCGGGATCCTGGGCCCGTTCGGCAGCTACTTCGTTCCGCTCATGATCGGCGCGCGGCGCCTGGCCTTCCCGCGGATCGAGGCGCTCACGTTCTGGCTCCTGATGGTCGCCGGCGTCTTCCTCACCTCGACGGTGTTCTACGGCGGCTTCCCGACCGGTTGGACCGGGTACGCGCCGCTGGACGACCAGGCGAACATGGGCATGGACTCGTACATCGTGTTCTTCGCGCTCGTCGGGATCTCGATGACGCTGCTCGCGTTCAACATGCTCGCGACCGTGATCACGATGCGCGCGCCCGGCCTCAGCTGGGGACGGCTGCCGATCTTCGTCTGGAGCGTCGTCGCGACCGCCGTCCTGAACGTGCTCGCCGCGCCGGTGCTCGTGACGACCCTGCTCCTCGTCCTCCTCGACAGGACCGCGCAGACCGGCTTCTTCCTCTCGACCCAGGGCGGAAGCCAGTACCTGTACGAGAACCTCTTCTGGGTGTTCGGGCACCCCGAGGTGTACATCCTCGCGCTTCCGGGCTTCGGGATCGTGCTCGAGCTCCTCCCGGTGTTCGCGCGGAAGCCCCTCTGGGGGTACCGGCTGGCGGTTGCCGGGCTGCTGGGCGTGACCCTGCTGAGCTTCACCGTGTGGCAGCACCACCTGTTCGTCAGCGGTCTCAACGCGAGCCTGCGGCCCTTCTACATGCTCTCCACCGAGCTCATCTCGATCCCGACCGGCTTCATCTTCGTCTGCGCGATGGGGACGCTCTGGCGCGGGAAGATCCGCTACGACGTCCCGATGCTCTTCTGCCTCGCCTGGGTCTTCAACTTCTTCATCGGCGGGCTCTCGGGCGTCTTCCTGTCCGACGTTCCGAGCGACGTGACCACCCACGGGAGCTTCTTCTCGATGGCCCACTTCCACTACACGATCATGGGAGGGCTCGTTTTCACCTTCTTCGCCGCCATCTACTACTGGCTGCCGAAGATGACCGGGATCCAGCTGAACGACGTGCTGGGGAAGATCCACTTCTGGGTGATGTTCATCGCGTTCAACTCGACGTTCTTCCCGCTCTTCGCGGTCGGCTTCCTGGGGCAGCCGCGGCGCGTGGTGACGTACCCGGCCCACCTCCAGTTCTTGAACGACTGGGTCTCCGTGTCGGCGTTCGTGCTCGGCGCCTCGATGCTCGTCTTCGTCGCAAACCTCGTGTGGTCGCTCGTCTTCGCGCGCATTCCGGCCGAGGCGAACCCGTGGGAGGCGAAGTCACTCGAGTGGCAGGTCCCGACGCCGGTCCCCTCGTACAACTTCGAGCGCATCCCGGTCATCGACTCCGACCCGTACCCGTACGGCGAGCCCGCACCGCAGATGCCCACGCCGGCGCTCACGCCCGCGGTCACGCCCACGGGGAGGTAGAACGATGTCGGAAGCCGCCCAGTCGCATCTCCCGATCGAGGCCGAGCCACCGGAGCTGCAGGAGAGGAACCTCTGGGCCGGCGCCCGCCTCCTCGTCTCGTCGACCATCTTCCTCTTCCTCCCCTTCGTCTTCGCCTACGTCTACCTCGCCTCGCTCAACACCTCAGGCCTCTGGCGGCCTGCGCACATCCGCGCGCCGACCGGCTGGGGGGTCGCGATACTCGCCGCCGTGGTCGTGAGCGCGGCGCTCGTCGCCTGGGCGCGCATCGAGCTCGGAGAAGGCAAGATCGGGAGAGCTCGCCTCCTCGGCGTGCTCGCCCTCGTCGCCGGCATCGCCGGTGTGGTGCTGCAGGCGATCGAGTACACGCAGCTCGGCTTCGGGCCGGAGGACGGCGGCTTCGCAAGCGTGTTCGTCGGCTGGACAGGCCTCTTCGCGGTCACGCTCCTGGGCACGATGATCTGGCTCGAGATCGTGGTCGCAACCGCGTACCGGAGCGGCGCGTCGAAGTCCGACTTCGACGGCATCGGCTTCTATCTGACCTTCGTCGCCGGCCTCGGCGCCCTCACCTTCGCATTCCTCTACCTCCTCTGAGCGCGGATGGGGACGGTCCTCGAGCCACC
>DASSQE010000059.1:0-22673 GCA_035702645.1 Gaiellaceae bacterium
CTCAGTCCGCTGGGGACGAGGGTCGGGGCGAAGTACGTCCACGACGACTCGCTCTGGGCGAACGCGATGCGGTCGGCGAGCGGCTGGCAGCGGCCGTACGACTTCGACGTCTTCCTCGTCGCGGCGAACGACGTCCTCGCAGGCCGAGATCCGTACCCGACCGCCGGCGAGCTCGAGCGGGAGGTCGGCTCCCCGTACGCCTATCCGCCCGTGCTCGCGGTCCTCGTGACCCCCCTTGCCGCGCTCCCGGAGAGAGCGGCGAGCACGTTCGTGCCCGGTGTCCTCTGGACCTTGCTGCTCGTGGCGGCGACGGTCGGCGCGCTGCTCCTGCTCGACGTCCGCGACTGGCGCTGCTACCCGGTGGCGCTCCTGTATCCCGTCACGCTCGAGGCCGTCGAGTACGGAGCGATCGGCCCGCTCCTGCTCTTCCTCCTCGCGCTGCTGTGGAGGTACCGCGACCGGGTCGGGGTCAGTGCGGGCTCGGCGGCGGCCGCAGTCGTCCTCAAGCTCTTCCTCTGGCCCGTCCTCGTCTGGCTCGCGATCACCGGGCGGGTGCGGTCGGCGATCGCGGCGACGCTGGCGGCGGTCGCCCTCGCGCTCGTCTCCTGGGCCGCGATCGGCTTCGACGGCCTCGGAAACTACCCCCACCTCCTGAGACGCCTCTCCGACGTCGAGGCGGCCAACTCTTATTCGGCGTACGCGGTCCTGCGTGCGCTCGACGTCCCGAGCGCGGCGGCGCAGGCGATCGTCGTCGCCTCCGGGGTCGCCCTCCTCGTCCTCGCGTTCCGCGTGGCTCGCGACCTCACGCGCGGGCGGGTCGACCGGGACCGCCGCTCGCTGATCCTCGCGCTCGCGGCCGCGCTCGTCGTCACGCCGATCCTGTGGCTGCACTACCTCGTCCTGCTGCTCCTGCCGATCGCGCTCGCGCGTCCGCGCCTGTCCGCGCTCTGGTTCGCCCCGCTGGCGATGACGGTGTTCGAGGCGCTCGACTGGTACCGCGGCTGGCCGCGCGGCGACGGCAAGGCGCTCGCGAGCGTGGCGATCGTGATCGCGCTCGTGGTGGTCTGGTCGCTGCGGCCCCGCCGGGAGCCGAGCGACGGAGCGCAGCTCGCTCCGAGCGGTGCGTAGACTCGCCGCATGTCGCTCTCCGGCAAGCGGATCGTGATCACGGGCGGCGCCGGCTTCATCGGCACGACCCTCGCGCGGCGACTCGTCGCCGAGAACGAGATCGTGGCGTTCGACAACCTGCACCGCGACTCGCTCGCCGGGACCGCGCTCGCGGAGCACGAGAACTTCTCGATCGTCCAGGGCGACGTTCTCGACGGGGACGCGCTGGCCCAGGTCGTCGACGGCGCTACCCACCTCGTCCACGCGGCGGCGATCGCGGGGGTGGACACGGTCATCGAGAGCCCGGTGCGGACGATGCGCGTGAACCTGATCGGGACGTACAACGCGCTCGAGGCGGCGCTCGGCACGCGCGAGACGATCGAGCGCATCATCGAGTTCTCGACGAGCGAGGTGTTCGGGACGTACGCGTTCAAGGTGGACGAGGAGCACGTGACGACCCAGGGCTCGGTCGGCGAGGCGCGCTGGACGTACGCCGTCTCGAAGCTGGCAGGGGAGCACATGGCCCGCGCGTACTACGACGAGCTCCGGCTGCCGACGGTCGCGGTCCGGCCATTCAACGTCTACGGCCCGGGGCAGATCGGCGGCGGCGCGATCCGTGCGTTCATCGAGGCGGCGCTCGCGGGGCAGGATCTCGTCATCCACGGCGACGGCTCGCAGATCCGGGCCTGGTGCTACGTCGACGACATGGTCGAGGCGCTCCTCCTCGCGCTCGAGCACCCGAACGCGGTCGGCGAGAGCTTCAACGTCGGGAACGCGCGCTCCGCCGTCACGATCTACGACCTCGCCCAGCGGATCAAGCGGCTCACGGGCTGCCCCGGTGACATCGTCTTCCAGCCGCTCCACTACACCGACGTGGAGCTCCGGATCCCGAACGTCGACAAGGCGCGCCAGCTGCTCGGCTTCGGGGCGCAGGTCGAGCTCGACGAGGGCCTCTCGCGGACGATCGCCTGGTACCGGGAGAAGCTCGGGGCGCCCGCGGCGTGAACGACCCGATCCGGCTCGCCCGGCCGGACGTCGGCGAGGCGGAGCTCGAAGCGATCTCCGAGGTCGTCGCGTCCGGGCAGCTCACGATGGGGTCCAAGGTCCTCGAGTTCGAGGAGGCGGTCGCGCGTGCCGTCGGCACCTCCTACGCGGCGGCCGTCTCGTCGGGAACGGCTGCCCTCCATCTCGCGCTGCTCGCGCTCGAGATCGGTCCCGGGGACGAGGTGATCGTGCCCGCGTACACGTTCCCGGCGACCGCGAACGCGGTCGAGCTCTGCGGCGCGAAGGCGGTGCTCGTCGACGTCGATCCGGACACGTTCGACGTCGACGTCGCAGCCGTCGCGGCGGCCGTCACGCCGCGCACACGCGCCGTGCTCGCCGTGCACCTCTTCGGCCGTCCGGTGGAGTGGGAGGCGCTCCAGACCGCCGTCGCGCAGGATGTCGTCCTCGTCGAGGACGCCGCCGGCGCGCTCGGTGCTCGCTATCGAGGAACGCCGTGCGGCGCGCTCGGGACGCTTGCCTGTCTCTCCTTCCACCCGCGCAAGATCGTGACCACCGGCGAGGGTGGGGCGATCACGACGGACGAGGCTGCGCTCGACGAGGCCGTGCGGCGCCTTCGCCACCACGGGTGGTTGGCACCGGGCGAGCTGCCGGCGCCGGGGTTCAACTACCGCCTCCCGGATCTCCTGTGCGCGATCGGCATCCCGCAGCTCGCGCGGCTCGAGGAGCTGCTCGCGGCACGGGAGCGGGTAGCCGGGTGGTACGAGGAGCGGCTCGAGCACCTCGTCTCGACCCCGCGTGCGGCGGACGGCGACCGGCACGGCTGGCAGGCGTACGTCGTCCAGCTCGACCGCCGCGACGAGGCGCTCGACGGGCTGCGCGCGGAGGGCATCGAGGCGCAGATCGGGACCTGGGCCGTCCACAGGCTCGGCCCCTATCGCTCGCAGGGCCCGTTCCCGGGCGCGGATCGAGCGTTCGAGCGCGCGCTCGCGCTTCCGTTCTCGACGACGACGAGCGAGGCGGAGGTCGACCGTGTGAGTGCGGTGCTCGCGGGGTTTGCGGATCGGACTTGACAAGCGCGCGCTTGTGAGTGAAGAATCACTCTCCATGGCGACGACGACGAGACAGACGGCGGAGGAGCGGCGCGAGGACGTGCTCGTTGCCGCACTCGCGGAGTTCGCCCGTTCGGGTTTCCACGGCGCCTCGACCGAGGCGATCGCGAAACGGGCGGGGATCTCGCAGCCGTACCTCTTCAGGCTCTTCGGCTCGAAGCGTGAGCTCCACCTCGCCGTCGTCCGGCGGTGCTTCCGGCGGACGCTCGAGACGATGCAGCAGGCCGCCGAGGGTCTCCGCGGCGAGGAGGCGCTCGATGCCATGGGCCGTGCCTACACGGAGCAGCTGAGCACCGATCCGCTCATGCTCCAGGGGCAGCTCCAGACGTACGCTGCGGCCCTCGACGACCGGGACGTCCGTCGGGCGGTCCGCGACGGCTACGGCGACCTGTTCACATACGTGGAGCGCGTCTCCGGCGCATCGCCGGCAAGGCTCGCGCGCTTCTTCGCCACCGGGATGCTGCTGAACGTTATCGCCGCAATGGGATTCCAGGAGGAGCCGGAGCCGGAGGCGTGGGCCGCGCGGCTCCTGGCCGGCTGCGGTCCCGACGAGGCGGCATAGCTCTTTTTTTCCCGCAATGCTGAGTAATCACTCACTACATAGGAGGCATGTGTCATGATCACCAGGTCGCGAACCATCTGGACCCTGGCTGTCACGTCGATCGCGCTCTTCATGGTCGTGCTCGACAACCTCGTGGTCTCGACGGCAATCCCGGTGATCCGCGTGGATCTCGGGGCGTCGCTCGAGCAGCTCGAGTGGACGGTCAACGCCTACACGCTCACGTTCGCCGTGTTCCTCTTGACGGGCGCCGCTCTCGGCGACCGCTTCGGCCGGAAGCGGATGTTCATGATCGGCGTCGCGCTCTTCACCGGTGCGTCGGCCGCGGCTGCGCTCTCGCAGTCGGCTGAATGGCTCATCGCGGCGCGCGCCGTCCAGGGCCTCGGCGGAGCGATCGTGACGCCGCTCACCCTGACCATCCTCAGCGCCGCCGTCTCCCGCGAACGCCGTGGCGCTGCGCTCGGCGCGTGGTCCGGCGTCGCCGGGCTCGCGGTCGCAATGGGCCCCCTCGTCGGCGGCGCCGTCGTCGACGGCATCTCGTGGCAGTGGATCTTCTGGCTGAACGTGCCGGTCGGGCTCGTCCTGCTGCCGCTCGCGACGCGGCTTCGGGAGTCGACCGGGCCGGACAAGTCACTCGACATCCCCGGGCTCGTGCTCGCCAGCGCAGGCCTGCTCGGGATCGTCTGGGGTCTCGTGAACGGCAACTCCGACGGCTGGACGAGCCCCAAGATTCTGACCGCGCTGGTCGTCGGTGCCGCTCTCGTCGCGGCCTTCGTCGCCTGGGAGCGGCGTGCGGCGGAGCCCATGCTCCCGATGCGTTTCTTCCGCAACCGGGCGTTCTCGGCTGCGAATGCGTCCTCGCTCTTCATGTACTTCGGGATGTTCGGGTCGATCTTCCTGCTCACGCAGTTCTTCCAGACCGCGCAGGGCTACACGCCGCTCCAGGCGGGGCTGCGGGTGCTGCCGTGGACGGCGATGCCGATGTTCGTCGCGCCGATCGCCGGTGCGCTCTCGGACCGCATCGGGGGCCGGCCGTTCATGGCGGTCGGTCTCGCGCTGCAGGCGATCGGTCTCGCGTGGATCGCGTCCGTCACCTCGGCGACGGTGGGGTACGGCACGCTCGTCGGGCCGTTCATCGTCTCCGGGATCGGGATGGGCATGTTCTTCGCCCCGGTCGCCAACGTCGTCCTCTCCGCTGTGCGCAGGCAGGAAGAGGGGAAGGCGTCCGGTGCGAACAACGCGATCCGCGAGGTCGGGGGCGTGCTCGGCGTGGCCGTGCTCGCGTCCGTGTTCGCGCGTGACGGTGGGTACGCATCGGCGCAGACCTTCGTCGACGGCCTCGTCCCCGCCCTCTGGATCGGCGCGGCGGTCGTCGCCGTCGGCTCCGTGGTCGCGCTCGCGATCCCGAGGCGGAGGCGGGCCGACGCGGTGAGCGTCAGGGACTCCGACGAGCTCGCCGCCGCCGAGGCCGCGTAGCGGCGATCCCCGTCCAGCCGGGGCCGGGCGATCCGCCCGGCCCCGGCGAACGCATTCCTCCCGCGCTGGTACCGTCGCCGCGTGCCGGGTGAGGACGCCCCACGCTACGGGCCGCCGGATGCGCTGACGTCACCGCGGTACGCGGGCGTCAAGACCTTTGCGCGCTGCCCGCTCGTCGACGATCCGGAAGGCGTCGACGTCGCCGTGCTCGGGATCCCGTTCGACACCGCCACGACCAACCGGCCGGGCGCGCGCTTCGGCCCGGAGGCGATCCGCTCGGCCTCGATCGCTCTCCGGCCGTACAACGCCGTCCAGCGCGCCCAGGTCTTCGGCGCGGTCTCCGTCGCCGACCTCGGCGACGTCCGGGTGACGCCCGGGAACGCGGAGAGGACCGTCGCTCAGATCGCGGAGCAGCTCGAGCCGATCGTCGCGTCGGGAACGCGCACGCTCTGCCTCGGAGGTGACCACCTCGTCGTCCTGGGCGAGCTTCGAGCCCACGCGGCCGTCCACGGGCCGCTCGGTCTCGTCCTCCTCGACGCGCACGCGGACGTCTGGGACACGTACTGCGGGGAGCGCTACTACCACGGCTCTCCGTTCCGGAGGGCGCTCGAGGAGGGGCTCCTCGATCCGGCCCGCTCGCTCCTCGCCGGCATGCGCGGGCCGGTGTACGGCGCGGACGACGTCGGGATGCCGCAGGAGCTCGGGTTCGAGACGATCCCCTGCGAAGAGCTCGTTTCGTTGACGGCGGACGAGTACGCCGCCCGCGTTCGCGAGCGCGTCGCCGGAGGCCCGCTCTTCCTCTCCTTCGACGTCGACGTCCTCGACCCCGCGTTCGCGCCGGGGACGGGCACGCCCGAGGCGGGCGGGCTCACCTCGCGCGAGGCGCTCGGCTACGTCCGCTCGCTCCGCGGGCTCGCCTTCTCCGGGTTCGACGTCGTCGAGGTCAGCCCGCCGTACGACGGTCCCGGCCAGCCGACGGCCGTGATCGCCTCGAACGTCGCGTACGAGCTGCTGACGCTCGACGTCCTCGCGGCGGACCGGTGACACGGCGCGTCCGTCTCGTCGGGACGCTCGTCCTGACAGTCGCAGCGGTCGCCTACCTCGTCTGGAAGATCGACCTCGGGACGACGATCGACGTCCTGCGCGACGCCGGGCTCGGCTGGTTTGTCCTCGCAGTCGCGATAATGGTGCTGACGGTTCCGGTGCTGGCGGCGCGGTGGGGGCGTCTCATGCGCGCGCACGGGATCGTCGAGCGGCTTCCCTGGCTGACGCGGGCGTACTTCGTCGCGTACACGGCCGGTCAGGTGCTTCCGACCTCGATCGGCGGCGATGCGGTACGGATCGTGGAGACGTCTCGGCGCCATCCGGGGCGGACGGCCGTCGTCACCGGAACGGTGCTCCTCGAGCGCGGGCTCGGCGGCGCGACGACCGTCGTCTTGGGTGCGATCGGGTTCCTGCTCTCGGTCGGCCACTACGACGTGGGCGCCTACCTGTGGATCGAGGGCCTGTTCGTCTTCGGGACGATCGTGCTCGCCTTCGTCTTCTTCGCACGCTCTGCGCGGCCGCTGCTGCGGCGAGTGCGACCCCTGCTCGAGCGAGTCCGCCTCGAGCGTCCGCTCCGCCTCTTCTACGAGGGCATCCATCACTACCGCAGCCGTCCCCGTCTCCTCGCGGGTGTCCTGGCGGTGACCTTCGTGGTGCAGGCGGTTCGCGTCCTCGCGATCTGGGCGTGCGCTCGCGCGGTGGGGATCGAGCTCGGCGTGCGCGTGTACTACGTGATGGGGCCGCTCCTCTTCCTCGTCATGCTCGTCCCGTTCACGCTGAACGGGATCGCGGTGCGCGAGGCGTTCTTCGTCAGCTTCCTCGGGAGCCTCGGTGTCGGGGCGAACCAGGCGTTCGCGGCCGGATTCCTGTTCTTCTTCGTCACCCTGCTGCTCGCGGCGCCGGGCGGTGCGGTCATGCTCTGGGAGGGCATCCGCTCGGGGGCGCGGCCGCACGTCGAGCATGGCTGACGCCGGGGGTGCGGCGGCCGAGTCCGCCGACGTCGCGGTCGTCGTCGTCACGTTCGACGCGCTTCCGTGGATCGAGCGCTGCCTCACGAGCGTGCGTGGCGTCCCGACCGTCGTGGTCGACAACGGCTCGAGGGACGGGACGCCGGATGCCGTCCGCGAGCGCTTTCCGGAGGTGACGCTCGTGGAGTGCGAGAACCGCGGCCTCGGCGCGGGGTGGAACGTCGGGATCCGAGCCACGACGAGCCGCTACGTCCTTCTGCTGAACGCCGACGCCTGGATCGCGGGCGACGGGCTTGCGAAGCTCGTCGCGTTCGCCGACGGACGCCGGCGAGCGGCCGTCGTCGGGCCGCGCCTGCTCGATCCGGACGGGACGTTGCAGCGCTCGGTGCGCGGGTTCCCGACCCTCTGGCGACTTGCGACCGAGTACTTCTTCCTCCGGAAGCTCGCGCCGCGCTCGCGGGCGCTGAACGCGTTCTACGCCGGCGGCTTCGACCACGACGAGGTGCGTGACGTGGAGGCGGTGATGGGTGCGTGCATGCTCGTCCGCCGGGCGGCGATCGACGAGGTCGGGCTCCTCGACGAGGACTTCTTCCTCTTCAGCGAGGAGACGGACTGGTGCTTTCGCTTCCGGGAGGCGGGATGGCAGGTCGTGTTCTTCCCCGGCGCGGAGTGCTTCCACGTGCGCGGCGCCTCGCACGGAGGCGGGCTCTACCGTGAGAACCTGCGCGGGCAGCTCCGGTTCCTGCACAAGCATCGCGGGCCGGCGTCGGCCGTGCGGGCGAGACGACTTCTCCTGGCAGCCCTCAGGTTGCGCAGCGTGCTCTTTCGCGGCGAGCGCGGGCGCGTCTACCGCGACGCGGCCACGTGGCTCGCGTCCGCGGACGTCGCCTCGCTCCTCCGTCGATGACGGGCATCGTCACCTACCTCCGCCTGGCGTTCGGAACCGCGGTTGCGCTCGCACCGGGCTTCCTCCTCGCACGGGCGCTGGGACTGCGCGGAGTCGCCGCGACCCTCGCATGGTCGCTCGCGGCGCTGTTCGGCTGCCTGGCGGTGACGTTCGCCGTGTCGGGCTCGCTGACGACGACGCTCGTCCTTCTCGGGGCGGTTGCCGGAGGCGCCGCGATCGCGCTCGCCCGGCGTCGTGGCCGTCTCGAGCCGGCCGTGCCGGGGCGCTCGTCCGTCTTCGCGCTGGGGGTGCTCCTCGGCCTCGGCCTGTGGAGCGTCGCGGGATCGGTCCAGGGGGACGGGCTCTTCCACCTCGCGCGCGTGCGCAAGCTCGTCTCGTTCGACGACCTCTCGCTGCACAGCGTCGTCGAGTTCGCCGACGGCGGGCTCCATCCGGGCTACGCCTTCCCGCTCTGGCACGGCTTCGACGCGGTCGTCGCGAGGGTGAGCGGCGCGGACCCCGGGCTCGTCGTGCTGCACCTGCCGTCGATCCTCGTGCCGCTCGCCGTCGTCGTCGCGTACGAGGCCGGGTGGGCGCTCTTCCGCCGGATGTGGGCTGCGGCGGTCGCAGCAGCCGCTCAGGTGGTGCTCGTCTGCTTCGCGCCGGGCCACGGAGGCTCGTATCGATTTCTCGCGCTGCCCGCGACCGCGGCCGACCAGCTGCTCGTCCCGGCTGCGCTGGCGCTCGCGTTCGAGACGATCCGGCGACCCTCCCCCACCAGGATCGTCTCCGTCGCGGCCGCCGGGCTCGCGCTCGCGGTCGTCCACCCGACGTATGCGATCTTCCTCTGGCTCCCGTTCGCGGGCTTCCTCGTCGTGCGGGTCCTGTGGACGAGAGAGGACCTCCGCTCGGGTCTCGTGGCGCTCGCCGCACTCGTCGTCCCGGCCGCGCTCTTCATGCTCTGGCTCGTCCCCGTCGTGCGGAAGACGGCGTCGGTGTCGCCGAGCAGCGCCGAGGTGCGTCGTGCGCTCGCTCAGTACGCGGGCCAGCTGAACGTCCGCTCGGACACGAGCTACAGCCTCGCGGCCGAGGTCTTCACCCGGCGAGGTGCGGTGGCGATCGCCGCTCTTCTGCTCCTTCCGCTGTCCGCGCTCGCCGCGCGGCGGCGCTGGGCCGCCTACGTCGCGGGGGGCTCGCTCGCGGTGTTCGTGGTCATGCTCGTCCCGTTCTTCTTCACGACCCTGTCGGACGTCGTCTCGATCTCGCAGTCGCGACGCGCGGCCGGCTTTCTCCCGTTCGCGTTCGGCTTCGCCGGTGGGATCGGCGTGCTCGCCGCGCTCGCCGGCCCGTTCCTGCCGCCGCTCGCACTCGTCGCCGGTGTCGTCTTCCAGCTCGCCTACCCCGGTGACTTCAACTACGTCCTCGACCAGGCGGGGCCGTCCTGGGTCGTCTGGCTCGGGGTTGCGGGAACGATCGCCGCCGTCGCCGTCGGGTTGGTCAGACGGCAACCCTCGCTCGAGGCCCCCGCCGGGCTCGCGGCCGCGTTCTTCCTCGCCCCCGTCGTCGTCGTCGGCGCCGCACACTGGTCGCCGGCCCACACTCCGCTCGGGAGCTCGCTCAGCTCGGGCCTCGTCGACGCGCTTCGCCACGACGTCCCGAAGCGCTCGGTCGTGTACTCCGATCCGGAGACGAGCTACCGGATCGCCGCCTCCGCGCCGGTCTACATCGCCGTCGCACCGCCCGGCCACGTCGCCGACACCACGGCGAACGTCCCGTACGTCAGGGCGCGCGACGCGCGCAGGTTCCTGAAGACGGGCGACCTCGCGATCCCGAGGCGCTACGGCGCCCGGTACCTCGTCGTCGACCGCCTACGCCTGCGGCGGTCCTTCGACCTCCCGGTTCTCTATCGCGATCCGCGGTTCGTGCTCTACCGGCTGGGGCACGGCCCGTAGCGGCGATTGCCCCCAGCCCCCGCCGCCGGGGGTCTCGATCCGGAGGAGATCGCCCGCCACGAGGTCGCTCGTCGCGAACGCGGGCAGCTCCTCTCCGTTTAGGAGGTTGCGACCGGGGAGCCCGTTGCCGCCGCCGTTCTCCCCGTGAGGAGCGACCCTCCTTCGCTGCGTGAGGAGGGACAGGCGGCAGGGCTCGAGGACGCGTATCTCGCGGACGACGCCGTCCCCGCCGGGAAAGCGCCCGACTCCGCCGGACCCTTCGCGGAGCGCGTACCGCTCGATGCGCAGCGGGTACGCGAGCTCGAGCGCCTCGATCGGCGTGTTCAGCGTGTTCGACATCGCCACGTGGACGGCGCTCGGGCCGGGTGCGACCGGGCAAGCCCCCTGCCCGCCGCCGATCGTCTCGTAGTACGTGAACGCGTCGTTCCCGAGGACGACGTTGTTCATCGTTCCCTGACCCTGCGCGGGCACGGGGAGTGCTTTCGCGAGAGCGTCGAACACGACGTCGACGATGCGGCTGGCCGTCTCCGTGTTGCCCGCCGCGACTGCCGCGGGAGGAAGCGCGTTCACGAGGCAGCCCTCCGGCGCCCGCACGGTGATCGGGGCGAACGCGCCGCCCGAGGCGGGGAGGTCGGGAGCGGTGAGGCAGCGCACGACGTAGTAACACGCCGACCGTGTGACCGAGAGCGGACAGTTCAGGTTCCCCGCGTGCTGCGGCGAGGTGCCTTCGAAGTCGATGTCGATCGTGTCCCCGTCGAGCCTCACGGTGACCTGCAGCTGAAGGGTTCCGTACGACGACTCGAGGACGTCCTGCCCATCGAACTCACCGTCGGGAAGCCCGCTCAGCGAGGCTCGAACGACTCGCTCGGAGTACGCGAGCAGCTCGGCCATCGCCGCCTCGACTTTCTTCCGCCCGTGGCGGGCGGAGAGCTCCCGTATGCGGCGCTCGGCGAGGTGGTGCGCTGCAAGCTGGGCGCGCAGGTCGCCGCGTCGCTCCCCGGGGTTCCGCATGCGGGAGACGAGCTGCTCGACGGCGTCGTCGTCGAGGCGGGTCGGCGGGATGACCACGCCCTCCTCGTCGAGCGTCTTGGAGCCGGCTGGCAGGCTCCCCGGATCCGCGCCTCCGACGTCCGCATGGTGGGCCCGTGTCACAGCGAACCCGATGGGCGTCTTCGTCACGATCGTGAGATCGGGCAGGTGCGTGCCCCCGCGGTAGGGGTCGTTGAGGATCCACGGCTCGCCGATTCTCGGCCGCCGTCGCCTCACTGCGGCGACGGCGTCCGGCATCGCACCGAGGTGGACGGGGATGTGCTCGGCCTGCGTCACCATCGCCCCGCTCCGGTCGAAGAGCGCAGTCGAGCAGTCCTGGCGCTCCTTGATGTTGGCCGAGAACGCGGATCGGACGAGCACGGCTCCCATCTCCTCGGCGATGGCGCGGAGCGAGCTCCCGATCACCTGGAGCTCGACGGGGATCATCGAATCCTCCGCAGGACGAGCGTTCCGTTCGCGTCGGTCTGTCCGCCCCAGCCGGGCGCGATCCACGCCGAGGCGCCCTCGAGCTCGAGGACGTCGGGGCCTTTCGTGCTGATCTCGGGTCCTGTGATGTCGACCGGCGGCGCGGCTCGGACCTGCGCGGTGCGCACGGCGACCAGCTCGAGCGGGCGCGCGCGGTCTGCATAGCCGTAGCGAGCTGCGTGCGCAGCGTGGAACCGCTGCTCGAGGTCGGGGCCGAGCGGGATCGTCAGCTCGAACGACTGGCCGGCGTAGCGGAGGTCGACCTCGCCCTCGGCCGGCAGCTCGCCCGCACTCTGCAGCGACATGACGAACGAGCGCACGTAGTCCCGGCGCTCGTCGGCAACGAGGAGCCCGAGCGCGGAGAGCACTCCAGCTGCGGCGGGCACGAGCACGGTCTCGATCTCCAGCTCTTCCGCGAGCGCGCAGGCGTGGAGCGGTCCCGCACCGCCGAAGGCGACGAGGGCGAAGTCCCGCGGGTCGAGACCCTCCTCGACCGAGACGACGCGGAGCGCGCGCACCATCTCCGCGTTCACGACGTCGATCACCGCCTGAGGGTCGAGGTCGCCGAGGACGGCCGCAGCCGCCTTGGCGTCGAGCTCCACCCCGCCCGCGAGGTGCGAGGGAAGGCGCCCGAGGAGGAGGTTCGCGTCCGTGACCGTCGGCCTCGTTCCCCCCAGGCCGTAGCAGGCTGGTCCGGGGCGGGCACCCGCGCTCTCCGGGCCGACTCGGAGCGCGCCGCCCTCGTCCTCCCACACGATCGACCCGCCGCCTGCGCCGACCGTGTGCACCGCGAGCGTCGGCAGACGGACGGGAAACCCCTCGATCACGCGCTCCTGGTCCCGGCGGGCGGCGCCGCCGACGATCGCGCACACGTCCGTCGACGTCCCGCCCATGTCGAACGCGATCGCGTTCTCGTACCCCGCGAGGCTGGCGATGCGCGCGGCACCGACCACGCCGGCGGCCGGGCCGGAGAGGAGCGCGAAGGCGGCGTGCATGGACGCCTCCGCGAGCGTCGCGACCCCTCCGGACGAGCGCATGACGAGCGGCTGCCGAATCCCGCGTGAGCGGCACTCGGCCGCGAGCGCCTGCAGGTACCGGGACAGGACCGGGCCGAGGTATGCGTCGATGACCGTGGTCGAAGCCCGTTCGTACTCGCGGAACTCCGGGGCGACCTCGTGTGACGCGACGACGTGCGCATGCGGGTATCGCCGGCGGAGCTCGCGGGCGACGGCGCGCTCGTGCCTCGGGTCCAGGAACGAGAACAGGAGGCAGACGGCGATCGCCTCGGCGTTCGGGTGGATGTCGGGGAGCGAGCGCAGATCGAGCGGGACCAGCTCACCGTGCGGGCCCATGCGACCGCGGACACCGGCGCAGTGGAGGAGCGGCACGAGCGGAGGAGGTCGGTCGGCGCAGGGGCGGTAGAGGCGGGCTCGGGTCTGACGGCGGAGGTAGAGCAGGTGCTCGAACCCTTCGGTGGTGACGAACGCCGTCCGTGCGCCGCGCCGCTCGAGCAGCGCGTTCGTCGCGATCGTCGTCCCGTGGGTGAAGCGGTCCGGGGCCTCCGCGCCGAGCTTGGACGCGACCGCCACGACCGATCCCTCCTGGCGTTCCCACGTCAGCATCTTGGTCGTCTTCACCTCACCGTCGGTGATGAGCACGCCGTCCGTGAACGTGCCGCCGACATCGACTCCGAGTGCTTGCATCGCGCGCATTCTGGACTGATGCGGCCGTGCGCAGCGGGGTACAGTGCTCGCGTGGACCGTCTCGTCTGCCTCGGGCTCAGCCACCGCACGGCCCCGGTCGAGCTCCGCGAGCGAATCGGAGCGCTCGGTCCCGGCGCAGAGCGATGCCCGGCCGTGGTCGAGCATGCCGCGCTGACGACCTGCTATCGCGTCGAGCTCTACGCCTCCCTCCAGGAGGGTGTCGACGATGCCCGGGACGAGCTCATCGACGAGCTTGCGAACGTCCACGGCGTCGCCCGGACCCTCCTCGTCGACCATCTCTACGTCCATGCGGGGGAGGACGTGGCGCGACACCTCTGCCGCGTCGCGGCCGGTCTCGACTCGCTGGTGCTGGGCGAGGCGGAGATTCTCGGACAGGTCGGAGCCAGTTACGCCGCTGCGCGGGGCTCCGGCGGCGCCGGGCCGGTCCTCTCGCTTCTCTTCCGGACCGCGATCGCCGCCGGGAGGCGCGCGCGGGCGGAGACCGCGATCGGGGCGAATCCGGCGACCGCGAGCTCGATGGCGCTGGCGCTCGCCGAGGGGACGCTCGGCGACCTGCGGCACTGCAAGACGCTCGTCGTGGGAGCCGGAGCCATCGGGCGCCTGACGCTCAAGGCGGCATCGAGCCGAGGTGTCACGCAACTCGCGGTCGCGAACCGGACCCGGGAGCGGACGCTCGACGTCGCCGGGGAGACCGGCGCCGTGGCGTACGGGCTCGACGAGCTCGAGGACGCGCTCGCATGGGCCAATGTCGCGATCACGGCGACCGCCGCGGAGACTCCCGTCGTCGGCGTCGAGACGGTGCGTGCTGCGATGTCTCGCCGGCAGGACGAGCCGCTGGTGCTCGTCGATCTCGCCGTTCCGGGGGACGTGGAGCGTGATACGGCCGATGTGCCGGGCGTCAGGCTCTTCGACGTCGACGACCTGCGGGCGGGTCTCGACGACACCGCTGCGGCGCGTCTCGCCGAGGTTCCCAGGGTCGAGGCACTGATCGAGGAAGAGGTCGGCGCGTTCGGACGGCGCTACCGCGAGCTCGACGTGGAGCCGCTCGTCGCCGAGATCAGGCGCCACGCCGAGGAGATCCGGGAGGAGGAGCTCCGCCGCACCATGCGCCATCTCGGCGACGTCGATCCCGAGATCGCGGCGCACGTCACGAAGCTCTCCTACACGCTCGTCAACAAGCTCCTTCACGAGCCCACCGCGCAGCTTCGCGAGAAGGCGGACCAGGGCGACGCCGACGAGCTGGCTGCTGCCGTGCGCGATCTCTTCGGGCTTTCCGCTCCCACCGAGACGTGAGCTCCTCCCTCGCGGCTCCCGTCGCCGCGGTGCGAATCGGTACCCGGCGGTCGCCGCTCGCGGTGCGGCAGACGGAGCTCGTGGTGGGGCTCCTCACCGATGCGTGGCCGGAGCTCGCGTGCGAGGTGACGCCGCTCGATACCCGCGGTGATCGGACGCAGGCGAGCGGTGAGCCGCTGCCGGCGATCGGCGGCAAGGGCCTCTTCACCGAAGAGCTCGAGCGCGCCCTCCGTGAGGGCACGATCGATCTGGCCGTGCACTCGTTGAAAGATCTGCCGACTGACCAGTCAGTCGACGTCGCGATCGGCGCTCTCTGCCAGCGTGGAGACCCCCGTGATTGCGTAGTCAGTCGAGGGAACCTCCTGCTCGCCCAGCTTCGGGCCGGTGCGGTGGTCGGAACGAGCAGCCTCCGCCGCGCGGCGCAGCTGCATCTCCTCCATCCGGAGCTCGAGACGCGCTCGATCCGCGGGAACGTCGACACACGGATCCGCAAGGTGCGGGCGGGCGAGTACGACGCGGTGCTCCTCGCCGCCGCCGGCGTCACGCGTCTCGGGCTCGAGCCCGAGGTGGCCGAGTGGCTCTCGGTCGAGCGGATGCTCCCTGCGCCCGGCCAGGGCACGCTCGCCGTGCAGTGCCGCGCCGCGGACGAGCCGGTCCTTCGGCTTCTGTCGGCGATCGACGACCCTCCGACGCGCGCGGCGGTCACCGCGGAGCGCGCGTTCCTCGCCGCGCTCGGGAGCGGGTGCGCGGCGCCCGTCGGCGCGCATGCCGTCGCTGCCTCCGGCGGCGAGGTCCGACTCGACGCTCTCGTGGCGACACCGGACGGGCACGAGGTCGTGCGCGTCGGCGGGGAGGGGAGGCTGGAGGAGATCGGAGCCCGTCTCGCGCGCGAGGCGCTCGCCGCCGGGGCGAAGCACATCCTCGAGGCCGTTCGTGCCTGACAGTCCGCGGCCGCTCGCCGGCCGTCGGATCGCGGTCACGCGCCCGCACGAGCAGGCGGCCCAGCTCGCCGCCGCGCTCGAGCGGCTCGGCGCGACCGTGTCCATCGTCCCGCTCGTCGAGATCGTGCCCGTCGAGGATTCGACCGAGCTCGACCACGCCTTCCGGAAGCTCGGACGCTACGACTGGGTCGTCTTCACGAGCGTCAACGGCGTCGCCGCGATCGGCGACCGCCTGCGGGCGCCCGCCCAGCTCGAGGGGGCTCGGGTCGCGGCCGTCGGGCCCGCGACCGCCGCCGCGGTCGGCGAGCTCGGCGTGGAGCCGGCGTTCGTCCCGGACACCCACGACGGCAGGGCGCTCGCGGAGGGCCTCGACGGGCTCGACGGGCAGCGTGTGCTCCTGCCCCAGGGCGACCTCGCGTCGCCGTTCCTCGCGGACGAGCTCCGTGATCGGGGCGCGATCGTCGACGCGGTCGTGGCGTACCGAACGGTGTCGCGGGAGCCGTCCGGGGACGAGCTTCGCGAGCTCGAGGGCGCGGACGCGATCGTCCTCGCGAGCGGCTCGGCGGCGCGCAGCCTCGCGGCGGCGCTCGCCGATGCCGAGCGGATCGGCGAAGCCTTTCTCGTCTGCATCGGGCCGCGTACGGCCGAAGTGGCGGTCGAAGAGGGCCTTCGCGTGGGCGTAGTCGCCGACGACGCCTCCGCGGACGGCATCATTCAGGCGCTCACGACGCATTTCGGGGGAAGCCCGTGACGGGATTCGCAGAGACAGGCCCGCTCGACGCGCTCCGGCTCCGGCCTGGAGCCGAGCGCCCTCGCCGCCTGCGCCGCACGCAGGGTCTGCGGGATCTCGTTCGCGAGACGACGATCGATCCCGGCGATCTCGTCTACCCGCTCTTCGTGGCAGAGGGGCGCGGGCGGACGCCGATCGTCTCGATGCCCGGCATCGACCAGCTGCCCGTGGACGAGCTCGCGGCCGAGGCCGGCTCGCTCGCGGAGCTCGGGATCAAGGCGGTGCTGCTGTTCGGACTTCCGGCGACGAAGGACCCGCTCGGCCTCGAGAGTCATGCGGAAGACGGCGTCGTCCAGGAGGCGATCCGCGCGCTGAAGGCCTCCGACCCGGAGCTCGTCGTCGCCACCGACGTCTGCCTCTGCGAGTACACGGACCACGGCCACTGCGGCGTCCTCGACGCCGACGGCTACCTCCTGAACGACGAGACGCTCGAGATCCTCGGCCGGATCGCCGTCTCGCACGGTGAGGCGGGCGCGGACATCGTTGCGCCGAGCGGGATGATCGACGGCATGGTCGGCGCGATCCGGGCGGCGCTCGATGCCGACCGGCTCGACCGGGTCGCGATCCTCTCCTACGCCGTGAAGTACGCGTCGGCGTTCTACGGCCCGTTCCGCGACGCGGCGGAGGGAGCACCGGCGTTCGGCGACCGGAGGAGCCACCAGCTCGACGTCGCCAACGGGCGCGAGGCGCTGCGCGAGGCGCGCCTCGACGTCGAGCAGGGCGCGGACGCGTTGATGGTCAAGCCGGCTCTCGGCTACCTCGACGTGCTCCGCCGCGTCGACGATGCGTTCCCCGAGCGGCCGCTGGCCGCGTACAACGTCAGCGGCGAGTACTCGATGGTGAAGGCGGCGGCCGCGAACGGCTGGCTCGACGAGCGTGAGGCGGTGCTCGAGATACTGACCTCGATCCGCCGCGCCGGTGCCGATCTCGTCGTGACCTATCACGCAAAGGACGCGGCCCGCTGGCTCCGGGAGCTCCAGTGAACGCGCGCGTTGACGAGCGGCTCGAGACGGGGGGGAGCAACGAGGCGGACGTCGCCGAGCACGGCCGCACGGCCGAGGGCGAGCCGACCTCGCTCGACCGCCGGCTCTACATGCAGCTGCACGCGTTCGGCGGTGTCGGTGACTCGGCCCCGCTCGCGGCCGCGCTGGCGGCGGCGGACGTCGAGGGCGTTCTGTACGAGGACGTCAACGACCCTTCGGGCGTCGCGCTCCTGACGCTCGCCGAGGACCCCGAGCTGTTCGTCGCCGACCTCCGCGCGTTCCTGAACACGGAGCCGTTCGCGGGGCTCGTGCCGAAGCCGGAGCTGACGATGCTCGGCCGGACGTACGCCCTCGGACACGAGCACGACCTCGAGGAGACGCTCGTCGAGCGCCCGAGGCAGCGCGTGCTCGATCCGGAGCTCCGGTGGGCGATCTGGTACCCGCTGCGCCGTGCGGGCTCCTTCGAGCGCCTGCCGCGGAAGGAGCAGAACGCGATCCTCATGGAGCACGGCGGCGTGGGCATGGCGTTCGGGCGCGCGGGCCTCGGGCACGACATCCGCCTCGCCTGCCACGGGCTCGACCGGGAGGACAACGACTTCGTGGTCGGGCTCCTCGGCCCCGAGCTGCACCCGCTCTCGATCATCGTCCAGCGGATGCGCAAGACGCGGCAGACCTCGCTCCACCTCGAGCGCCTGGGGCCGTTCTTCGTCGGCAGGAGGGCATGGACCAGTCCGAGCCGCGAGTCGGGGGCGTCTCTCCAGAAGGATTGGGTCGAGTGAGCGACTATGCGATCGAGCCGCTCGACGCCTCGACCTGGGATGCTTTCGCGCGCCTGGCCGAGAAGCACAACGGCATGGGGTTCGGCGGCTGCTGGTGCACGTGGTTCCACTCGCGGGTCGGAAGACCCGAGGACGAGAAGGGCCGTCCGTGGAAGGAGCGTCTCGTTCGCGAGGGCAACGCTCACGCGGCCCTCGTCTTCGACGGTGAGGCCGCGGTCGCCTGGGCGCAATTCGGCTCCCCGGACGAGCTCCCGAACATCCACCACCGGAGGGACTACGAAGCGACGCGCACCGGGGAGTTGCCCGACTACCGGATCACGTGCATCTTCGTAGACCGGGACTATCGACGGACGGGCGTCGCCGGGGTCGCGCTTCGCGGCGCCCTCGACCTGATCGGGAAGGCGGGGGGCGGCGTCGTGGAGGGCTATCCGCAGGATCTGCCGCAGGGCAAGAGGATCTCGGCCAAGTTCCTCTACAACGTGACGCGGAGCCTCTACGAGCAGACCGGCTTCAGCTACGACCGGCCCAAGGGCAAGAACCATTGCGTGATGCGCACAACGGTCGCACCCGCCGGAGCGCGTCGACGGGCACGCTCGGGATGACGTCGCTGAACGCTCGACTACGCAACGCGAGGGAGGCACTTCGGCCCTGCTAGCCTGGCGCGTCATGCGACGCGCCCCGGGCACTGCGAGGCGCTTCAAGCTCGCCCTCGTTGTCATCGGGCTCGCCGCGGCGATGGGCGTCGCCGGAGCATCCGCCGGAGACTTCGAGCACGACACCGGGCCCTGCACCGAGACCCCGGGCAACGGGGCTCTGCTCCGCTGCACGACGGCCTACGTCGGCATGCCGTACCAGGTCCAGATCGAGTCCGAGGAGGGCTCGGGCTGCTGGCCGTACATCTGGTACGAGATCGTCAACGGCGCGCTTCCCGACGGGCTGACGATGACGAAGGGCGGCCTCATCTCCGGTGTCCCCACGGGCGGCGCCGACAGCCTCGCGCGCTTCTGGGTCTGGAACCACGACCTGATCGAGGCGGAAGGCGGACCGTCGTGGTGTCAGTACGACGACCGGTCCGAGCGCGAGTTCAGCATCCCCGTGGATCCGGGACTGGCGATCAACGACACGAGCGTCGGGCCGGGCACGATCGGCCAGCCCTACTCCCAGTCGCTGACGGCGAAGGAAGTGCTGAGCGTGAATCCACTCACGGGACCCGACGTACCCGCCAGTTGGTCGGTGCAGTCGGGGTCGCTTCCCCCCGGCATCACGCTGTCCGAGCAGGGCCTCTTGAGCGGGACGCCGACCGCCGAGGGCAGGTACCAGTTCGTCGTCAAGGCTCAGAACGGGAGCCCGTTCGACACCAAGCAGTACACGCTCTCCGTCCGGCAGCCGGTGACCGTGAAGCTGCCGTTCGCCGGGTCGCAGCCGACTGCCGAGGTGGGCGTGCGCCTCACGAAGACGCTGACCGTCTCCGGCGGGAGCGGCACGTACACGTGGACGCTCGCCTCGGGCGCGCTGCCGTCGGGCGTCGCGCTCGATCCGAGCACCGGCGTGCTCTCCGGCACTCCTCGCAGTGCGGGCCGCTTTGCCCTGTCGCTGACCGCCACGGACTCCGAAAAGCGCGCCGCCTCGGTGAGCGGCGTGCTGATCGTCGCCCCGAAGCTCACGGTCGAGACCGTCCGCCTGAAGGGGGCAAGGGTGGGACACGCGTACCGGACGACGCTCGCGGCCGGCGGCGGCGTCCGGCCTCTCCGGTGGAGGCTCGTGCGCGGAAAACTCCCTCTCGGTGTCCGCTTTGCGAAGAGCCAGGGCGCTGTCGCCGGCACGCCGCGCCGGGCGGGAACGTTCCGCGTGAGCGTCCAGGCACGGGACGCGCTCGGCGCCAGCGTGCAGAAGACGGTCGTGCTCGTCGTCGAGCGCTGACCCCTCCGCTCGCCGAGCCCGACCCGTTCTCGATCCGGCCGGGCGGCGTCGGCGCGGCACCGCCGCGGGGCCATCGCTTCCTCCTCCTGTTGGGTTCATCGATCGTACGCCCCTCGGTGAAGCGACACCGAAGAGGGTCCTGCCTTGCGGTTGACGTTGCGGGGTAACCACTTACCGAGACCATTTGACGGTCTAGGGAGAACGCGCGCGAACAGGCAGCAGTCGGCTCGCCTTGGGGGGCAAGCAAAAGAGCTAGCCGACCCCCTCGATGATCTCGACGAGCTCGTCCACGTGATACCCGTTTCGGCGCGCGAACTCGACGAGTTCCCTCGCGCGTGCCACGACGGCGCCGCGCTCCGGCGTTCCGGCGACCGAGATACCACGTCCCCGGCGGAACTCGAGCAGCCTCTCGTCGCGGAGAACGCGCAGCGCTCTGAGCACGGTGTTCGTGTTGACGCCGAGTACCGCAGCGAGGTCCTTCGCTGGTGGGAGCCGTTCGCCAGGTCCCGCCTCCCCTTCGGCGATCGCGCGGCGGATCTCAGCGGCGACCTGCTCGTAGAGGTCGGTCGGATCCTGCCTGTCCACCTTGACATCCAGCATAGTGCTAGTCATAGTAGCTCCACTATGACAGGCGCGCACGCATGAGAGTATCGTCGCCTCCCCGTCCGCCGAACGATCCCGTCACGCACGACGAGCTCGAGGCGCTCGTTGAGGCGCTAATCGAGGAGGCGAGGCAGCGGGCACGGCGCCGACGCAAGCGGTACGCCGCCGCCGCGTTGTTCGTGGTGGCAGGGCTTGGCTCAGCGGCGATGCTCATCGGTGGGAGCGGCGGTCCGGCCGCCGTATCTGCGAACGCAAGCTCTCCCAGTTCGGCGAGCCCTGCACAAGCGTCCGCGCGCGCGCCGCACGTTCGGAACGGCCCTCTAACTGTCGCCGAGGGCAACCGCATCGTCGCAGTCGATCGTCGCGGAGTCCGTCACCCCATCTTTCGTTGCTCGGCACCGAGTGGTTCTCGTTTCTGCTCGACGATGGAGGGCTTTGCGTGGTCACCGACCGGGGACAAGCTCCTCTTCAGCTCGACGACGGTCACCATCGCCAGTCGCTACAGCGGGATGCACGTCCTTGACCTCAATACAGGAAAGACGAAACGCGCCGGCAGCGAGGGATACTCTCCCGACTGGTCGCGGGATGGTCGCATCGCCATCGTCCATCCCGAGGCATTTCTCGACCCAGTCGGTTGGATCTTGATCAGGCGGATCAATCGACCGGTCGTAACCGACACCGTTCTCAAGACCGGAACCGAGGGGTTCGACTCCTCGCCCTCGTGGTCGCCGGATGGCGACAGGCTCGTCTTCGCCACCCGCAAGGTCGGCCTCTCGACGATCTCCATCATCGACTCCGACGGCTCGCATCGCCGACTGCTCGCCCGGCACGCCTCGTCCCCCACGTGGTCACCCGACGGCAGGGTGATCGCCTACCGATCGCCCTGCGGAGTCAAGCTCATTACTCCAAGGGGGGCAGATGTGACTCCCGCCAACGGCTCTGGTTGTCGCAGCCTCGGAGTCCGCGGTGTCCCGCACTGGTCGCCGGATGGCACCAGGATCGCGATCGCGACGCCGCAGAGCGTCTATGTCATGGGCAGAGCCGGAAAGCTCGTCAGCTTCATTCGGCTCAGCAGCTTTGGGGCGTGGTACCGCGGCCCGGCCGCGGACGTTTCCTGGCAGCCGATCGCGAAGTAGTCGAGCCCCCAAACGCGGACTGAACAGGCAGGTTGATGCGGCTCCGATAGGCGCATCACCGACCAAACGCGCGATTCAGTCCGAGCAACGCTGCACGTGCTCATCGACGGCGAGCAGCGGAAGTCGTCTCGCCCAGATTGCGATCGCTTCTCTTCTCATTGGGACTCCAATGGGGGCCGGCGAGTCGCGATTCCTGCGCATGCACGCGTCTCATCTCTGCTTCACTCCTTCGGTCGTGGCTGACCCTGTGCTTCGAACGATGTGCGGCCCCGTCTCGAGAAGCGAGACCTGCCGAGACACGCCGGCGTGGCAGTCGCAGCGGGCGTGAGCGCCGAGCGGGCGGACGCCTCGGCGGACACCGAGCCCAGCTCGCTCGTCCTCCGCGCGTTCCGCGGGCTCCCCGTCGAGCGGACGCCGGTGTGGCTCCTCCGTCAGGCCGGTCGCTACATGCCGGAGTACCGGGCGCTCCGCGAGCGCCACTCGATGCTCGAGCTGATCCGGACGCCCGACCTCGCCGCTCAGGTGACGTTGCTTCCGGTGGACGCCTTCGGCGTCGACGCGGCGATCGTGTTCGCGGACATCCTCCCACCGCTCGTCGGCATGGGTCTCGAGCTCGATTTCGTCGAGGGCGACGGGCCGCGCATAGGGAACCGGATCGAGAGCGCCCGTGACGTCGACCTGCTAGCCGCGCCTCCGGCGGAGGAGACGATGGCGGGGACGCTCGAGGCCATCGCGCTCGTCGGGCGCGAGCTCGAGCCGCGGGGAATCCCGGTCATCGGCTTCGCGGGTGCGCCGTTCACGCTCGCGAGCTACGCCATCGAGGGGGGCACCTCGCGGGACTTCACGCGCACGAAGGCGTTCATGCTCTCGGAGCCCTCCGCGT
>DASSQE010000060.1:0-7521 GCA_035702645.1 Gaiellaceae bacterium
GAGCTCCTGGTGACGAACGGGGTCGAGCCCGGCTACCAGCGACGGGAAGAGCAGCGGCGCCGCGAACCGCGGATTGCGCCCGCCGCCCGGCGCCCAGGGGGCGAACCGGTGACGCTCGGCGCGGCCGCGAACGCCGCCGTCGACGGGCTCCACCGAGCCGCCCACGGCGGCGAACCCCTCCTCGTGCCCGTCGAGCAGGCGTCGCGACCAGTCGGGCGCGGGGAGCGCCTCGGGGACGAGATGCGCGAACGCGACCGCATCCTCGGAGACGAGCGGCTCCTCCAGCGCAGCGAGCGCGGCTTCGAGCTCCGCGTCCGCACTCCCGTGGATCACGACAGCGAGCCGGCGCTCGGCGATCCGCGGCCTGACCTCGACCGCCAGCTCGAACGGCATCGAGCCCACCTCCTCCAGCCAGAAGCGGTGCTCCTCGACGAGATCGAACGCGAGCCGGTACTCGCCCGGCGGCCTCGGAGCGAGGACGAGCGCATCGAGCTCGACCGCCTGTCCGGGCTCGACAGCCTGCGGAAACGGGGTCCGGATCCCGTCCCAGACGATCGGGTTCCCGAGCGTGTCGAGCCAGTGGTACGCGAGCTGCAGGCCCTCCTTCCCGCGCGAATGCCACGACGCCGAGCCCGCATTCTCGAGCTGCAATCGCGCTCGGCCCGGAACGCCCGCGCGAGGCTTCTCGAGCTCGTACGCGAGCCAGCGCACCGCGAGCGGGCCGGCCGGCACGGCATGCTCGCCGATGCGCTGCATCAGTTGCGCAGAGCGGTCCGCTGGCTCGCGGCTCCCGGTCGCGCGAAGATCCCCGAAGACAACCGCTGCACGGCCTTGGCGCGGCGTCCGTCCGTGTGCGCCCGCGGCGACCCGTCGCTACTCCGCATCGGCCTCTAGTCTAGGTTCAGTGCCCGTAGGCGAGATCAGCGTCCAGGCGGTATCGCGACGCTTCCGTATCCACGCCCGCGAGGCGCGTACCCTGAAGGACCTCTTCGTCCAGCGTGGCAGGACCGAGGCGACCGACGTGTGGGCCCTGCGCGACGTCTCGGCCGACATCTCGCGTGGCGAGGCGGTCGGGCTCGTCGGTCGCAACGGCTCCGGCAAGACCACGCTCCTCCGTCTCGTCGCCGGCATCATCAAGCCCACGTCGGGGAGCGTCTCGGCCGAGGGCCGGATCGGCTCGCTCCTCGAGCTCGGCGCCGGATTCCATCCAGACTTCACGGGCCGTGAGAACGTCTTCCTGAACGGGGCGATCCAGGGGCTGCGGCGGGCAGAGATCCGGAAGCGCTTCGACGAGATCGTCGCATTCGCGGAGCTCGAGAACGCGATCGACCGGCCGGTTCGCACCTACTCGTCGGGGATGACGATGCGCCTCGGGTTCTCGATCGCCGCGTTCCTCGATGCGGACATCCTGCTCCTCGACGAGGTGTTCGCCGTTGGCGACGAGGCGTTCCAGCGTAAGTGCTTCGGCAGGATCTTCCGCTTCAAGCAGGAGGGTGGGACGATCGTCTTCGTCTCGCACGACGCGCAGGCCGTCGAGCGTCTCTGCGAGCGGTCGGTCTTCCTCGAAGGGGGGCACGTCGCGTTCGACGGGCCCACACGCGAGGCGGTGACCCGGTACCGCCGCGTGCTGGCCGACGAGATCGATCCCGCCGAGCGTGGCGCTGGGCTGCGCGAGTGGGGGTCGGGCGAGGCCACGATCACATCGGCCGTGCTCCTCGGGCCGGAGGGCAGCGAGCGGCTCCAGTTCCTCTCGGGTGAGCCGTTCGCGGTTCGCGTTGAGGTGACCGCGGCCGACGGCATCCCGCCGCCGCGCCTCCAGCTCGAGCTTCGCGACGACGCGGGGACGCTCATAGCTAGCGACGCCGTCGAGCTGCGAGAGCTCGGCTGGGACGGTGCGCGCGGCGAACGCGCCGTCCGGTTCGACCTCGGCGCGCTGCCGCTCGCCGAAGGCCGGTTCCATCTCCGGCTCGGTCTGACCGACGCATCCGGCGAGCGCCTGTACCACTGGCTCGATGACGCGCTCGTCTTTGTCGTCTACTCTGGGAAGGAGGAGAGGGGAGTCGTCCGGTTCGAAGGAAGCTGGGCGATCGAGGCGAACACAGCGAGTCGATGACTGCACGGACATGTCCGGATTGGCCGAGCCTGATGGAGCTCGCCTCGGACCTGCAGTTCAAGCACTACACCGTCGCGGAGGCGCAGCTGCCCGCCGACGCCCTCGCCCGCATCTCCCACGTCACGCTCGGCGATCTCGAGATCTGTTGCGACCTCGACCACCACGTCTTCAACTGGGAGCACACGAACCCCGAGGTCTGCGAGGCGCTGAAAGCGTCGCACTGGTTCGACCTGCGCGAGTGGGCGACGTCGGGGCCCGGCACGTCGCACGCCGCGTGACCCGCTGAGCCCGATCGTCATTACGCTTGGAGCCCCGTGCCGACGATCGTCGTCCCCTATCGCGGTGACGCCAAGCGGCGGCTGTCGCCGTCGGTTCGCGCCGGCGCGGCGCTCGCGATGCTCGGAGACGTCGTCGACGCCGCCTCCCGCGTCGGACGTGTCGTCGTCGTGACGGACGACGTCGGCGCCGTCCCGACCGTGGCGGAGACCGTCCCGGATCCGGGTCGAGGGCTCGGTGCCGCGGTCGCGGCGGGACTCGTCGGGATCGAGGGTCACGCGCTCGTCGTGAACGCCGATCTCCCGTGCGCGACGCCGGAGGCGATCTCCCGCCTCGCCGCGAACGGGCTCGCTCTCGTCGAGGCCGCGGACGGGACGACGAACGCGCTCTCGCTTCCGGCGCCCGAGCTCTTCGTACCGCTCTATGGTCCGGGAAGTGCCGCGCGCTTCCGGGCGCATGCACCGTTCCGCACGGTGCACGTCCCCGAGCTCGAACTCGACGTCGACGTCGACGACGACCTCGAGTCGATCGATCTCGATCTCGGCCCTCGTACGCGCGCTCTCCTCGCCGTGCACGTGTGAGGGTCGCGCTTCTGTCCGGAGGAGTCGGCGGCGCCCGGTTCGCGCGGGGGCTCGTGGACGTCCTCGCGCCGGACGAGCTGACCATCGTCGGGAACGTCGGCGACGACGTCGAGATCCTCGGCCTCCATGTGTCGCCCGACCTCGACAGCCTCCTCTACACGCTCGCCGGGCTGTCCGACGACGAGCGCGGGTGGGGGCGCGCGGGCGAGACGTGGAACGCCCTCACCGCGGCAGCGGCGTGGGGCGGGGAGGGCTGGTTCAAGCTCGGCGACCTCGACCTCGGGCTCCACCTCGTGCGCACCCAGGCCCTCCGCGAAGGAGCGACGTTGTCGGCGTTCACGGCCGACGTCGTCCGCCGTGCCGGTCTGACCGCGAAGATCCTCCCGGCGACGGACGATCGCCTGCGCAGCCACATCGTGACGCCCGCGGGCACGTTCTCGTTCCAGGAGTGGTTCGTCGGCCGCGGCCACCGCGACGACGTCGACGCCGTCGCGTTCGAGGGCGCCGACGAGGCCCGGGCGGCCCCGGGCGTGGTCGAAGCGCTCGACTCCGCGGCCGCGATCGTGCTCGCGCCGAGCAACCCGTACGTCTCGATCGCGCCGATCCTCTCGGTCCCGGAGATTCGCGCCGTGCTCGAGCGGAGGAGCGTCCGCTGCGTCGCGGTCAGCCCACTCGTCGGAGGCGCCGCCGTACGGGGCCCAGCCGACCGTATGCTCGCCCGCATGGCCGGAGGCACGTCCCCCGCTCACGTCGCGTCCTGCTACGACGGGCTCATGGACGTTCTCGTCGTCGACGAGTCCGACCTTCCGGCGGACGCAGCGGTCGAGCTCGTCCCCACGCGAACGCTCATGGTCGACCGCGCGGCGAGCGTCCGCCTCGCCGAGGTAGTCCTGGAGACGGCGTGCGCGTAGCCGTCGTCGGCGGGACCGGCCGCTTCGGCAGGGCGCTCGCGCTCCGACTCCACGAGGCAGGTCACGAGGTCGTGATCGGCTCGCGCGACGCCGAGCGGGCGGAGGCGACCGCTGCCGAGCTCGGCGTCGAGGGCGCCGAGAACGCCGCCGCGGTCGCATCCGTCGAGCTCGTCGTCCTCGCGACGAAGGCCGAAGCGACCGTCGAGACGGCGCGCGAGCTCTCCGCGGCGATTGGGCGCACGCCGGTGCTCTGCGTGGCATCCGAGCTCCGCTTCACGACCAAAGGTGTCGAGCCGAGTGACGACTCCGTCTCGGTCGCCGAGCGTGTGCAAGAGGTGCTCGAGGGGCCCGTCGTCGCCGGTATGCACTCGCTCGCTGCGTCCACTCTCGGAGGCGACGGACCCCCGGACGAGGACGCCCTCGTTTGCGGTGACCACGACACGGCGAAGGGCGCGGCGCTCGACCTGGCCGCGACTCTCACCGCCGGGATCGCGATCGATGCGGGACCGCTCTCGAACGCGCGCACCCTCGAGGGGATGACGGCCGTGCTCGTCAACGTGAACCGCCGGTACAAGGTCCATGCGGGACTCCGGCTCTCGGGCCTCGACCGAAGGAGATGAGCGCAGAGGTCCGCGTCCTCCCGCTCCGCGGGATCCCGGAGCTCGCGGACGGCGACGATCTCGCAGGGCACCTCGTCGAGGCGGCCGGAGGTGTAGGTGGCTTCGAGGAAGGCGACGTGCTGGTCGTCGCTCAGAAGGCCGTCTCGAAGGTCGAGGGCAGAGTCCTCCATCTCGCCGAGGTCGAGCCCTCTGCCGAGGCCCGCCAGCTCGCGGGCGAGGAGGACGCCCGGCGGATCGAAGTCATCCTCCGCGAGAGCCGGCGAGTCGTTCGCTCACGCCCGCCGCTCCTCATCGTCGAGACGCGCCAAGGCTTCGTCTGCGCGTCCGCGGGCGTCGATCTCTCGAACGCGAAGGGCCAGGAGACGGTCGTGCTGCTCCCGGTCGATCCGGACGCCTCCGCACGACGCCTTCGCGCGCGGATCGAGACCCTGACGGGCGTCGAGGTCGGGGTGATCGTCAGCGATTCGTTCGGGCGGCCGTTTCGGCAGGGAACGAGCGACGTGGCACTCGGAGTCGCTGGACTCGAGCCGCTGCGCGACCTCCGCGGCATCCGCGACTCCATGGGCTACGAGCTGCACGCGACGCAGATCGCCGTCGCGGACGAGATCGCCGGCGCAGCCGAGCTGGTCATGGGCAAGACGGACGGCGTGCCGGCCGCGATCGTGCGGGGTGTCGACGTCGGCGGAGACGGCAGCGGAGCCGACCTCCTGATGCCGACCGAGCGCGACCTGTTCCGCTGAGGCGGCGGTAGACTCGCGCCGTGCGTCGGTACGCGATCTGGGGCACCGCAACCTCGCCCGAGCACGAGGCCTGGGTGCGGTCGATCGGAAAGCAGTTCGAAGTCGAAGACTTCGTCCGCGTCGAGGACATCGCCGACGCCGACTTCGTGCTCAACATGTTCGATCCCGCCGAGCCGAAGGCGTTCCGGCGCTCGTCGAGGGGCACCTACTCCGCGGCCTTCTACGAGCTCGACGAAGCCCCCGAGGACGCGTTGAAGGCGAGCTACCCCATGCTCGTCCGCACCCTGTCGAACGTCGTGCTCCTCCGTGTTCCCGGCCACGGGGTCTGGTTCACGACGATGGAGCAGGGGACGTATCACGTGTCCGACGATCCAGCCGCGATCTACGAGCGACTCGAGCCACTCGCGACGTCCCGTCTCGTGATCGACAACGAGTGGATCCCCGACCTCGAGCCCGAGCTCTGGGACGGCGACGAGATCACGGCGGACATCGGCGAGGCCGGAAAGCGCCTCGACGAGCTCGATCTGCTGCCCTCGCCGTTCCCGGTCGAGGAGTACCTCTCCGGCAGGGACCTCCGTCATGTCATGCGCCTCTACAGCGTCGGCGGCCTCTCGTACGGGAACCTCTCGGCGCGCAAGGACGAGACCCGATTCTGGATGAGCGCGTCCGGCGTGGACAAGTCCAAGCTCGAGAACGTCGGCACCGATCTCCTGATGGTCAAGAACTTCGACGACGACCGCGGCGTCATCGTCCTCAGTGTCCCGCCGGGAATCGAGCCGCGGCGGGTCTCGGTCGACGCCATCGAGCACTGGATGATCTACCAGGCGCACCCCGACGTCGGAGCGATCCTCCACGTCCACGCCTGGATGCAGGACATCGCGGCCACGGACGTGAACTATCCGTGCGGCACGCAGGAGCTCGCGGTCGCCGTCTCGGAGCTCGTCGCGCGCGAGCCCGATCCCGCACATGCGGTCATCGGCCTTCGGAATCACGGCATCACGTGCACCGGCGAGAGCCTCTCGGAGATCCTCGATCGGGTCGCCCCGAAGGTGCTGCGCCAGGTGCCGATGACGTAACTGCCTCAGCCCGCGCGCAGGCGCAGCCCGGTGACGACGGCGAGCGCGGGCGCGATGACGATGTCGTTCGCCACACACCAGACGCAGATCGCGTCGATCACGAAGAGTTGTAAGACGAGCAGGTAGACGCTGAACACGAGCCCCACGAGCGCGATCGTGGCGGCTGCGAGCCGGGCGCCGGCCGAATCCCAGACGAGGAGAAGGAGCACCGTCGCGTACGCGACGAGCCCGAGCAGCGCGACCGGGATGCCCGCGAGCTCGGAGTAGGACGAGCTCTGGACGGTCTCGCAGCCGCCTCCGCGGACACACACGAGCGACGTGTTCCCGTAGTGGACTGCGGTGAGGTATCCGGCGACGGCGGCCCCCGCCAGTGCAATGAGCCCAGCGGCCAGGCGGAGCGAGCGGTCGCTCAACCCCGGAGGGCGTCGTCGAGCGCAGACCGGAACGCGCCGACGTCCAGGGGAACGGAGAGGAGATACGGCTGGGAGTTGCCGATCTGCACGAGGAACGACGGCGTCTGGCTGATCCTCTCGGCCTGCACTTGTCGCAGGTCGGAGTTCAACATCGCCGTGACTCTTCCACTCGTGGCGTCCCGGAACAGCCGGTCGACGTCGAGGCCAGGGATCTCGCCGGCAATGCGCCGCACGAGGTCGTCCGTCACCCAGCCCGAGTTCTCCGCGCCCTGGTTCCGGTAGAACGCTTCGGTGAGCTGCCAGAGCTTGTTCTGGAAGCTCGCGGCCATCACGAAACGCAGTGCCTTGATCGAGTCGGGGCCGATGAACGGATAGCCGCGAAACTCGGTCTTGACCTTGCCCGTTCTCACGTACTCGTTCACGAGCTTGGGATACACGTCGAGCGTGTAGAACCGGCAGGCAGGGCATTGCGGGTCGGCGAACTCGATCAGCGTGACCTTCGCCCCCGGGTCTCCCAGGACCCGCCCCGACTGCGGGATCCCGTCGATGTTCACTACGGGGGTCGCGACCGGGGTCGGCGTGTTGTCCTTGCGCAGCACCACCGCGACGAGGACGAGTGCGGCCGCAGCCGCGAGGGCAAGCCCGAACGCCGTACGGACCGACCGGCGGGAGGGCACCGAGCGTTCCGGCGCGTGTTTGATCCGCGGCTTCGGCGACGGTCGCGACGTGGCCATGACCAGAGTGTGCCCGCCGCCGGTTGCCCGGCAGTCCGTAGTTCACCGCCGATACAC
>DASSQE010000061.1:0-10891 GCA_035702645.1 Gaiellaceae bacterium
TGCGCCGCGGAGCGTCGTACGAGAACGTCCGGGCGTCGGCTGAGAAACGAAGTCTACCGGGAGCGACCTTGCCCTAGCCGGCTTCGGGGTCGGGCAAACAGCGTCACCGGCCAACACCGTCAGCGGGAGCGTCACGCGGCAGAGCGGCGGTGTGTTCACGCAGGGCGAACCTGCGACGCTTAGCAACACCCTGATCGTGCAGAACGCTCCCGATCAGTGCGTCGGCTGCTGAACGCGGACAGCTGAACGAGGGAGGCAATGCGTCCGAGCTCCACCTTGCGGCTCATCTCATCCGCCGATCTGCGCCGGGGCGGTTCGATTGAGCACGTCAGCGACGAGCGTGGCCTCGTCCTGTGCGTCCTTCGCGGGCACGCCGAGCGATAAGCCCGCACCCGCGTGCCCGACGATCCAGGCGAGCGTCGTCGCCAGGCGTCGCCTCGTCCGTCGCGCCGACCTCGATCTACAGACAGAGGTTTCGTGCTCGACGAGGCGGGCATCCTGAAAACGGAAGCGCACCATGACGAGCACCGTTCATGTGACGGGCGATGCACGACCCGAGTGCATCCGCCCGCTCCGAAATGTCGTCGCGAGTCTTGCACGCGATGAGGGACTCACGGACGCGCAGGTCTACGACGTCAAGCTTTGCGTGAGCGAGGCGATCACCAACGCCGTGAAGCACGCCTACCCCGAGAGCGAACCGGGCACCGTTGATGTGAGCGTCGAGGAGGTCGGTGACATGCTCGCGGTTGTCGTCGCGGACCACGGTCACGTTCGAAAGAAGAGCTGGAAGGAGCACGGCGGCTTCGGGCTCGCCTGGGTCGAGCGATTGACGCACGGATTGACGTTCACGGCGGCAAGCGACGGGACGACCGTTGAGATGCTCTTCCTGCTGCCACGCACCCGGGAGACACCCGCGCCACCCGTCTCCGCCCGAGATGCCGTCAGGCTGAGCCAGGATCTCAGTCAGGCCTGGCTGTTGGCTGCTGGCAGTTCCTGACTCCCAATCGACGGAACGGTGCGCGTTTGGCGCTCGCGGCAGGCAAAGGCTGGCTCTCGATAAGCGCTCGCGCCAATTTGCGCCTTTTCGAGTCCGATCGGCCCAAAGCGCAGGCCCTCCGCAGCGGTGGGTCGAACCCGGAAGGGCGCGGCTCGACGTAGTCGTCCGCGCCCTTCGGAACGCCCTCTCAGTGGAGAGCCCGCTTGAGGAGGACGACGGGCCAGGCCATTAGATCGCCGTACTTCAGCGACAGGCCGACGGCCTCCCAACCCTCTTCGCCGAGTTCGTTCAGGTGCTCGGGGACGAAGGCGTCCTCGTCCTTCTTGATGCTCTTCGCTTCCTTCAGCGGGACGACGAGATACTCGAACCGAGAGGCGGGAATCGTCGGGGCGTCAATCATCGGCGTAATCGCCATCGCGACACCTCCTTCCACTGGGGAAGCTCTCACGGCGTACGCGTCTGTGCATCAGGGAACACGCGTATCGAGTCGCGCGCACTCGTCGATCTCGCCAACGTCTTCGAGGTCAACATCGGTACCGCCCGGACTTCGGCCCCCAGTGGCGTCGAGCGGAGCCGTCCGCGTATTCCCGGATGGTTCCGGGGCAGGCGTGTGCAACCGTGGAGGAGGAAAGGAGGTGTGTGAGATGTCGACTCTCTCGCACCCGCCGACACACGTGGTCGCGGAGAGACCGCCTCGATCCGTGCAACTCCTCCAGAGGGAGACGTTGGTAGTCCTGGCGATCGTCGTGATGTGGCTCGCGGTAGCGGCCGCGGCCGTCTGGGGTGGGGACATGCACTTCAACGGCAACGACGGAACCAGCACGGTCTTGCCCTCGGTGGTCGCGGTGGCGCTGTTCGCGTTCCTCGGATCCTGGGCGGGCTTCAAGCACGGCTTCACTCATCCTCGGAACACCGAGTGAGATCAGGGAGGTGGCCCTGCCACCGGCTCCACCCGCTTTCCCTGGAGCCGTGATCGGGACGATTTCCCATGTCGCACCAGCCAGGCCCTTCGCGCCGTGGGGTCGTGCTCCGAGGTCCCAAAACCTTGGAATTTCCGGAAATCGACCTTGACGAGCCAATGTCCCCGGGCGCACCCTCGATGGAGAACCGTCAAGCACTCAAAGAAGGTTTTCTTGATGGCAGCGACGGTCAGTCATTCTCTGGTCCAGCAGTTCGCTTCGATGAAGCCAACTGACTTCGGGCCCACGATCGAGCCCAAGTGGCAGGTCGGTGAACGCCTCTTGAAGGAGGTAAAAGTGTCGGTCGAGAAGGGGTATCTCACCCCGCTCGACGGCGCACGCTTGATCTCGTCGATCAGCGCGACACTCTTCGGCTACGACGAGTTCATCCTCCGCGAGATCTCGCCTGAGACGTGGCTCGCGGGCGCAGCGCCCTCACGGCGCTGAGGACAGATGCAGGGGCCGGGCGATAACGCCCGGCCCCTCGGTTTGGCTCGGCTCGGCGAGGGGTACCCGCCGCCTGGAACCAGGAGAGGACCTCGACGCTCCGACGGTTGACCGCGGTGCCTTCCGGTTCCTCTGATGATCGAGCCGGGTCGTCCGCAGGGCCCGGCTCGATCCTTGGACGGGGCCGCCCATGCTGCTCCGCCTTATGCGTCGCTCGTCGACAGGTGGAACCCGGCGAGGCGCTGATCCGTCAGCGGCAGGACGTCGACGTGTGCGATGTGCGCGTACGGGAGGAACACCAGCCGATCGTCCCGTGTCGAGAGATGTATCCCACTCTCGATCGCTTCGAGATGCAGTACATCCAGTCGCTCTCCCGTGTCCGTCACGATTTCGACGCGCACGTTCGAATCGTCGTGCTCCCGGCTGCACGTTCGAACCATCCGTGCGAAGTCGTCGCCGAAGAACGCACTGTCGAACACGGTCCGCGAAGGTACCGCAAGCGTTCGGATCGCCGCCGGCTCCCAGTCGAGCCCCTCTCGAACTGCCGCCGAGCGTTGGTCTAGCTGGATCCGACGAGCCAGAGCACGAGACAGACCACGCCCACGATCAGAAGCGGGATCGCGAGGAACCTCCCATCCGGAACGTTCCACGCGAGTACGGCCTCGACTCAGGGGAGCAGCCCCGCGGGTGAGGGCGAAGCTCCCGCCGCCAAGGACGAGGCCGAAAAACGCCATGTGCTTTCCGGTCTGAGCCACGGACAGAAGCAGCGCAAACGGCACCGCTCGAATCTAGAGCATGCGTCAGCGGTGTCGAGAAGCCCCACTGCGACCTCGCGGCGGGGCCGTCTCGGCCCGAGGGCCGACTCCCTGTGCCTCACTCGGCGAACCTGCGAATGGTCTCAGGCCGGAGGCTCGGCGCTGAGAAGCCGGACGTCTCTCCGCCGCACGCCGAGCATCAGCCGCTTACCACCTTCGGCTTCCTGCAGGAAGCCACCCGCGAGGAGCGCGTCGATCGCGGATATGCCCCGTTCCTGCTCGCCCACGAGCCATTCGACCCGGCTTCGTGCGGGATGCAACGGCAAGGCGGCCGTCACGATCGCGTATGCACGATCCATCAGCTCAGCAGGACTCGGTGCTCCTGCAGGGATGCCCTGAGCGCCTGGCATCGTCATCGACGGCTGATCCGGCCTCGCACCGGCTCTTGCTCGCTCCGCTCGTGGGGTCAGGGATCGCATCGCTACTTGTGCGGAGGGCAGGGGGGAGGGGAGGGCCTCGGCGGAGGATTGCAGGGTGCCGCGACGGTCACCGTCACTGTCACCGTCGGCCCGGGCACCGTGGTCGTCTGTGCCGGCCCTGCCACCGTGGTCGTCAGTGCCGGCCCGGCGACTGTCGTCGTCCTGGGTGTCCCAGGCACTGTCGTGGTGACGGTGGGTCCGGGCACAGGGACGGTCTCTGTCTTGCCAGGGACCGTCGTCGTCACGGCCGGCGCGGGCACGGTGGTTGTCGTCGTCGAGCCTGCAACCGTCACGAAGCTCGTCGTAGCGGTGGCAGGCAACGTCTTGCCGGGGCCTGTGCGCGTCACGGTCTCGCCTTCGACCGTCTCGGTTCGGCGCGGTGTCGTCTGGGTGACGATGCGGGTCTCGCCCGTGATCGTGCGCACGTGCGTTCTCCAGACGACCTCGTGAAGTGCGTTACCCACCGAGGCCTGAGCGATCACTCCCATCGCCCCGACACCCAGGAGGTAGGCGACTAGACGTGCCACGGCGGCCGCGCGCCCAAGACGCGTCGAATGAAGAGAAGCCCCAGCGCGCCGATCAGGAGCCCGACGTTGGTGAGCCGATCGATGAAGATCGCGTACACGGCGAGGCTCAGGCCGCAGAGCTGCAGTGCGGAGAGCACAGCAGGAGGGGGCCACAGGTCGCGCTCGCGCTCGTGCACGTCGATGACCTCGACCAGCTCACGCGCGTCCGAGAGCACAGCCGGCGGTGGTGACACTTCATTCCCGGGCACTTCGACCGTCTCGAGGTCCTCGACGAGCTCGTGCACGGTCGCCGTCAGGAGTCCGACACGCCACATGGCGCTCTCCAGCTCCTGGATCGTCGCTTCTCGCCTCCACTCGTGCGCGACGGCCTCCCGCCGCGAGTCCGCCTCCACGGCAGAGGAACGCTTCAGCCAACGGCGCAACACGTGTCGAGTGTGCTCACGCGACAGAGTCACGTGACTCCCCCGAAACGATGACTCCAAGCCCTCGAGAGGGGGGTCTGGCGCCGCCCGGAGCGCGGACTGTTCGAAAGCCGGCCGGCAAGATCACTCGTTCGGGCTCGCGATCGCTGGAATCATTTCGATCGTGCAGAGATCGGATGAGCGCCTTGGACGATCGCTGCAGGTGCTGGAGACATCCGTGCGCCTCGCGAGACGAAACGTCGAGCTCCCGATTGCCTGGGCTCGATCACACGGGGACGTCGTCGTCGCCTTCGACCGCTACAGCGAGACGAACTGGCACGCGCACCTGGTCAGCACGGACGGCGAGGTGCTGCTCGCATTCCCCTGGCACGACCATGCGGACCGCATTCTCCTCGACTCCGAGAAGGAGCTTTCCGTCCATGCCGACAGGTCATTTCCCATCCAATCCGCCGACGGGGTGTGGGAATCCCGAGACGAGGGCTGGTGGGCCTGGGTGAAGGCGGACGGCGCGCACGTCTACCTCGCCGGGTGCGACGGTGACGAGATTCAGAAGATCAGGCGTGCTCGGAAGCTCGACCTCCGGGGCCTCGGCCTCGTCATGGTCGACGGTGTGGCGTTCACCTGGAACCGGGTGCCGCGTGTCGCCTATGACCGAGCCTGGCAGGACGCGATCGATACATGCCATACCGGGCAGCCCTCTCCTGTCGGCGAGTGGGCCTCCGTGGCCTCGGAGGATCGCAGGGTGCGCCTTCTCGCCTGATCCAACTGGAGCACGGCACCCACTCGACCCGTAGCCCCAGCCGCTCACATCCAAGGGGCCGAGGAAGGGGAGGGAGCAGACTGTTGCGGCTTCAGCCGCTCCCTCCGAGAGGAGCAGCCGCTGCGGCACGGCGGCTCCGTAGTCGACTTCGGCATCGGCCGCGACGTCTCCTGTCCCCCTTCTAGGGGAGGCGTCGCCGCCGAACGAGACCTTTGGCTCGCTACGTCAGGACCTCGGGTGGTGATCGCCGACGCCCGTTCCGACGAGAACTGGTCCAACCGACCGAGACACACGAAAGGGAGCGGCAATGACTGCGGCTCAGTTCGAACTGATCGACGAGACGGAAGCTGAATCGATCCTGCGGTGGCGGTTCGGCGTCCTCGTCAGGTCCGGCTACGAACTGGGTGCGGCGCTCAGACTCGCGTCGCACGTCGAGATCGACCTACACGCCGCCGCGGACCTCGTGCGCCGAGGTTGTCCCTCCGAGACAGCGCTACGAATCCTCCTCTAGCCGCCTCCAGTTAGCGGCCCGGCGGGCCGGGAGCCCCGATGCGGCGGGGGCTTTCGGTCGGCCGACGAGCCTCTAGTAGATCGTCGGCAGCTCGTTGACCTTGGTCAGCGCCTCCTCGAGCGTCGAGACTTGGTAGATGTCGATGGTGTTCCACTGCCCGAGCCTCGACTGGAATGCGAACTCGCGGACGGTGCTCATGTCGTCCGCTTCGACCGCTGCGAACACCATGTGGTTGTTCATCGGGACGTAGGTCGCATTGAGCTTCACGCCGAGCTTCTCGGCGAGGCCTGCGATCTCGCCGGCCCCTTCGTGCGCGAGCTTCCGAACCGTCTCGTTCGCTGCCGGACACAGATCCGGTGGATGCTGACCGGCGATCAGGTACTGCGGCATTGCGACTCCTTTCCCTCGAAGACGCGCCGACCCTAACCGATGCCTGCCTCGAGTTAAAGGTCGAGGGCTCGAGTGCCTTCACCCCCTCGGGTTCACTCGGCCACGGCCTCGATGCTCGAGGTGCGGAGCTCCTCCGATCGCGTCGTAGAAGCGGTGCTTGAGCGTCGTGTAGCGACGCACGTAGTACTCGTGTCGGGCCCTGCTGCGTTCGAGCTTGTCGGCTGAGTAGAACCGGCGGGCCCAGGGCGACGTCGGCTGCGCGAGGCGGAACGCGCCGATCAGCGCGACGCCGGGAACGAAGATCCCGAAGGCGCCGAGCTTCGGCTTTCCTTTGAGGAAGGCGACGAGGGCAAACGCGATGTTGAGGGACAGGACCGCACCCAGCACCGAATGCGGGACGTCGCTGCCCGGATCGCTCCCGAGCGGGGCCGTCGCGAGGAGGCAGAGGAGACCGAAGCTGAACCCCATGAGCGTCGCCTCGATCGAGCTGCGGCCCTTGTCGGTCCAGTAGACGTCGTCGAGGTGGAGGATGAGCGCGAACTCGTCGAGCGTGAGTGCAGCACCGACACCGAAGAGCGACGACAGGAGCAGCATGGAGTCGTCGCTCGGGTTGAACGCGATGATCGCGGTTCCCGCAGCGAGGCACGCGACGACTCCGGGGACGAGGTGGTGGAGGTGCACGCCCGACAGCGATCCGCTCCCCCAACCGCGCATTCGGCCGAGTCGCGTGTACGAGCGCACGGCGACGAACGTGAACAGGAAGGCGAGCAGGAGGAAGAAGAGCGGTTCGCGGCCGGAGGCGTAGACGTAGTGGCCATAGCCGGGAACGAAGTGGAAGGCATCGGCCACGACCTCAATCTATGCGTGACGCGGCAGCAGCTGCGTAGCGCAGCGAGCGACGCGGGAGCGCTCGCCGAGAGGCGGCGCTTGACTCTGAAACAATCAAACGATAGTTTGAGCATATGCACGAAGGCGACGCGGCGCACGGCCACTGGGGAGGGCCAATGCCGAGACGACGCCGTCCTCCCGTCGAGACGACCGCCCGAAAGGAGACTCGTTGCTCTTTCGACCGTTCCTGAACGAGGCGGGGTCGTGCGCAAGCTACCTGTTCGGATGCACGACCCATGCCGCCCTCGCCGTGGTCGATCCGCACGTCGACCTCGTCGACGGCTATCTCGAAGCGGCCGAGCGCGCGGGCTCTCCGATCGTCGCCGTGTTCGAGACGCACGTTCAGGCCGATCACGTCTCAGGTCTTCCGGCGCTCGTCGAGCGGACCGGCGCTACGGCATATCTGCCTGACGGTGCGGGCGTGGAGTTCCCACATGTGCCGCTCGACGACGGCCAGCGCGTCGAGCTCGGCAACACGATCGTGACGGCCCTCGCGACACCCGGTCATGCGCCAGCGCACGATGCCTACGTCGTCGCCGACCGGCGGCGCGGCTCCGACGAGCCCTGGGTCGTCTTCACCGGGGACTCGCTCCTGATCGGCGACGTCGGACGGCCCGATCTCCACGTCGCCGGCGATCCGCTCGGCCAGGCACGCCTGCTGCACGCCTCGCTCGTGCGGTTGCTCGAGTTGCCCGATCACGTCGTCGTGTATCCGAGTCACTACGGCGGATCGGTCTGCGGCCGTGGCCTGTCGGGCAATCCGTTCAGCTCCGTCGGGTTCGAGCGCACCCACAACGCGATGCTCCAGCACGAAGACCCCGAGGCGTTCGCGAGGGCGTTGGTTGCGGAATCCCCGCCACCGCCTGCTCGGCAGGCCGAGATCGTGGCGGCGAACCGCCGGGGCGAAGCTCTCACGATGGCATGACCTCGGTCCGGCTCGGGCTGCGCGCGAACGCTGCGCAGTTCTCGCTGCTCGTTGGGCTCAACGCCCTGGTCGGGGCGATGGTGGGTCTCGAGCGGAGTGTCCTGCCGCTGGTCGGCGAGCAGACGTTCGGCCTCGCCTCCCGCGCCGCGATCCTCTCCTTCGTCGTCGCGTTCGGGGTTGCGAAGGCGTTCACGAACCTGGGAGCGGGTGTTCTCGCCGACAGAGTGGGGCGCAAGCGGCTCCTCGTCGTCGGCTGGCTCTTCGCCCTGCCGGTCCCGGCGATGATCGCGCTCGCGCCGAGCTGGGGTTGGATCGTCGCGGCGAACGTTCTCCTCGGCGTCAATCAGGGCCTTGCCTGGTCGATGACGGTGGTGATGAAGATCGACCTCGCCGGGCCGGCCCGCCGAGGGCTCGCCCTTGGGCTCAACGAGGCGGCCGGCTACCTCGGGGTGGCGGTCACTGCGTTCCTGACCGGGGCACTCGCAGCCACGTACGCGCCGCAGACGGTCATCTGGCTCGGCGCCCTGGCGATCGCGCTGACGGGGACTTTTCTCTCGTACGTCTTCGTCCGGGACACTGGTGCGCACGTCACCGAGGAGCAGCGAGCGCACGGCACGGACGGGCAAGCCCTCAGCCTGCGCGAAGCCCTCGTCGTAGGAACCTTCCGCCAGCCGATGCTCCGAGCGTGCTCGCAGGCGGGGCTAGTCAACAACCTCAACGACGCGCTCGCCTGGGGGCTCGCGCCGCTCTACCTCGCGGCGAACGGCGCCGGCGCCCGCGAGATCGGGATCGTGGCGGCCGTCTATCCGGCTGTGTGGGGTGCTGGCCAGCTCGCCACCGGCTGGCTCTCCGATCACACCGGGCGAAAGCCGCTGATCGTGATCGGCATGCTCGTGCAGGCGGGCGGTCTCACCGTGCTCGTCAGTGGTGGCGGTTCCTTCTCGCCCGCCCTCGTGGCTGCCGCTCTGCTCGGCGTCGGAACGGCCTTCGTCTACCCGACGCTCATCGCCGCCGTCTCCGATGCCGTGCAGCCGAGAGATCGAGCGCCGGCGGTGGGCGTCTATCGCTTCTGGCGGGATGCGGGTTTCGCGCTCGGCGCAGTGCTCGCCGGGGTCGTCGCCGATGCCGCGGGCGCGGGCACGGCCATCGCAGTGGTCGCAGGTCTCACCGCCGCGAGCGGGCTGTTCGTCGCCGCGACTCCCTGGGTTGTTCCTACACCCGGGTACGTGTGCGACGAAGGACGAGACGCACCCGCTGTCGCAGACCCGGGGTGAGCGGGCGGCGGGCCGGGCGGGTCGTCTCGCACTACGACGCGGCGGGCTCGGCCGAGGTCGCGGCCACCTTCTTCGCAGCCTTCAACGCTTGCCCGCGCTGCCGATAGTCGCGGAGGTCGGCGAGCTTGCCGTCGCGCATCGACGCCACCTGGAAGAGCAGCGGCTCGCCCCTTTTTCCGTCCTCGTCGACCCAGTAGACGCCGATCACCGCGGTGGTCGGCCCGACCTCGACGACCTCGTCTGCGCGCAGCCTGGAGCCGGGCCGCTCACCCTCCTTCTGCTCTCGCTGCTCGAGGACCGACCGGGCCTCCTGGGGCCCTCGTCAGCTCGGCGTCCTCCGCCACCAGAGCATTCCGCTGGTCGGGCCGCGCCAGACGGTGTCCGGCGTGAAGAGCGCGACGAGCTGATCGATGTCCCCGTCGCTCGCAGCCCCGTACGCCGCCTGCAGCTGCTCGATGTGCGACGAGGCCATGGTTTCTCGATTATGCGCCTGTTGTCGAGCTTGCGGCAGGGACCGCAGGCGCTCCATCCTTCGTGCATGACGAGGCGGTGGTCGCGGTCTCCCATCATCGTTCTCGCGACGATCGTCTTGCTCGGCGTCGCGGCGTCGGCGCCAGCGCGCGGGGCCGGAGGCCCGTATCGAAACGGCCTCGTTGCCTTCGTCCGCTGTTGCGGGCCCGCCGGGATCTACGTCATCCGACCGGACGGAAGCGGCGAGCGGCGCATCTACCGTGCGCTCGCCGACGACGCTCCGCTGACGCCGTCCTGGTCGCCCGACGGACTCAGGCTCGCGTTCGTCCTCGGGGCGTCTCGCCCCGGTGTCTGGGTCATGCGTGCGAATGGGACGAGCCGCCGTCGGGTGACCCTCGGGAGCGGCGATGCACTCTTCCCGAGCTGGTCGCCGGGAGGTCGCTGGATCGCCTATGCCGACCGCTCGAGCCTGCGGTCCCCGCTTCACGACATCTACGTCGTGCGAGCGACGGGCTCGCGCCCGAGACGCCTGACGACGGCGCGGGCGGACGAGCTCCATCCAGCCTGGTCGCCGAACGGGAGGACGATCGTCTTCGAGAGAGGGCGCGACCTGTGGCGCATGGGCGCGTCCGGGCGTGACCAGCGACTGCTCGCGCGCAACGCGTCGTCTCCGTCGTGGTCCCCGGCGGGGACGCACATCGCATTCGTCCGGGGCGGGGACCCGTGGGTGATGGCGAGCGACGGCACGACGCAGAAGCGTGCCGTCCACACCGCGAAGGCCCAGATCGCAGTCGCCTGGTCTCCCGACGGACGCTGGCTCGTGACCGCGCCGCTCGCTCGCGGCGAGCTCTCGCTCGTTCGTGTCGACGGCTCGACGACGAGCGCGCTCACCGATGCACCCGGCTACGCGAACTCGTGGCCGGCCTGGCAGCGCCTGCCTGCGTCGTCGACGACGGGGTGACCGCGTCGATCCCGGGCGGCGGACACGCCTCGGGCATCAGACCGCGAGCTCGAGCGTGTCCGTCCCAGGGGTGGCGCGGAGCGATGTCGCTTCGAGCCCTGCCGCCCTGATCCGGGAGACGATCT
>DASSQE010000062.1:0-7662 GCA_035702645.1 Gaiellaceae bacterium
CAGGACCAGGAACGTCCCCGCGACCGAGGTGCCGATGGTGCTGCCGTAGCTCTGGAAGGCGGGGATCTTCGAATCGACCGTCCTCGCCGCGACCGCGAGCCCCGCCGCCAGCGAAAAGACGACGGTCGAGTGGCCGAGGGAGAAGAAGAAGCCGACTCCGACCGAGCGCTTGCCGTCCTCGAGGAGCTTGCGGGTCGTGTTGTCGATTGCCGCGATGTGGTCGGCGTCGAACGCGTGGCGGAGGCCGAAGGTGTACGCGAGCGTGCCGAGGCCGGCAAGGGCGGGGTTGTGCCGCGCGTAATAGAGGAAGAGGCCCCAGCCGGCCACGGTCAGGAGGAGCACTGCGCCGGCGAAGCCGCCGAGCCGCGCCCACTCTCGTGGAGTGAGGGCGTGTCTCCAGCATCCGAGCCCGGACCGCGCGGGCTCCGCGGTCGCCGGGGTTGCGGTCTGGAGCTGCGACATCGAATCCTCCCTCGGTCTCCGCGTGCGTCGGCGCGCTCCGCTCGGGGTGCGCTGACGTTGTCGGACTTGTTCGCAGGTGGTGCGAAAGAGGTTCGGCCCACCCCGAATCCGTCCGGGCGTCGCGCGACAGTCGTGTCATGCGTTGGGCGGCGTTCAGCGGAATCGCGTTCGTGGTCGGCTTCCTCGCCGGGATCGCCCTCTTCGGCGCCGGCGCCGGGAGTCGGCCGGCGGAGATCGCCGCCTACTACTCGAGCCACGGCCACCGGGTCCGCCAGATCGCCGGGTTCTACGTCCTCGGCGTGAGCGTCCTCTTCTTCCTCTGGTTCGTGGCGGTGCTCTGCCGCAAGCTCGGGGCGCCCTTCGTCCTCGCGGCCGGATCGCTCACGGCGGCGCTCCTGCTCGCTGCCGACTCCGCCTGGGCAGCGACCGCGGTGACGGTGCAGCACGAGCCGGGCTTCGTCCTCGATCCGAACACGCATCTCCTCGTGGAGGACGCGGGGTTCGTCCTCTTCGTCGCCTCCATGCTCGCTGCGATGCTCTTCGTCACGGTGACGTCGGTCGCCATCGTTCGGACACAGGCGCTGGCGCGACTCGCGGGCATCCTCGGCTTTCCGATCGCCGCGAGTCTCGCGGCGTCCTGGTACTACCTCCCGGTGTTCGCATTCCTGGCGTGGATCGCGGCGCTGAGCCTCATGCTCGCGTTCGCCGGCCCTTCGAGCGACTGACGCGTCCTCGTCTCGAAGTGCGCCGTCGAGCCGTCCGCGAGGCAGCGACTCAGGTGGTGGCGGGCGCGGCGCCAAAGACGTCGTGTAGACGCTCGATCGCCTCCGACACGAGGCGGTAGTAGGCCCATGTCCCGCGCCGCTCGGTCGCGACGAGCCCGGCCTCGCGGAGGATCCGGAGGTGGTGCGAGACGGTCGGCTGCGAGAGGGCGAAGGCCGCGGTCAGGTCGCACACGCAGCACTCGTCGACGCAGGCGAGGCGGTTGACGATCGAGACCCGCGTGGGGTCGGCGAGCGCCTTGAAGACCGCCGCGAGCTCCTCGGCGGCCGCGGGCTCCATCGGCGGCGCCTCGGGGCCACAACAGAGCGGTTGGAGAAGGGGCAGAGCCTTCATTGACGTTCGTCAATCTAGCATCTAGGCTGACTGCATTGATGAGCGTCGATGAAAGGAGGACCGCGATGGTCGCACACGCCTCGTGTTGCGACTGCGGCGACTGCTGCGGCGGAGACGGCTGCTGCTAGGCCGCCGGACCACACGGCACGGCGGCTGGAGGGTCTAATCCTCCGCGACCCGGAGGTCGAAGCCTGCGGGCGCGTGGATGTTGAGCATCCGGACCGCCGTGTCGCCGTGGTTCGCGAACGTGTGCCGGATCCCGGGTGGGACGAGGACGAAGGCGCCGGGGCCGGCGACGAGCTCGTCGCCCTCAACCGTGAAGGTCAGCTCTCCCTCGACGATGTAGAACGCGTCGTCCTCGTCGGGGTGCTCGTGGATCGGCGGTCCGTGGCGATGCGGCGCAATCGTGATCAGGCCGAAGTTGAACCGCGGAGTGTCGGCGCTCCGCGCGAGGAACTCGATGTTCCCGACGCGGTGACCCTCTCCGGTCGCAACGACGATCGCCCGCTTGCCGCTCACGAGCGAGTCGCCTCCGACCGAGCTAGTCGAGCGGGTGCCGCTCGTCGCTCGAGGCGACGCGCTTCGTCTGCTCGGCGGTGTCCGGCTCGGACGTCGTCAGCATCGAGTCGATGCCGGAGACCGACTCGCGGAACTGGCGCAGTCCACGCCCGAGCGAGCGGCCCATCTCCGGAAGGCGCTTCGGGCCGAAGATGAGGAGCACCGCGAGGAGGATGATGAGCATCTCCGGCAACGAGATGTCGAATGGCATTGGGCAACCATACGCCTCTCGCGCCGCCTCCCGCAGCAGTGGTGTGAAGCTTCCGTTACAGGGGCCGCGTCCGGTGGGCGCTCACGGGGCCGTCGCCGCGGTCTCCGCGACCGCGCGCCGCGCCTCCTCCTCGTACGGATTGTTCGCGTAGCGCGTGGTCACGTAGGTGAAGAGCATGTGCCAGCGGCGCTGCTGTCCCTGCCAGATGTGGCAGAGCTCGTGCGTCAGGAGGTCGTGCGTCACATCCGCGTGGCGGAGGAGGATCGTCCGCCAGAGCGCGTATCCGGTGAAGCGCCGGAAGAACGGCAGCCGGAAGAGCCACGGGGCGATCACGACGCGCACGCGCCGGATCGAGACGGGCGTCGGGTAGTAGTCGAGGCGGTCGAGCCTGGCCTTCGCGCGCTCGACTGCCGGGCCGAACTCGGGGGCGGTTCTCAGGAGCTGAGGACGGGGGTGAGCACCATGATCGGGCTCCCGTCCTGGCCCTGGACGTAGCTGTACGTGTACAGCCGCGGTCTCGTGATGCGCTCGATCACCCGCAGCTCAGCCGCGGAGATCTCTCCGATCCCGGGCGTGAGCGGCGCGCTGAGCGTCGCAGACAGCGGGTGCTTGAGCTCAGGGCCGACATCGGAATGCTCGAGGAAGACGGCGGTCGCCACCTTCCCGTCCGGCCGCGGCGGCAGGAGCACGAGCACCGAGTCGGTGCTCTTCACGTACTTGAACGTGTACAGCGCGAGCTCGAGCGCCTCGCGGCGCAGGAGCGTTCCGCGCGCGACCGACGCCTTTCCCTCGGGGATCGAGCACGAGTTGCCGAGCCCGCAGAGCTGGTACATGACCGTGCCCGCGGCGTTCACCGCGGAGATGTCGCTCGCGTCCGCCTGTCCCTTCGACGTGTCGGGGCGGACGGCGATCGCGTTGACGCGGAAGCTCGTCCCGTCGGGCCCGGTCACCGACGGCGAACCGGCCGTGATGGTCACGAGCTGGTCGCCGCTCGGAAGGTGGTACTTGGCGCCGACGTTGGACGCGATCTGCGCGACCTTCTGGTCGTTCGTGCCGGTCGGCTGGAAACTCGACCACGCGGGCGCGGGCGACGGGCTCCCGCGGCCGACGAGGACGACGAGCGCGCCGAGCGCGCCCCCCGCGACGATGGCGAGGAGCACGTACAGGAGCGCGAAGCGCGAGCGGTAGGCGGCTCTCCGCGCGCGCTCCGCGCGTGAGTCCACGCGTGCCGGCTTCGTTCCAGCCACCGCAGGCGGCGAGGACGGAGGTCGTGCCCCCGTGGCGATCTTCCTCACATCGTCGGCCACGCGCTCTCCTCCGCGAGGTCGACGTCCGGGATGTGGAGCTTCGAGCTCTCGAGCAGGTTGAGCAGCTCGTCTCCGAAGATCTCGCGGCGTGCCTGCAGCACGGTCGCGATGTGCTCCACCGCGTCGCGGTTCGCGAGCACGAGGTTGTAGGCGGCGACGTACGCCTGGCCGATGAGCTCGGCGGCGAGGGCGCGCTTGTCCCGGTCTCCGAGCACGGATGCCACAGGATTCTCGCTGAACGGACCGCCGCCGCCGGTGCGGTTCATGATCTGAAGGCCGATCTTCTCGAAGCGCCCGAGGACCCGCTCGCGCGCTTCCTCCTCGCTCTCGCCCTTGTTCGGCACGACCTCGAACGGCTGCGGGCCCATGGCCGAGGCGCCGACCATGTACGCGGCCTGCGCGGTGACGCTCTGGACGTCTCCGCCCACGCCGTTCGAGTTCTCGCCGTAGAAGACGCGCTCGGCCGCCATCGCCCCGAGCGCCCACACGAGGCGGGCGAACTCCTCGCTGCGGAATCGGCTGAAGCGCTCCTCCTTCTCGAGCGCTTGGTGATGGCCGAGCGCGCCGCCGCGCATGCGGATCGAGAGACGCGTCGACTCGGCGCCCTTCAGGTAGACGTGTCCGGCCGCGGCGTGGCCCGCCTCGTGGATGGCGACCGCGCGGCTCTCCGCCGGCACGTAGTCGATCCCGACGGCGGTGCCGGCCTCGAGGGTCGTCATCGCCTCGACGAGGTCGTCCCAGGCGAACGAGGTGCGGCCCGAGTGGTGAGCGATCGAGAGCGCCATGGACGTGACCTGTTCCAACATGGCCGGTGAGTACCCGTTCGTGACGCGCGCGATCTCCTCGCGGCGATTTTCCTGGTCGAGCTCCGGCGAATGCGCGACCTTCCCGATGTAGAGCTCGAGGATGTCGAGGCGGTCCTGCTTCGTCGGCGTCCGGAACGAGACGTGGCGACCCATCCGGCCCGGCCGTGTGAGCGCCGGGTCCAGCGTCTCGATCGGGACGTTCGTCGCGCCGATGAAGTAGATCTGCTCGCGGCGCGGCTTGGCCGCCGGGAGCCGGAGCGACGTGTTCCGGACCCGCCGCGGGACGATGTAGATGCCGTCCAGGAGCGTGTTCATCTTGCTCGTGAGGAACTTCCGGAAGAACGGCGGGTTGTCGATCCCGTCCATGACGACGAGGAGCTGGTTCAGCGCCAGCGAGCCCATGCCGCCGCCGAACATCCCCGGGAACATCTGGTAGACGGTCTCCGACACCCGGGCGCCGAAGCCCGGCCCGGCGCGGTGGGGCGCGCGCTCGGCGAAGAGCCGTTCCCGCCACTGGCGGTTCTCGAGGATGAGGTCGCCCGACGGGTTGAGCGCGCCGAAGCGGCCGAAGAAGAGGAGGTCGTGGAGGCTCATCGGCATCGACCCCGCCGGCGAGTGGCCGCCCGCGACCCCGTGGCCGCCTCCGAGCTGATCGCGACGGCGTCCGACCGCGTCGATCTCGTCGATGAAGACGATGCACTGGCCGCCCCACTTGCGCGCGAGCCGCTTCGCGCGCCGGGCGAGGATGCGCACGACGATCGCGTCGATCCCGATGAACGTCGCGGCGAAGCCCGAGCCGGGGATCGAGATGAACGGCGAGTTGAATCCGGTCGCGAGCGCCTTGGCGAGCATCGTCTTCCCGGTGCCGGGAGCCCCGAGGAAGAGCAGGCCGCGCTCCCGCTTCCCGCCTGCGCGCTCGAACGCTTCGCCCGACTGCCAGATTGCGACGACGCGGCGCACCTCCTCCTTCGCCTCCGCCTGCCCTCGGACGTCGGAGAGCTTCACGCCCCACTCCGCGTCGCCGGGCTCGAAGGCCTGGATCTGCGCGAGGTTCATGAACAGGAGCGGTCCGAAGAGGATCGCGAAGTTGAAGAGCATGTAGAAGGGGAAGATGATCAGCAGCGGCAGGATCTGGACGAAGAACGATCCGCTGACGTTGAACAGCGCCGCGAGCAGCCCGATGACAACGACCGTGATCGCGACCTTCAGCCAGAACCGCCAGAACCACACGCGCCGATGCGCGACGACGTCCTCCTCGCGGAGCTGAGGGCTCTCGAGGCCGAAGAGGCTCGGCCAGGGGATGACGCGGTGGAAGACGAGGTCGATCACGCCTCGGAAGGCGATGACCGCGCCGAGCGCGGCGAGGATCGACCAGTACCAAGCCCAGCCCTGGGTCTGGTTGAGCCACACGACGATGGCCGGTGCGCTCAGGAGCGCGACGATCGTCGCCGCCCGTGCGAGCGTCCGCCACTGACCCGCGAGCTCGCTCGAGAGCTCGGACTGGCCCATGCCGGTCAGCGGCTCGACGTCCGTCGCCATCGTCGAAGGATACGGACGCGATTCGGCCCCGGATGTTGGCGCGCACGGTCGTACTCGACGCGCAGCCGGGACCGGCCCTGGTAGCGTCGCGACGATGTCACGCGCAGTCATGACCACGAGCGAAGGACCCGTCGGGCTCGAGCTCTTCGACGAGGACGCCCCGAAGACGGTCGCGAACTTCCAGAAGCTCGCGGGGGAGGGCTTCTACCAGGGCGGCACCTTCCACCGGGTCATCCCCGACTTCATGATCCAGGGCGGGTGCCCGCGCGGAGACGGGACCGGCGGGCCGGGCTACTCCTTCGAGGACGAGTTCAACCAGCACAAGATGGAGCGGGGAGCGCTCGCGATGGCGAACTCCGGCCCGAACACGAACGGGTCGCAGTTCTTCATCGTCACCGCCGAAGCGTGCCCATGGCTCGACGGCAAGCACACGGTCTTCGGCCAGGTGGTCGAGGGACAGGACGTGGTCGACCGCATCTCGAACGTCGACCGCGATTCCCGCGATCGGCCGCGCGAGCCGGTCCTGATCGAGTCGATCGAGCTCACGTAAGCGCGGATTGACACGTTCGCGGCCGGTGCTCTACGGTCGCCGGAGCATGAAGCGTGTCGTCGCTGCGCTCGCCGCCGTGTGTGCGGTCTCGCTCCTGCTCACGGGCGAGAGCGCGCCTGCGCAGCGTCCGCTCCGGGTCGGGTACGTCGTCGGGTACGGCGCCACGCCCGATCCGAACGACCTCTTCGGACTGCCGTACTTCGCCTTCATCCGCGCCGTCGAGAAGTTCGGCATCGAAGGCCGCGTTCTCGAGGTGCCGCCGAATCAGGATCCCACCGCTGCCCTGAGCCTGTTCGCCCGTCAGGGCTATGACCTCGTCATCATGGGAATGGCCGACCCGCCCTTCGCCGTCACGTCGGTCGCCTCGGAGTACGGGACGACGAAGTTTCTCCTCCCGGACATTCTCTGGCAGTACGCGCCCGGCGTCCCCAAGAACGTCGAGGGAACGGACTTCCGCGCCGGGGAGGCCGGCTACCTCGCCGGCTACCTCGCCGGGCTCATGGAGAAACGGCGGCCGGGTCGCGACGTGATCGGCTCGGTCGGCGGTTTCAGGTTCCTTGGCGTGGACCGGTGGATCATCGGATTCGAGGCAGGGGCGCGAAGGGCCGATCCCGGAATCGTCATGCTGAAGACCTATACGAACAACTTCACGACTCCGGCGGTATGCAAGACCGCGGCGCTGAGCCAGATCGCGAAGGGTGCTGGCGTCGTCTTCAACGTCGCCGGCGAATGCGGGCTCGGGACGCTCGCGGCCGCGAAGGAGAAGGGCGTGTGGGCTGTCGGAGTCGACGTCGACCAGTCCTTCTTCGGCCCCACGATTCTGACGAGCGCGGTGCTGAGGCTCGACCGCGCCGTGTACGACGCGATCGATGCTCTCGTCCGCGGCCGGTTCCGCACCGGCGGAAACACGGTCTTCGACCTGCGGAACGGGGGGGTCGCCCTCGGAAAGATCAGCCCGAAGGTGCCGGCTGCCTACCTGCAGAGGCTCGAGGCCGTTCGCCGCCAGATCGTGGCCGGCCGGATCCAGGTCCCGCGCGTCCCCGGCTAGAACGGCTCCTGCTGCACCCCGACCCCGACCCAGACGACGCCGTCCGTCACCGCCACCGAGATCGG
>DASSQE010000063.1:0-3377 GCA_035702645.1 Gaiellaceae bacterium
GTGCCGCGCTCGTGCAGGAGCGTCGTCATCGCCACCTGCCAGCCTCCGCCGACCTCGCCGAGGACGTTCTCCACCGGCACCTCGACGTTCGAGAAGAAGATCTCGTTGAACTCGGCCTCGCCCGTGATCTGGCGGAGCGGGCGGACCTCGACGCCGGGGGCATGCATGTCGACGATCAGGTACGTGAGCCCTGCGTGGCGCGTCGACTCCGGGTCGCTCCGCGTGAGGAGGATGCAGAAGTCCGCGATGTGGGCGAACGACGACCACACCTTCTGCCCGTCGACGACGAAGCGGCCGCCGTCGAGCTGCGCGCTCGTCCGCACGCCGGCGAGATCGGAGCCGGCGCCGGGCTCGGAGAAGCCCTGGCACCAGATCTCGTCTGCCGAGAGGATCGGCGCCAGATAGCGGGACTTCTGCGCCTCGGTGCCGTGCGCGATGATCGTCGGCCCGGCCATGCCGAGCCCGATGACGCCGATGTGCGGCGGCGCCTCCGCGCGGGCCATCTCCTCGAGGAAGATCGCCTGGTGCGTGTACGGCGCTCCGCCGCCGCCGTACTCCTTCGGCCAGGTGAGGCCCGCGTAGCCGGCGTCGTACTGGGCACGGCTCCAGGCGCGCATCTCGGGCTCGTCGAAGCGCGCCGCTCCGCCTCTGTGTCCGCGGAGCTCGCCCGGAAGATGCTCCTCGAGCCAGGTCCGGAGACCGGCTCGGAACGCGGCCTCCTCGGGTGTGTCCCGCAGGTCCACGGGGCGATGCTAACCCTGAACGCAGGTCGGGTGTCAGACACCGCTTCTGTCATCGTGCTACCCCGCGTGACCGCGCAATTGCGGGTGCGCGCGAGACCCGTTTAGGGTTGTCGCGGTGCCTCTGCTCGCAGTCGAGGACGTCACCCTTCGCTTCGGGGGCATCGTCGCGCTCGACGGAGTCTCGTTCGACGTCGAGAAGGGGCACATCTCGGGGCTCATCGGGCCGAACGGCGCCGGCAAGACGACGGCGTTCAACGTCATCACGCGCCTGTACACGCCCGACTCGGGGAAGGTGACGTTCGACGGCCAGTCGCTCCTGCGCCAGCCGGCATCTCGGATCGTGCGCAAGGGCATCGCGCGCACCTTCCAGAACATCCAGCTCTTCCGGACGATGTCCGTGCTCGAGAACGTCCTCGTCGGGGCGCACTCCCGCGGTCGCGAGGGAACGCGGGAGGAGGCACTCGCGACGCTCGACGTCGTCGGCCTCCGCGACCGGGCCGACGTCCCCGCGGTCGCCCTCCCGTACGGGATCCAGAAACGGGTCGAGCTCGCCCGCGCGCTCATCGCGAAGCCGCGACTACTCCTCCTCGACGAGCCGGCAGGCGGTCTGAGCCACGAGGAGGTCGGCGAGCTCGCGGAGTTCGTGCGGAAGATCCGCGACGACCTCGAGCTCACGATCCTCCTCGTCGAGCACCACATGTACCTGGTGATGAGCGTGTCCGACCACGTCAACGTGCTCAGCTTCGGGCGGAAGATCGCGGACGGGACGCCGGCCGAGGTGCAGGCGGATCCGGCGGTCGTCGAGGCGTACCTCGGAAGCGACGAGGACGACGAGTGAGGACGCTGCTCGAGCTCGACGACGTCGTGGCGCGGTACGGGCCGGTCCAGGCTCTGCACGGTGTGTCGCTCACCGTCGGCGAGGGAGAGATCGTCGCGGTCCTCGGCGCCAACGGCGCCGGGAAGACGACGACGCTGCGCGCGATCTCGGGGACGGTCGCACGGAGCGGGGTGATCGAGCTCGACGGCAAGGTGCTGAAGGGCGGGCCCGAGGCGTCCGCCCGGGCCGGAATCGCCCACGTTCCCGAGGGGAGGGGCACGTTCGTCGACCTGACCGTCACCGAGAACCTCCGCCTCGGCGCCTACACGCGCCGCGACAAGGGGGTGAAGGACGACGTGCAGCGCGTGACGGGGTACTTCCCGTGGATGGCCGAGCGCGGGGGGCAGCGCGGGGGAACCCTGTCGGGCGGAGAGCAGCAGATGCTCGCTCTCGGTCGCGCGCTCATGTCCCGGCCGCGGCTCCTGCTCCTCGACGAGCCCTCGCTCGGCCTCGCGCCGATGGTCGTGCGCGAGTTCTTCCACGTCGTCCGCGAGCTGAACGAGAAGGAGGGGCTGACGGTGCTCGTCGTCGAGCAGGACGCGCGCATCGCGCTCTCGCTCTCCTCCCGCGCGTACGTCCTCGAGGTCGGCCGCGTCGCGCTCACCGGGACGAGCGCGGATCTGCGCGACGACGAGTCCATCCGCCGGAGCTACCTGGGGTACTGAGACCGAGACGCGCCGATGATCATCGCCACCTTCGCCGACTTCATGCAGCAGGTCGTGTCAGGGCTCGCGTCGGGCGGGATCTACGCGCTGCTCGCGCTCGCGCTCGTGATCATCCACCGCTCGACGGGGGTCATCAACTTCGCGCAGGGGGAGATGGCGACCTTCTCGACGTACATCGCCTGGACGCTGACCGCGAATCATGGCTGGAGCTACTGGCCGGCGTTCGTGGCCACGCTCGCGATCTCGTTCGGCGGCGGGGTGGCGACACATCGAATCGTCATCCGGCCGGTTGAGCGGGGGAGCGTCCTGCGGATCGTCATCGTCACGATCGGCCTCCTGATCGCGATCAACGGCTTCGTCGTCTGGCAGTGGACGGGTGAGCCGCAGCAGCTCGAGAGCCCGTTCGGCTCCAGGGTCGTCGACGTCGGCGGTGTGGCGATCGCGGCGCAGGACATCGGGACGATCGTGGTCGCGCTCGTGATCGTCGTTCTCCTGTGGGCGTTCTTCCAGTTCACGAAGGTCGGGCTCGCGCTACGCGCGTCGGCGGTCAACCCGAACGAGGCGCGGCTCGTCGGGGTGCGCGTCACGTGGATGCTCGCGCTCGGCTGGGGGCTCGCGGCGACGCTGGGTGCGGTCGCGGGAATGCTGACTGCCCCGAGCGTCGGCCTCGATCCGCAGATGATGCAGGCGATCCTGATCTACGCCTTCGCGGCCGCGGTCCTCGGCGGGATCGACTCGCCGATCGGCGCCGTCGTCGGCGGGCTGCTCCTCGGCGTCCTCCTGAACATGCTCGGATACTTGAGCCAGTACGGCGCCTTCGACTGGTTCACCGAGGAACTGCGGCTGCCGACCGCGCTCCTGATCATCCTCGTCGTCCTCCTCGTCAAGCCGACCGGCATCTTCGGGAAGGCGGAGGTGAAGCGGGTATGAGTGGAGGACGCTGCCCGTGAGCCCGCGCGCGACCCGCATCGCCGGGTTCGTCGGCTTCGCCGCGCTCGTCGTCGTCGTCGTCTTCCTGCCGGCGTTCATCAGCGACTTCAAGACGCAGCAGTACGCCTATGTCGGCATCTACCTGATCGCCCTCCTCGGCCT
>DASSQE010000064.1:0-12434 GCA_035702645.1 Gaiellaceae bacterium
GAGCACGACCGCCGTGGCGGCGCCCGTCCCGGAAGGGAAGAGCAGCGCGCGTCCGCCCTCGAGCTCGCCGAGCAGGCGCTCGGCCGCGATCTGCGTCGGGTGCCCGTTCCGCTGGTAGTAGAAGTCCCCGGGATCGCCGTCGACGTACGGCGCGATCGTCGCCCGCTCGACCCCGGGCGGCAGCCCCTTCTGCAGGATCGTCTCCCGCTCCACGAGGTCGATTCTCGCGCATGGCCGTTAGGCTGCGCGTTCGTGGCCGCCACCGAGGAGCCGACGCAGCCGCAGGACTCGACGCAGGCGAAGCTCGAACGGATGCTCGAGCTGCGCCGGAGCGCCCGCCATGCGGGCAGCGAGAAGGCGGTCGAGCGGCAGCGCTCCCAGGGCAGGCTGCTCGCGCGCGAGCGGCTCGAGAGGCTGCTCGACCCGGGCTCGTTCGTCGAGCTCGACCGCTACGTCCGCCACCGCGAGGTCGAGTTCGGGATGCGCGAGCAGCGTCCGTGGGGCGACGCGGTCGTCACCGGGTACGGGACGATCTTCGGGCGCAAGGTCTTCGTCTTCTCGCAGGACTTCACGATCTTCGGCGGCTCGCTGTCGGAGGTGTTCGCGGAAAAGGTCTGCAAGGTCATGGACATGGCCGTGAAGTACGGCTGCCCGGTGATCGGGATCAACGACTCGGGGGGAGCGCGGATCCAGGAGGGAGTCGTCTCGCTCGCGGGCTACGCGGAGATCTTCTGGCGCAACGTGCAGGCCTCCGGCGTCGTGCCCCAGATCTCGCTCGTGATGGGCCCGTGCGCGGGCGGCGCCGTGTACTCGCCCGCGATCACCGACTTCGTGCTCATGGTCGAGGGGACGTCGTACATGTTCATCACCGGGCCCGACGTCGTGAAGACCGTCACCGGGGAGGACGTCAGCTTCGAGGAGCTCGGCGGCGCGGCGACGCACGCGACTCGCTCGGGCGTCGCCCAGTTCACAGCTCCCGACGAAGAGACGTGCCTGGAGGATGCGCGCTACCTCCTGTCGTTCCTCCCGCAGAACAACCTCGAGGCGCCGCCGTACGCCGCGCCCACGGATCCGGTCGACCGGGAGGACGCGACGCTCGACACGATCGTCCCGGACAGCTCCCACAAGCCGTACGACGTGAAGCAGGTCGTCGAGCGGGTCGTCGACGACGGTGACTTCCTCGAGGTCCACGCGCACTGGGCGGAGAACATCGTGTGCGGGTTCGCGCGGCTCGGCGGCCATGCGATCGGCGTCGTCGGGAACCAGCCGGGAGCGCTCGCGGGCGTGCTCGACATCGACGCGTCGGTGAAGGCCGCGCGGTTCGTCCGCACCTGCGACGCGTTCAATGTGCCGCTCGTGACCTTCGTCGACGTGCCCGGCTTCCTGCCCGGCACGGCGCAGGAGTGGGGCGGGATCATCCGCCACGGGGCGAAGCTCCTCTACGCCTACGCCGAGGCGACCGTCCCAAAGCTCACGGTGATCACGCGCAAGGCGTACGGCGGGGCGTACGACGTCATGAGCTCCAAACACATCCGTGCCGACTTCAACGTGGCGTGGCCGACCGCCGAGGTCGCCGTCATGGGGCCGGAGGGCGCGGTGAACATCGTGTTCCGCCGCGAGCTCGAGGAGGCGGAGGATCCCGATGCGCGGCGTGAGGAGCTGATCGCCGACTACAAGGAGCGCTTCGCGAACCCGTACACCGCGGCCGAGCGCGGCTACGTCGACGACGTGATCGAGCCGCGCCGCACTCGGCCCGTGCTCTTCTCGGCCCTCGAGACCGCGCTCGCGAAGCGCGAGCCGAAACCGAAGCGCAAGCACGGCAATATTCCGCTGTGAGCGTGGCCGGCGAGGAGATCCGGACGCCGCCGCGGAGCGAGCTCCCGGTCGAGTGGACGTGGAATGTCGAGAGCGTGTTCGCGACGGTCGCCGACTGGGAGGCCGAGGTCCAGGCGATCGCGGCGGAGCTCCCCGCGCTGCAAGCATTCGCCGGGCGGCTCGCAGACGGACCGGAGGTGACGATCGAGGCGCTCGCAGCGCGGGACTCGCTCGAACGGCGACTCGGCCCCGTCTTCGTCTACGCCAGCATCGGCCAGGCGGTCGATACCAACGACCCCGATGCGGTCGCGCGGAACGGGCGGGCTCGCGGCCTCTACGCGGAGGTCGCCGCCGCGTCGGCCTTCGTCGAGCCCGAGCTGCTCGCGTTGGGGCAAGACCGGCTACACGAATGGTCGGAAGCCAATCCCGAGCTCGCCCAGTACGGGCACTACTTCGACGACCTCTTTCGCCGCGGCGAGCACGTCCGCTCTGCAGAGGTCGAGGAACTGCTCGGCCTCGTCTCCGACGCGCATTCGGGCGCGTACGCCGTGTACACGAGCCTCGCCGACGGCGATCTCGTGTTCGCGCCTGCGACGACCGGGTCGGGCGAGACCGTCGAGGTGACGCAGGGATCGATCCGCGGTCTGCTCGGGAGCCCGGACCGCGTGCTGCGCCGGAGCGCCTACGAGAGCTACGCCGACGGCTACCTCGCCTTCCGGAACGTCTTCGCCGCGAGCTACGCGACCGCGATCAAGCAGGACGTCTTCTCGGCTCGTGCGCGCCGCCACCCGTCGACCTGTGCTGCCGCCCTCCATCGCTCGAACCTTCCGCTCGAGGTGCTCGACAACCTCCTAACCACGTTCGAGAGCAACCTGCCCACCTGGCACCGCTACTGGCGGGTACGGGAGGAGCTGCTGGGCGTGGACTCGCTCCGGCCGTACGACCTCTGGGCGCCGCTCGGTGGAGCGAAGCCGCAGCTCACCTACGAGCAATGCATCGAGTGGATCTGCGAATCGCTCGCCCGGCTCGGCGAGGAGTATGTCGCGACGGTCCGCCGCGGCTCTCTCGAGGAGCGCTGGGTCGACGTCTACCCGAACCAGGGCAAGCGCGGCGGTGCGTTCTCCTCGGGCGCGCCGGGGACGTATCCGTTCATCGTCATGAGCTTCGACGGCTCGGCCGGGAGCCTGGGCACGCTCGCCCACGAGCTCGGCCACTCGATGCACTCCTACCTCGCCTGGCAGACGCAGCCGCAGGTCTCGGCCCGGTACACGACCTTCGTCGCGGAGGTGGCGTCCAACTTTCACCAAGCACTCTTGCGGGCGTACCTCCTCGAGACGATCACGGACCGCGAACTGCAGCTCGCAGTCCTCGACGAGGCGATGGGGAACTTCCTCCGCTACTTCTTCATCATGCCGACGCTCGCCCGGATCGAACGCGAGGCGCACGAGCGGGTTGAGCGCGGCGACGGGATCACGGCCGATGCCCTAGGGGAGCTGACGGTCGGCTTCTTCGGCGAGGCGTACGGCCCTGGATTCGAGTTCGACCGAGAGCGCGTCGGCATGACCTGGGCCGAGTTCCTCCACCTGTACCGGCCGTTCTACGTCTTCCAGTATGCGACCGGGATCTCCGGTGCGCACTCGCTCGCCCGCGGGGTGCTCGACGGGAAGCCGGGCGCCGCCGAGCGCTACCTCGGCTTCTTGCGCGCGGGAGGCTCGGAGTATCCGCTCGACGTTCTCCGCTCTGCGGGCGTCGACCTCGCCTCGCCCGAGCCCGTGGAGGAGACGTTCGCCGTGCTCTCGTCGTTCGTCGACCGGCTCGAAGCGCTCGCCGGCGAAGTCTGAGGTCGGACGGACGGGGCCTGTCCGGCCCTGGGCGGGACGGGTCCCGCTCCTACGAGCTCGTTCGAGCGGTGCTCAGCTCTCGCCGGCGAGCGCGCGGAGCCGTCCGGAGCGGTCGGCGTCCTCGGCGAACGACGGGTCGTTCTTCTCCAGAACGGGAATGGCGAGGCGCGCCTGCTCGCGCGCGTCGTCGCCGCGGCCGACCGCGGCGTACTCCTCGGCGAGCTCCTCGCGGAGCCAGCCGCCCGGCTTCCCGGCGCCGTCCGCCCACGCGACCGCCTGCTCGAGGAGCGGGATCGCCTCGTCCGAGCGGTCGAGCGCGCGGAGCGTCTGTCCGACCGCGTACCGCGCGTGCGCGATCGGCTCGGCCTTCTCGGGCTCGCGCTCCCGCGCGTCGAGCGCCCGCCGAAACGTGTCCAGCGCCGCGTCGTACTCGCCTGCCTCGTACTGCTCCCAGCCGAGGTTGTTGAGAAGCGAGCCGCGCCAGTACGCGGCGGCTTCGTGCTCGTCCGCGATCTCGATCCCCCGCGAGGTCCACCTGACGAAGCCCTCACGGTCGCGCGCGACGAGCGCGGCCATGTGGGCCGCGTCGGCGGCGATGAACCAGCGCTCGTCGTCCACCGCGGTCGCGAACGCCGACTCGAACAGCGGACGTGCGGCGTCCGGATCCCCGCCGGAGCGGCGCAGGCGGCCGCGCTCGAGGTCGATGCGTGCCCTCGCGACGGCGCTGTCGCCCGCGAGTGACTCCGCCTCGACGATCAGCACCTCGCCCTCGTCGAAGCGGTCGCGCAGGCCCTCGACGCGCGCGAGCTGGGTGAGGACCTCGGCGCGCCCCGCGTCGGTGTCCTCGGCCTCGAGCTGCTTCCGGAGGCGCTCCTCGCTTACGTCGAGGTCGGAGAAGTCCCAGAGCTCGCGGAGCCGATCGGGCACCGGCGAACTGTAGGCACATCGCTCTGCTGTTCGGGGAGGCCTCGACCTCCGGCACCAACACGGTCGCCGACAGTGAGACCGCGATCCCGCGTCCTCCAACCTTCCCTCGCGAGGGATGGCGGGGCGGGGATCGGGACTCGTGTTCGGGGACCTTGGTGTTCGGGCCCGGGCACGAGTCCCGATCCCCGCCTACACCAGGCCTAAGCTCCTTCCCCCCGGAGCACTCGCGGCGCGACGCGCGCGTAGTCGAGCCCGGAGAGCCAGGTCGCCGCGAGCGCGGCGAGCAACGCCCACCACGCCACGTCTTTGCTCCAAGCGCCGGCTGCGGCGAGTCCTGCGATCGTGACGGCAAGCACCTGTGTCCAGGTCTTGATTCGCCCGAGGTCGCGGGCGGGGAGCACGACCCCGCGCTCGATCGCCGCGAGCCGGAGACCCGAGACCAGGATCTCTCGAACGACGATGAGCGCGACCATCCACGCCGGCGCAACGCCCTCGCCGATGAGCATCACGAGCGCCGCAAGGACCAGGACCTTGTCGGCGACGGGGTCGAGCAGCGTGCCGAGCGGCGAGCTCGTTCCGCTCCGCCGGGCGAGCCAGCCGTCGATCTGGTCCGTGGCCATCGCCACGACGAAGACTGCGGTCGCCCAGTAGGCATGGTTCGGAAAGTTCCAGGCGAAGAGGATCACCACGACCGGAACCGCGGCGACGCGCGCGACCGTGAGTTGATCCGGAACGCTCACCGTCCATGAGAATACGCGTCCAGTGGACGCCTTCTCGAAGATTCTCGTTGCCAATCGCGGCGAGATCGCGGTCCGCATCTTCCGGACCCTGCGGGAGCTCGGCATCGCGACGGTCGCCGTCTACTCCGAGCCCGATCGAAGCGCGCTGCACGCGCGTCTCGCGGACGAGGCCTACCTTCTCGGGCCCGGGCCTGCGGCCGAGAGCTACCTCCGCGCGGACCGGATCGTCGACGTTGCGCTCCGCTCGGGCGCCGAGGCGATCCACCCTGGGTACGGGTTCCTCGCCGAGAACGCGGCCTTCGCGCGAGCGGTCGAGGACGCGGGCCTGACCTGGATCGGCCCTCCGGCGGAGGCGATCGAAGCCATGGGGTCGAAGATCTCCGCCCGCGAGCGGATGCGGGCCGCCGGCGTCCCGATCGTCCCCGGCACGACCACGGCTGCCGAGAGCTCTGGCGACGTCGTCCGGATCGCGGAGGAGATCGGGTATCCGATCGCGATCAAGGCCTCGGGCGGTGGCGGCGGCAAGGGGTTCAGGGTCGCGCGCGACGAGACCGAGGTCGTGTCCGCGTACGACGCGGCCCGCCGGGAGGGAGAGGCGTACTTCGCGGACCCCTCCGTCTACGTCGAGCGCTACCTCGACGACCCGCGCCACGTCGAGGTGCAGATCCTCGGCGACGCGCACGGCAACGTCGTGCATCTCGGGGAACGGGACTGCACGATCCAGCGCCGTCATCAGAAGCTGGTCGAGGAGACGCCCTCGCCGGCGGTCGACGACGAGCTGCGCGAGCGAATAGGCCGGATCGCCGTCGAGGCGGCGCGGGCAGCCGGCTACCGCTCGGCCGGGACGGTCGAGGGCCTGCTTGCCCCCGACGGCTCGTACTACTTCCTGGAGATGAACACGCGCGTCCAGGTCGAGCACACCGTCACCGAGGCGGTCACCGGGATCGACATCGTCCGCGAGCAGATCGCGATCGCCGCCGGAGAGCCGCTCTCGTTCGCCCAGGAGGACGTGGTGTTGCGCGGACACGCGATCGAGTGCCGCATCAACGCCGAGGACCTCGCCCACGGCTTCCGCCCGAGCCCGGGCAGGATCACCGCCTATCGCGAGCCGGGTGGAATCGGGGTCCGGGTTGACTCCGGGGTCTCCGCCGGGAGTGAGGTCTCCGGGCTCTACGACCCGCTCGTCGCCAAGGTGGTCGTGCACGACGTGACGCGCGAGCACGCGAGGCGCCGCATGCTCCGCGCGCTCGAGGAGTACGTCATCGAGGGCCCGACGACGCTCCTCGGGTTCCACCGCGCCCTCCTCGAGTCGCCCTGCTTCGTCGCCGGCGAGACCTGCCGCGGGGTCGTCGAGTCGGAGGAGCTGGCCGCCCGGGCGCAAGAGCTTGCGGACGCGGCGAAGCCCGGGCGGGATGTGGCCGTCGCCGCACCTTCGGACGGGGCGACGCCGCCGGGCCGGGTTCAGCTCGTGACCGTCGAGATCGACGGGCGTCGCCACGACATCGGCATCCAGGCTCCGGAGCCGCCGTGGGCCGAGCTCGCCCGCCGGCGCAAGGGCCGCAGCAAGGGGCTGACCGGTGACGCTTCCGAGGCAGTCGTGAGCCCGATGCAGGGCACCGTGCTCCGAGTGAACGTGTCGGAGGGGGACACGATCGAGGCCGGGACGGTCGTGTGCGTCGTGGAGGCGATGAAGATGGAGAACGAGATCGCTGCGCACCGCTCGGGGGTCGTCACGGAGCTCGGCGTCGCACCGGGACAGCCGATCGCGAGCGGCCAGCTCGTGTGCGTGCTCGGTGGCGAATGAGCGGCCGCTGCGCGGAGCTCTCCGAGGCCGCGGGCGAGCTGCTGTCGGCGACTGCCGTCACAGCGCGGTCGTGGCTCCTGCTCGAGGTGCCCGGGACCTGGCCCCGCGACGTCGTCGACGGCGGCGTCCTCCCGGAGGCGGCCGAGGAAGCGGTATCCGCGTGGCTCGACGAGACGCCGGGGTCGAGGCTTCAGTTCGTCCGGAGACCCGGGCGCGCCGCCGGCTCGCTGCTCGCGTTCGTCGTCCGGGCCGAGGAAGCAGCGGGCTCCGTGCGCCGGATCCAGCTCGAGGCACACGACGACCTATCGGCGCTCGATCTGGCGAGCGCAGGCGAGCCGATGGACGACTCGCTCGTGCTCGTCTGCGGGCACGGCACGCGCGACCGTTGCTGCGCGCTCCGCGGAACGGCCGTGTACACCGCTCTCGCAGAGAGGCTCGGAGAGGACGAGGTCTGGATCTCGTCGCACCAGGGTGGACATCGCTTCGCCGCCAACGTGCTCGTGCTCCCCGCCGGGATCCAGTTCGGGCGCGTCGTGGCAGAGCAGGCGGCGTTCCTCGTCGCCCGGGCGCTCGCGGGACGGATCGACCTCGCGCACTACCGCGGACGGACGTGCTACGAGCCGCGCGTCCAGGCGGCCGAGCGGCTGATCCGGGAGGAGGGGGGTTTCGAGGGTGTCGGCGACCTCCGGCTCATCGACGCGAGCGACGGGACGGTCCGCTTCCGAGCGTGGGACGGGTCCGAGTACGCGGCGAAGGTCGAGCAGATCTCGGGACCGGCCGTTTCCGCGAGCTGCGGCGCCGAGCCGGAGCCTCAGCGGGCGTTCGCCGCGCGATTGCTCTGACGCAACGTCGCGCCCGTCAGCTCTTGAGCTGATGGGTTTCGTCGGTGATCCAGGTGACCGAGCTCGCGGTGCCCTTCGCCGGCTTCCCGATGACGAGCAGCGGCCCGAACACCACGCGCACCCAGCTCTTCGCCGCGAGCGCACCGGGCGCCCAGACCGTGCCCTCCCAGGCATCGCCGGACTCGAGGACCTTCGGGAGGCTCGGCTCGAAGCGAACGACCTCTCTGACCGGGGGAAGCGTGCCCTTGCGGTTGCGGTCGTTGAGCTCGGACTCGGAGTTGGTCGAGAAGAGCATGAGCCCGAAGGACCGGTCGAGCGTCGCACGCGGGTCGCCGACGTCGTACGCGTTCTTGGTGTGGTTCGCGATTCCGATCTCCGCTTTCCAGCCACCGTGGAGCACCTGCAAGCGGTCGACGGTGAAGACGAGGTCTTGTCCCGAAGAGCCGTATTGCTCGCGCCAGCCGAGCGTGGCACTCTGGGGGCCGGCTGCGACGCTGACATCCGACGGCGGTGTCCCGGCGCCGAGGTCGCGCACGACCGACGTGATCACGAAGCCGGCGAAAGCCGCGCCGAGCGCGATCAGGACGACGAGGGTGCTCTTCTGCACCGGCGAATGCTCGCACACGGTTCGCCTGTTCTCCCCAGCGTCGCGTGCCCAGGAGCACGCCGTCACGGGGACGGTGGCGGCGACGAGCCGGGTAGACTCGCGCGCGCCTTGGATCTCTACGAGCATCAGGGGAAGGAGCTCTTCGCGAAGTACGGGATCCCGGTCTCGGAGGGGCGCCTCGCGACGACGCCGGAGCAGGCGCGCGCGGCGGCAGAGGAGATCGGACTCCCGGTCGTCGTGAAGGCGCAGGTGCTGATCGGTGGACGTGGGAAGGCCGGGGGAATCAAGCTCGCCGAGACCGCCGACGATGCCGAGGCACGAGCACGGGAGATCCTGGGCATGGACATCCGCGGGCACACGGTCGGGAAGCTGTGGATCGAGCGTGCGTCCGAGATCGCGCGTGAGTACTACCTCTCGCTGGCACTCGATCGGAGCGCGAAGAAGCCGCTCTTCATGTTCACGACGCAGGGCGGCGTCGACATCGAGGAGGTCGCGGCCGAGACGCCGGAGGCCCTCGTCCGTCTCCACGTCGATCCGCTCGGCGGCTGCCAAGCGTGGCACGGCAGGCGGCTCGTCCACGACGGCGGCGTCACCGATCCGGGCGAGCAGAAGCAGATCGCGGCCATCGTCGGGCGCCTGTACGAGGCGTTCGTCGGCTGCGAGGCGATGCTGTGCGAGATCAACCCGCTGATCGTGACGACCGACGGCGAGGTGCGGGCGCTCGACTCGAAGTTCACCGTCGACGACAACGCGCTCTTCCGTCAGCCGGAGATCGCCGCCATGCGCGACGTCGCCGGCGGGGACCCGCTGGAAGCGCTCGCCCGCGAGAAGGGCGTCACCTACGTGAAGCTCCACGGCGACGTCGGCGTGCTCGGGAACGGCGCGGGGCTGACGATGTCCACCGTCGACGTGGTCTCCTTCGTCGGCGGGAAGGCTGCGAACTTCTGCGATCTCGGCGGCGGCGGCGGCGCGCAGGGCGTCGTCGATGCGCTCGAGGTGATCACGAGCGATCCGGACGTGCGGGCGATCGCGTTCAACATCTTCGGCGGGATCACCCGCTGCGACGAGGTCGCGCGCGGGATCCTCCAGGCGCTCGGGCAAATGCAGATCGAGCTGCCGATCGTGGTCCGGCTCGACGGGACGAATGCGGAGGAGGGGCGGCGTCTGCTCGAGGACGCCGGCTCGCCGAACCTGCACGTGGAGGCGACGATGCTCGACGGCGCCCGCCGGGCGGTGGAGCTGGCGGCCGCAGCCTGATGGCGATCCTCGTCGATTCGGAGACGCGGCTCGTCGTCCAGGGCCTCACCGGCTCGGAGGGCCGCTTCCATGGGCTCCGGAACCGGGCGTACGGAACGACCGTGGTGGCAGGCGTCACACCGGGGAAGGGCGGGCAGGACGTCGAAGGGATCCCCATCTTCGACACGGTCGCGGCGGCCGTCTCGGAAGCGGGCGCGAACACCGCGATGGTCTTCGTCCCCGCGCCGTTCGCCGGCGACGCGATGTACGAGGCGATCGACTCGGGCGTCCACACCGTCGTTTGCATCACCGAGGGCGTGCCCGCGCACGACATGCTGCGGATCCACGCCTACGTCCAGATGCGCGACGTGACCCTCATCGGGCCGAACTGCCCCGGCGCGCTCTCGCCGGGGAAGGCGAACGTGGGAATCATCCCGGCGGAGATCTTCCGCGAGGGTGCCGTCGGGCTCGTCTCGCGCTCGGGGACCCTCACGTACCAGATCGGTCACGAGCTCACGCAGCTCGGACTCGGGAACTCGACGATCGTCGGCGTCGGCGGCGATCCGATCGTCGGCACCTCGTTCGTGGACGTGCTCTCCCGGTTCGAGGCCGACCCGCAGACGGAGCAGGTCGTCATGGTCGGCGAGATCGGCGGGGACGAGGAGGAGAAGGCCGCAGAGTTCATCGAGGCCGAGATGTCGAAGCCCGTCGTCGCGTACATCGCGGGCTTCACGGCGCCGCCGGGCAAGACGATGGGACACGCCGGAGCGATCATCTCCGGGTCTGCGGGGACCGCGCAGGCGAAGAAGGAAGCGCTCGAGGCGCGTGGCATCCGCGTTGGCACGACGCCGACGGAGACCGCCGGCCTCGTCGCCGAGCTCGTTCGCGCCTAGCCGACGCCGGGTGCACGAGCCTCTAGGCTGCGTCGATGCCGCCGATCTCCTTCGCCCGCGGGGCTCCCGCGCTCGAGCTGATCCCGGCCGCAGAGCTCGCGGACTGCGCGCACCAGGTCGCTCTCCGGGAGGGCGCCAAGATGTTCTCCTACGGTCCCGTCGGAGGCTACGAGCCGCTGCGCGAGTGGGTCGCGGCACGGCACGGCGTCGACGCGGGCCGGGTCGTCCTCACGATGGGCGGGCTCCTGGGATTCGTCCTCTACGCCGAGGAAGCACTCGAGCGACGACCCGGCCCGGTCCTCGTCGAGGGTCCGACCTACGACCGGCCGCTGACCATCCTCGCCCGCAAGGGCGTCGAAGTCGTCTCGATCGCGATGGACGACGAGGGCCTGGATCCGGACGCGCTCGAATTCGAGCTCGCGCGCACCGGGCGCCCGTCGTTCCTGTACACGATCCCGACGTTCCAGAACCCGAGCGGGCGCACGCTCTCGGGAGAACGGCGCCGGCGTATCGTCGAGATCGCCGCCGAGCACGAACTGCCGATCCTGGAGGACGACCCGTACGGGCTCGTCCGCTTCGAGGGGGAGCCGGAGCCGTCGCTCCTCGAGCTGGAGGGCGGCGAGATCGTCACGCACACCTCCTCGTTCTCGAAGACCGTGGCGCCCGGCCTGCGCACCGGTTACTTCGTGCTCCCTGCGGCGCAGGCGCCGGCCTACGAGCGGCGCGCCGTCTCGACGTACATCTCGCCGCCGTACCTGACGCAGGCGACGATCGCCGAGTTCGTCGCCCGCGGGCGCTTCGAGCCGAACCTGGAGAGCGTGCGCGGCCAGTTGCGGGAGCGGCGCGACGCGATGCTCGGCGCGCTCGAGCGGACGTTCCCGGAGGGCACGTCCTGGAGCCGGCCGAGCGGCGGGTACTTCGTCTGGCTCGAGCTGGACGGGGACCGTGACGCGTTTGATCTCGCGCGGCGGGCGGAGGCCGAGGGGGTGGCGTTCGTCCGCGGCGCGGACTTCTTCCCGCCCGGAGCCGGAGCCGGCGCGTCCGCGGCGCGGCTCGCGTTCAGCTTCGAGCCGCCCGAGCGGATCGTCGACGGCGTCGAGCGGCTCGCGGCTCTACTTGGGTGACGCGCGCTGCTTGCGGCGCTGCCGCCAGCCGTCGAAGACGAACCCCGCGGCGAAGCCGATCACGAGGCAGAGGATGATGAGGACGAGCTTCGAGATCTTCGTCGAGAAGAAGACGAAGCTGATGTCGACCTGCTCCTTGTTCAAGAGCGCGATCAGGACCGCGTAGAGGGCGAGCGCCGCGAAGATGATCAGTCGCCAGGGCGTTCCCTGCTGCTGCGTCTGCCGTTCCGGCGGCTTGCCCTCCACGGCGCGGATGCTAGAGGCTTGATGCGAAATTCGCACGGGCCGGATGAGGGCCACGACACGGCGCCGGATCGCCACCGGGGCTCCTCGCTCAGGCCTCCAGCCTGCACGAGTCCCGCCGTCGGCGCCCGGCTTGGTCGTGACCGGCCCCGACGGCGCGCCAATTTCGCATCAAGCCTCTGTACGCCTTGCCGGCTCAGGCGGCAGCGACGGCGGCGACGCGGGGAAGCGGCCGCGGGACAAGCTGCGGCTGCTTCGGCGGGAGCAGTGAGCCGAGCGACGCGGAGCGGAACGTCGGACACGGCACGTTCTCGGCCAGCGCGCACAGCCTCTCGCGCCTGAAGTAGCAGTCGTCGCAGGTG